>JBBSYY010000030.1:4465-18224 GCA_038044985.1 Nanobdellota archaeon
GCTATAACATAAACTTAGATTGTAACGACGATAATCCTAATATCCATCCTGGAGCAGATGAAATTCCTTACAACAATATTGACGAAGATTGTAATGGAGGTGATTTAATGGATGTAGATGGAGACAGCTATAACATAAACTTAGATTGTAACGACGATAATCCTAATATCCATCCTGGAGCTGAAGAGATCCCTTATAATAACATTGATGAAGATTGTGATGGAAGTGATTTAGCTGATCTAGACGGGGATGGCTATAATTTAGGCGTGGATTGTAATGACAATGATCCAATTATTAATCCTGGTTCAAGCGATGCTTTAAAAAACTGTATTAATGATGCCCCCACTCTTAATTCATACTCCCCTAATGTAACCAATTTAAATTTCCTAGAAAATACAGAGAATTATTTTAATGTTAGTTTTACTGACTTAGATTCAGAGACTATTGTTATAGAGTGGAAAGTTGATAATAATTTAGTTTGGTTTGGAAACAACTACAAATTTAAAAAACCTATTGGAGATTATGTAGTTAAAGTATCTGCATTAGATGGAGAGAAGATTTTAGAGCATACATGGAATGTTTCAGTGAAAGACATTGGTTTTTTTAGTTGTCAGGAAGTTAATGGTCATCTTTGTTCTAGTAATGAAATTTGTATTGGAGAGGTATTGTCAACGAAAAATAGCGTTTGTTGCGCTATAGCTTGTTCAGAGAAACCGCCAGATTTTAAAAAAACAGATGCGTGTGAAAATAAAAACAGCAGTATTAAAATTGATTTCTTGAGTATAGACAATAAAAAAAAATATAAGGCTGGAGAAAAAATAAGCTTTTCATTTAAAGTTACAAATAATTTAGAAAAGAAAGAAAGTTTCGTCATTAAATCTTATCTTTATGATGTTACTAAGGAAAAGATAATAAAAGAAGAAGAGGATTCAGTTAATTTAAATAAACAGGAGAGCGAAACTACAAAGGTAGAATTTAACACTCCACACGATTTAGATGAAAATGATAAATACGCGCTGCTTATCACAGTTAATGGAAACGAGTGTAATAAAGAGTATATTATAATAGATCTTGTAAGGGGCGAACGTGAAATTCTGATAGATAAATTTAATTTTATGAACAGGATTTATTCGTGCGGAGAATATATAGACGCAGAAGTTGGGGTTAGGAATATTGGGGTTACAGACGAGAACGCATATATAACTATCAAAAGCGATTTCGAAATTTCTGAGAAAACAGAAGTTTTTAAATTAGAAAGATTTAATCAGGACGATTATAAAAAGAAGGACTTTTTTTTGAAAATAGACGACGATGTAAGGCCTGGGAATCATAATATCAGAGCAGAAGTTCATTTCGGTGATAATAAACTAGTGTCTTCTAAAAAAGAAATAGTTTTAAAATGTGATATAGAGGCAAGTGATAGAGATACTGAAATAAGAAAAAGTTCTCTAGAACCAATTAAACTTTCTAGCTCTTTGTCTAAATCAAGCTCTTTGTCTAAGCCTAATAACAAAACTGAAGAAAATTCTGGAGTCATAGAAATATTGCTTTTGTTATTTTTAATAGAGGTTATTTTAGTCTCAATTTATGCTGTATATTATTTTTTCAGTCAAAGACATATTGGTCAAAGAAAGGTTATTAAAAGACTGGTTGTTAAAAAAAGATCTAAATCTTAGGTTTTATATAATTTTATTTTTGGTTTTGTTAACTTAATGTTAAGCGTAATTGCGAGTCGGCTCTAAGAGGCTGCCACCGAAAATTTTTTAGCGTTGTTGCCTTCGTTAAAATTCACAAAAAATTAGAAGTGTAAACCTTAATTTGATATCTTATATTGTCTTTTCCATCTCTCACTTCGTCAATGGTAATATATTTAAATATACTATATTTTAATGTTATGTCTATAAGCGATGGCGTGAGTTCTCTTCCTTCTTTTACTGAGGAAGCAATTCTTGTATCACACAATAATTGCGCCATCTCATCTAATGTTTTTATCGATTGATTTCCGCACAAACCTAATGCTTTTCTTTTGAATATTAATGCCCCATCTATTTGTCTTTCATCTTCGGTCAGAAATCTATCTGTTCTAGCCGCTTTCATAAACAAATTTTTTAATTCTATCTCATTCATGTTGTAATGTTTGTGTAGATACTACTTTATAAATCTTCTATTTACTTAATAGTTATTAATATACTATTATTAGAAATTTCTATATTGGAAAAAATAAGGTCTCTGGACACTTAACTAATACTAAAACCAAACTTCAAATAATATTTTATAACAATCGTTGAGAAAACTTATTTTTGCTCGTAAGATTCTTAACATAAAATTAAACTTTTTTTTGCTAAACAACTTATATAAAAAATTCTATTGATATAAAAATTTACTGCCCGCTAGCTCCTCCTGCAAATCTTCCTTTTTCTCCTGTTTGGATTTCTCCTCCTAACTCAACTGGAAGAGTCTGGAATCCTGCGCCATAAATATTATGATGGACCGGAGGATTTATTGGACCGTGTCCTGAAAAATAAGCTCCATAGATTCCTGTCTGAGACCATGTAGGCGCGGTTTCCATAGCGTAAATAGGGGAATCAAAAGCTTCAATACTCGGTTTAAATGGATTTCCTCCCCCATGTTCTGCAAAATACTGCCACCAATTTCCCGCTTCAATAATTTCCTTTCCTTTAAATCCAGCTCTTTTCAATTCTTCCATCATTGGTTTTAATGGAACATTACCCATTCCCATCGGCAATTCAGTATGATCTAAACCAAAATTATCAGACAAATGAACGTGTTTAACATAAGGAGCAATTTTTTTTGTTTCTTCAACGATTTCTTTTTCAGTGTAGCCTTTTTTTCTTAGCATATTAATATGGCCAACATCCCAAGTTGCTCCAATCATTTTTTCAGCAATTTGATTTGCTTCTGAATTTGAAAAACCTTTATTTTCAACTAAATTTTTTGCCAGCTGTTCTCTTGAAGATATTACAAGTTTTTTAAGATCTTCTCCTGTTGATATTCCTCCCCCAGCTGGCGGATTTTCAATGCTTATTATTGGAGCGGTATCTCCAAATTTATTGTAAGCTGATTCTGCTACATTTGCAAAAGTCTGCGCAGATTTTTTAACAACAAAATTATCAAGAGGAGTAAATATTTGAGGTGGTTTTAAACCTGAAAGAGCATCTAATCCTCTTTCAACAACCTGTCTTAGTTGCTGTATTTTTTCTGGGTCTGTTTCAAAATCTCTGCTAATTTTTGGTGCAGCAAATTCAGCAAACTCTTTTAGCTTTTTTTTTTCTTCTTCGTCGGCACTAGACCAAGCTCTATCAAAGAGTTGCCTTAAACTTCTATAAGAATCTCTTAAATAGATTTGTCCATGTTTTATGGTTCTTTCAGCGTCTTCGTATGATTTCCTATCCTCTTCACCCTTTATCAATTCTTTATTTAATTTTCCAAATTGTTGATAAATTTCTGGGAATTGTCTTTCTGCTCCTCTTAAAGCTTCTTCTCCTCTATCAGCGAATAGATTAATTTGAGAAAGATTTTCTGTCCACGTTTCTTTATTTCTTCTTTCTAGCTCTTTTTCTGCCTCAAATTTTAATTCTTTTCCAGTAAATTCTCCTTCCCCTAAATATCTTTTTTCAGGCTTTATCATTCCTATCTGTCCAGTATCTTCATTTACAATATAAAGTCCCTGTCCTATTTTTTCTCTTTTTCCTTCTTTATCCGATTTTATATGCGGCCTTAATTCAGGCAATTCTGCTGTTGAATGAAAAGTTACTGGAATATTTCCTTGAGGATCCATTTTATGAGCTCTTAACACCGCTGATTCCATTTGTTTTTCTACTCCTATTCTTTGCTCTTCTGTCCATCCTTCTCTTCCAATTCCAGAAGCTTCTAATAATGGCCCATGCAAGGTTGGTTTAACTCCTGTTAGTTTTGAAAGCCTTTTTATTTCATCTAAATGCTGTTCTGGAATTGATTCAAGTGTTTGAGCACTAATCCCCTGAATTTCTATTGTTTTAACTCCAGGATTTAATTTAATGTTTAATTCTCCTAGCTGATTAGCTGTTCTTGGGTCAACAGCTGCTCCAAGCTCTCCTGCAGAAACCCTATAGCCAGAAATTGGAGGATAGTAATAACTAGGCATTAAAGTTAAATAATTTATTCCTGGGTAGATTGATTCATAGTTTGTCATTTTTATTGGTTTTTATTCTTAATTTATTTTTTGTTAATTTGTTTTATTAATTAATAATTTTCAGAGTTAGTTGGAGTGCGAGACTTCGGTTTATATTATCCATAGACTTTTAATTATTACTTTTATTTATTTTATTATGTTTAATTTAATCAATAGATAATCCTAATTTATGAGCGAGAGATTGCCAATGTTAGACTTCCTGACTTTATATTATGAGTTATTGGTCGTTTATAAAGTTATTATTATTATTATTATTTAAATAGTTTTTCAAAATCTCCTTCTATTCTCTCTTAGCTTTTGCTCTGCTTCATAAGATTGAGCAGTTTGCGTTGTTCCTATTGAACTAGAACTTATTTGAGACATTGAACTTGTTGAACTAGGTAATTGAAATCTGTTTTCTTGCATAGAAGTCACAAATTTTCCAGAACTTCCATCAGGAGTTGTTTGTTTAATTTCGTAATTTTTATTCATAGAAGATAAGTAATCAGAATTTTCCCAGTAATTTTTTGATGGTGTTTGATTAACAGCAAGAGTTTTTGGAAGGTCATAAATTCTTTGTTCTTGTTCTGCATCTTCTTCAGTTGTTTGTATGTTTCTTATTCTCGGTCTTGTTTGTTGAAAACCTCTTTCTTTTAAAACAGGGATTATTTCTTCAAGATTAAGATTTCTGAAATTTTCTAAATTAAAACTAGAAGCAGAAGCAGCAGACGTTTTTTCTATAACTGTTTCAAGTTCTTTGGCCCCCTCTTTTTTTTCTTGATTAAATTTTTTATCTTTAATATTAGTGCTGATTTTTTTCCAGCCAACTCTTTTAAATTCTAGATTAAAAGAATTTTTAATACCCTTAAGAATCTCTTTTTTAATTTTTCCAGAGCGTTTATTTGTTTTTTTGGTTGTTTTCTTCATTTTTCTTCTTGCTAGTTATTAGTTGTTAAGTATTATACTATTTATTTTAGTAATAATAAATATTAATTTAGATTATAGGAAGAGCTTAATTAAGATAAGTCAAAGAAGTATTTATGGTTTTTGGTGGAAATCTCAACAAAAAACTACCATTTTGGTCCAACCATTCCTGGTCTAATACCTAATAATTTTTCGCCGACAGTTAATGGAGCTCTTCCAACACCTCTAACAGTTCCTTTTCCTCCACCATAAGGAAAGGTAACCATTCTCATCATGCCTTTGGAAGCATCATAAATTGTAAATGCATTATCCATTGCCTCGGCAATTGCAATATTTTTAATATAAGCTTCTGCATAAGAATCTTTTTTAACGCCTTTATTTTTTAGAAGTTCTAATTTTTCTTTCTCTTTCTCTTCGTCAGATTTTTCTTCTCCTTTAAATAATCCAAAAAGAGCTGAAAAAGGGTTAATATCAGATTTTTCTTCTTCTTTATTCTCCATAAACTCGTCTATGTCAATTTTTAATTGAGATAATGATTCTTCTGTCATTCCCTCCACCAATCTCAAAGCTAGGTCCAAATCAGATTCATTTAGCTTAGAATTAAGTAACGCCAATTCGTCCTCATTTAAAGCATAAGATTTAAATTTAATGTCTGCTTTTCCTCCGAATACATAATGTTGTCCTATTTTTGAAGGAATACCTCTAAAATTAAAATCAACCAAAACAATAGAATAATATTTTCTTAATTTTTTTCTTTTGAAATCTTCTGGAATTGTTAAACCTCCGTATCTTGAATAGGTTGTTCTGCTTTCTAGGTTTACCTCTTTACTACCGATTAAAGTTAGTTGTAATAAAATTGTATTAAAAGCAGTTACCAAGGCAGCTTCATCTGCTAATTTCTCATCTTGAGCTAGTTTTTCTGCTGCTTTTAGATAAGGTTTTGCCCATTTTGCCTGCAATTTTAAAGCATTTACCTGACTTTTTAAATAAGCTTTCTCTATTTCAAATCTCTTTTTTAATTCTTGCTCACTTCTTTTTTTCCATTCAAAAAATTCCTGCACTCTTGGTTTTAAAATTCTTTTAACTCTATCATTTAAATCCATTTTATCAACTTCTTCTGGCGAGTTTGCAACTACAAAAGCATCTCTTAAAGTAACAAATTGCAAGTTTCCAGCAGACAAAGCATTTATACTTCCTTGCCCCCTCTGAACATCAACTTTATCCATCCATATCTGCTTTAAAGCAAGAAGTCCTGCTTCTGATTTTGCTTTATCTTTTGAATTTGCAGTATCGTAATGACTTAATCTTATTTTAAATTCTTTTAAGTCATAAATCAAATTTAGGATACTTCTTAAAACCCCATTAATTGTTCCGAGAATTTTTGAAGCTTGTTCTTGCATCTGTGTTTTTTTAATTCCTAGTTCTGAAAAATGCCCGCTTCCTGGAGAAGAAGCAAAGTTATCAGTAACTTTTTTAATACTAAGATTTATTCTTCCCATCATATCTAAAATAAAGAAATAAGTAGGTTCTAAAGTTTCTGATGAAGAGTCATAAACTAAATTATGCTCAATATTTGCAATTGGCATTTTTCTCTTATCTCTATCTCTATAATAAGGGCTTATTTCTGCAATTATTTTATCTATTTCTTTTGTCATGTTTCTCTAGTTGTCTAAATTCAGATCTTATTAATTATTATTGGTAATATTCTTTATATAAATTCTTGGGAATTGTAGCGAGTCTTCTGCTCTTTAAAATAAGCAGATTTCCTTCTAAGGTTTTAGTTTATTAGTATTTATTAATATTTACCCTTTTATAGCTATAAAGATATGAGTATCTTTGTTTAAAAAATCTTTTGTTTCAAAAACTCTTCTTAAACATATCTGACAAGGATCTTTTCTCAAACTTTAATACCCTACCTGTTTTTGAATTAATAAGGATATGAATAATAATTAAGCTATCTAAAATACAGGTTAAATTCCAAATTTGTATTTTTTTATTTTTTGTTTCTGAACCATTATAAGTTTGTAGTATCGCAATTATTTTTTGGAACTTTGATTTTATGTTATTATCTACTGTTTTAGTTTCTACAATAGATTTTAATTCATTTAATTCTATATTAACTTCTGATAAACTTATTTTTTCAAGTTTTTGTTGGTATTGTCTGCTGTCTGGAGGGATGTCTATTAATTTATCTTCTTGAATCAATATTTCATTTTTTTCTAAGTCTAAATTAAAGGTGAAAATTTTCTCTCCTAATTTATAATCTAATGAGTATTTATCGTCATTACCAATAAAATCAAGGATAAAAAATCCTGCACAAAGCTCTGCTTTAGGATTATTATATTTAAAATTTTTAAAAACCCCAGAGGCTTCAATTTTTTCAAGAGTTTCTTTGAACGATTTAAATGACATGGTTAGTAAAGTAAGAAGTAATTTATAAGGATTTGTAGGACAGTCGTCTTACTTTAGCAATTGATTTTGTAAAAATTCCTTGCCCACTTAGATAGCCCATTGATTATTAAAAACATTAATTTAAAGCTAAATTATTTTTTAGACACGCTTTGATATTTAATTAAAAACTTTTTCTTCAATCTCTCTTTTAACTTTATCAATAAACTCCTTTTCTTTCACTGAAATAACTTTCCCTTTGCTCCTTACCGCAAGAGTATTTTCTTTTTCTTCTTTATCGCCTATTACTATAATATAATGAATTTTTTCAATCTCAGCTTGTTTTATTTTTCCTTGCAGTGGTTCTGAAGAAAAATCAAAATCTGTTCTTACATTAAATTCTTTAAGTTTTTTTACAAACTTTTCACATGCATTATTATTTCTATCTGTAAAATTAATAACTCTAACTTGTATAGGAGCTAACCAAGTAGGCAAATGGCCGTTAGTATGTTCTAATAAAATTCCGATAAACCTTTCTAGTGAGCCATAAATAACTCTATGTAAAATTATTGGCACATGTGATTTATTATTTTTTCCAGTATACTCAAGTTCAAATCTTTTTGGCAGATTAAAATCAAGTTGAAGAGTCGAAAGTTGCCACTCTCTTCCTAATGAATCTTTTATTATAACATCTAGACTAGGTCCATAAAATTTTGCTTCCCCCTTTACTATTTCATACTCAAGTTTTAATTTTTTCAAACCATTTTCTAGATATTTTTCAGCACTATTCCATAATTTGTCATCTCCTAAATATTTGTCTTTTTTTTCTTTACTCCTCACACTTACTGTAAATTTGTATTCAAATCTGAATTTATCTAATAATTCTTTAAATATTTTTATTACATTTATAATTTCATCTTCAAGCTGCTCATTTGTGACAAAAACATGTGCGTCGTCTTGAGTTATCTTTATAACCCTTAATAACCCTGACAAAACTCCTGAAAGTTCTTTTCTATGCACTACTCCTAATTCAGCTAATCTTAAAGGAAATTCTTTATAACTCCTGGATTTACTTCTATAAACTAACATTGCTCCTGGACAATTCATAGGCTTAACAGCAAAATCTCTTTTTTCATATTCTGTCAGAAACATATTCTCTCTATATAGTTTCCAATGACCAGAAACTTTCCATAATTCATTATCTAAAATAAACGGAGTCGAGATTTCTTGGTAGCTATTTTTTCTATGCAATTCTCTCCAGTGAGAAACTAGCTCATTAAATATAATTAGTCCTTTATCATGCCAAAATACTTGGCCTGGCGCAGCATTATTAAAACTAAATAAATTCATCTGCTGACCTAAAATTCTATGGTCGTTTTCTTTTAGTTTTCTTGTATCAAGTTTTGACCTTGAAATTTTTTTTAGAAGCTGTTTTATATTCTCTCCAGATTCTTGTTCAGTTTGTTTATGTTCTCCAGAAAATTTAATATCCCTTGAAAGTTCGCTTAATGGATGACCCTTAACTTTTAACTCAAATTCTTTATAATACCCAAAAGGAGCTCTTACGCTCTGAAATTTTAGTTTTTTTAAAGACTGATCTATTTTTTCAAGAGTTTTAAGTGCAAAATCCGGATTTGATAAAGAAGGAGATAGATGAGAATAAGGATAGAGAACAATTTTTTTTGATTTTACCTTGTTTGCAATATCCTGAATTTCATTTGTTATTTGTTTAATAAGCTGAGGATTTTCTTGATCGTGTTTTTCAACAGCAATCATTATAACAAGAGGATTCTCAACCATAATTTCTTTTTTTCTCTCTTCAGAAAGTTCTTCGGGGTTTTTTAAAGCTTTTTTTAATGGCTTAAATTTTATATAGTCGCAGTGTAAGGATAGGATTTTCATATAACTAATAAAGAAAGCGTGTTTAAAAATATTGTGAAAACATTAGAAAAACCAAAATCTCTTTTTTTCATTCGGAAGTTTTTTATTTACCTCTCTTACTAAAAATTCTTTGGGTCTCCTTGGTTTACTAAGAAGCATGAGGAATGGACTGAAACTAATTTAAAAAGGTAAGTTAGAATTTGTTCTGATGATTAGCCCATAAACCTCTCAACAAACTTCTTAGCTTTTTCAATTTCTTTTTGATGATTTTTCAAAAAGGCATTTAATTTTTTAATTGTGTAGTTTTTTAATTCTGATGTTAAAAGTTTTCCAGATTTGTAGTCATTATAAATTTCTTCAAGTTTTTTGTCATTCTCTTCTAAAAACATTTTTAAATACTGGAAGCTTACATCTATATCAGGATTTCCTCCTTTAATTTTATGCTCTTCTAAAGTTGGTTGGCCTCCCGAAAACGCATTACTAATTTTTGATTTTACAATAGTTTCATTGTCAGATAAAGCTATATAAGAATTGGGATCTGAAGCAGACATTTTTTCTCCTTTTAATCCAGGAGCAAATAAATGATAAGTAGAAGATAATTGGGTGAACTTTAGAGCTTTTATCCTCGATGCAATATCTCTAGCTAATCTTAAATGAGGGTCTTGGTCAATTCCAATAGGAACAACAACAGGACAAAAATTTTCAAACTCTGGCAATTGAGAATGAAGCATGTCAGAAGCCTGTAATAAAGAAGAAAGCATTTTTCCTGGAGTTATGTCTCCATAAACCGCTTTAAACTCATTAAAAGTCGCATGTCTTGCTAATAAATTTTGCAATCTATAATAAGCGTTTGATTTTTTAGCATCATTACTTCTCGATGACTGAAAATAAATATCTACATTTTTAACATCTAAACCAAGAGCAATATAGTTTAAAATATATTCTTTTGCAATTTTTCTGCTTTCATCTAATGATTGTTTCCGGACATTATAAGCTTCTAAATCAGCTACTGCAATATAAATTTTTGCTCCTAATTTTTGATAGAAAGGAAATTGTTTTGCGAGAATTGCATGTCCTAAATGAAATCTTCCAGTAGGCATTAATCCAGTCATCATTACAAATTTTTTCTTAGTTTTAATAGATTCTAGAATTCTTTGAAAGTCTCTATGGGCAAAAACAATCTTTCTTCTGAAAAGAAGCTCTTTATTAAAAACTTCTGGAAGGTCTTTTAAATAAGAGATTCCAAATTCTTTAATTAAACTGTCGTAATTAATTAATCCTTTAACTTCCCAAGGATTTAAAACATTTTTTTTCATAGTTTTCTTCATAAAATACCATTTAATTATTAGTAAGGCTTTTCTAAATAGAGATTATAGTCTCTTTTTTTAATTATTTGCTAATTTATTTAATAACAGGGTTTAGATATTTAAAGGTTGTTGCTTAAGATTAGAAAGAGATTAATATAGTCCATTATCAGCAAACCGTAAACGCGCTCTCTAAAATCTAGATTTTGGAGACTGAAAAACTTTAAATATTCACTTAATTATAATAAATCATGTCAAAAAGAAATTTATCGGTGTTTGTATTTTGTATATTCAGTTTATTAATTATTAGTTTTGTTTCTGCTGGAGTGTTGTTCTCTGAATTAAATAGTAAGTATAACTTAGGAGACACTATAGATTTAAATGTCAAGGCCGATCCTTTTTTTAGCGACCGGCTGTTAAAAGTTACATTATTTTGTGGAGGAAACCCTGTAATTGAATTCAATAACCTTCCTGATGAAGAAGGCAATGTTAATATTAAACTCCCTTTAAATTTTTATACGATTCAACAAGCTAATGGAAATTGTTATTTTTCAAGCAGTTATTCTGGAGAGACAAGGCAAAGCGATAATTTTGAAATTTCAAAAAGGCTTATAATTAAATTATCTAAAGACGCTTTTTTTGCAAATCCTGGAGAAGGGATAGTGGTTTCTGGAACTGCGGCAAGATTAAATGGAAATCCTGTTAATGGAGAGGTAGAAATAAGTGTCCCCCTTCTAAGTTTTTTACAAATAGAAGTAAATAATGAAAGTATTCAAGCAAATGCAACTAGTAATAAATCTACAATTACTATGGACAATACTAACGAAACAATTTCCACTAATGAAACAGAATCTACCACCCAAGAAAATCAAACAGTTAGTTATGACGCCGGAAAATTTTATGGGAAAGTTGTTAATGGAGAGTTTTCAGTAAGTTTTAAATTAATTGAAGAAACCCCTGCTGGTAATTATAGATTAGATGTATTGATTTTTGAAGAGACTAATGGAATAAGAACTAGTGAAGGAATTGCAATGGCTAACCTCAATGTTTTTCAAGTTTTGAAAAGCGTAGATTTAGCTTTAAATAATCAGAATTTTGATCCGGGCACAATTTTAGAAGTAAAGCCAAATTTATTAGATCAGACAGGAATTAATGTGAGGGGAGAAGTTTCTATTATAATTAGAAATGAAAACTCTAAAAGATTTTTTGAAAAAATTGTAAGTTCAAATGAAATACTCCAATATAAAATCCCTGCTAATTTAACCTCTGGATATTATGAAATACAGGCTTCTGCTAATGAAATAAGTAGTACAAAAAAATTCTTTGTTAATGAAAAAGCAATCGCCTCTTTTGAATTAGTAAATAACACTCTAACAGTTACAAACATTGGAAATATCCCTTACAGAAAAGATATTGAAGTTGAGCTAAATGGAAAGCCATTTATAAAAAGTGTTAACCTTGGTTTTGGAGAAACCCAAAAATTTAAGTTAAGTGGGCGCGGTGAATATAATATAAAAATTAGTGATGGAGAAAATGAAATATTCCAAGAAGGAATTAAATTAACAGGATATGCTGTAAAGGTTAATGCCGTAAACGAAAAATTTAATTTTGATCCGATCATATGGATTTTTGTAATTATAATTTCAGCTGTAGTTTTATTATTTTTATTTAGAAATTTTTTTAAGAAGAGGTCCTTGGCTTATCATTACGGAGATAGAGAATTAGAATTAAGAGAAAAAGAAATGTCTCAAACACCAGAAAAACAATCAATACCTGCTTTAAGAGGATACGAAGTAGAAAAATTTACAGATTGGAAAGTAAAAGAACCAATAAGACAAGCTGATCAGGCTTTAGTTTTAAAAGGCCATAAATCTAACGCGGCCGTTTTAGTTTTAAAAATTAAAAATAAAATCGGAAGAACAGAAAAACAAAGTTTAGAGAGGGCGATGGAGTATGTTTATGATAGAAAAGGGGCGGTTTACGAGCAAGATAATTTTATTTATATTATTTTTAGTCCTCTAATGACTCTAACTAACAGAAATGAGGTTGAGGCTGCAAAGGCTGCTGAGAAAATTATTGATATTTTAAATGAGCATAACAAAAAGTTTAGAGAAAAAATTGATTTTGGTACTGGAATAACTTCCGGGGAAATTATAAACAGAGTTGAAAACAAAAAGCTTAAATTTACTGCTCTAGGCAATTTTATTGTCGTTGGAAAAAGATTGGCAAGCATTTCTGATAAACAAATTTTGGTCACGAGAAGAGCTTATGAAAAAGGAATTTCTGAGATTAAAGCTGAAAAAGTAAAGACTGACGCCGGAGAGGTTTATGAGGTTAGAAGCATTGTTGACCATGAAAAAAGCAAAAAATTTATTGAGGGTTTTTTAGAGAGGCAGAAAAAAGGAAGTTAAAATAGGAATAAACAAGATATAATAAAGAGGTTATTTTCTTCATATATTCAAGTAAGTGGATTACTTTTGTCTTATTAAATATTATTCTTTATTAATTTTATAGGTTATCAGTTAAGATAATTTTCATCAAGTTTAACCTCTAATTCATTTCGTTCATTGTTATAATTTAGAGAACTTTTGGTTATTCAGCTAAACTTTTCGTGCTATCTATCTGAGAGTTAATTTTTATTAATAATAAATTAATTTACACTTTTACCATTTTTATAAATAAAAATTTTTCTTTTTTTTAATTCTTTGAAAAATTCTTCTGAAGGAATAATTTTTTCTGGTGGAAAAACTCCTTTAGGAAATCCTTTAGCCAGCATTTGAGCTATAATTGAGCAAGGAACTGCGGTATCTAAAACCCCGGCCGAATATTTATTATTAGAAGCTGTTACGCAATCCATAATTAACTTTCCTGAATTAAAAATAACTCTAATTAACTCTTTATCTTTTATTTTTATGTCTGATTTTGGCAAATTTCTTTCCATAATCTCAGATGTTATATCCAAAGTTTCAATGCCTTTATTTTCAAAATTAATTTTTTCTTTTGACGTAAATCCTAATTCAATTAAAGCCTCAATTATTTCATTAAAATCTTGTGGAAAGGTAACCCTAAACTCGCAATTTTTTAATCCTTT
>JBBSYY010000031.1:0-12213 GCA_038044985.1 Nanobdellota archaeon
ATCATATAAATTTTTTCTATTAGCCTCTTCGATTGGCCATAGCTCAATTTTTTTAATATTTGTTAAATATTCTGCTAATTCTTCTAATACCTTGGAAATATCTTCTACCATCTCAAATCTTCCTTTTAATTATTTTACTTCCCTCAATATCCCAGTATTCAACTTGGTCACTTTCTTTAATCTCTTGCTTTAATTCTTCTAAGATTGGAATTTCTAGTGTTTCATAACTCTCTAAATTCATTATATTTGCCTTATCTCCTATAATATTTAAAACCTGAGCTCTATGTTTATTAATCATTGGTACCTCAAATCTTTCATGCCCAGAAACCGCAAAAACTTTTTTCTTTCCACCGATAATTCCAATAGCTTCAATTCTGCATTTAGCATGGCCATGTTTTCCTGTTTTGCTAATATCATTTGATTTAACAATACAAGAAACCCCATCTACAATTATTGATGCCCCTGATTTTGCCTCTGCTGCACTAATCATTCTTAAAGCCATTTTTAATTTTCTTTTATGTTATATAATTTACTGAATTGGTAACTATTAAACTTATTAAGCGGAAACTTTTGCTCTAGCTTATATGAGTTGATATTATTAATTTTTATTTTTTACTTTAATTGCTAGTTGATATAACTTTTTGTTAATTCATTAATCAATTATTTTTTATTTTAAATGTCTGTTTGATTAAATTAAAGCTTTTATAGTAGATAAATTGAAATTGCATTTATAAAGCTTATTAAGAAGATTGTTATGTTTCCGTCAGATTTTTAAACCTATTTTTCAATTATTAATCAAATAGATTTAACTATTAATAAATCAGTTTTTTTAGCAGACGATTATCTTAGTTCATTTATTAACTGAACTGATAATAGGTTAAGATAAAATGGAAAAAATAAATAAAAATGATTTTATTGAAATAGAATTTACTGGAAAATCCAATAACCAAGTCTTTGATACAACAAATCCAGATGAAGCTAAAAAAATTGGTTTGCATAATCCAGAAATGGTAAATCCGTTAATTATCTCTGTTGGTAATCAAATGATTTTAAAAGGACTAGACGAAGAATTAGAAGGCAAAGAATTAAATAAAGAATATTCTGTTTACTTAACTCCTGAAAAAGCTTTTGGAAAAAGAAATCCGGGATTAGTTAAAACTTATTCCTTAAATAATTTTAAAAAACAAAATATTAATCCATATCCCGGATTAGTTCTCCAGTTAGATAATGTAATAGCAAGAATAATCTCAGTTTCAGGAGGAAGAGTTACTATAGATTTTAACAACCCTCTTGCAGGAAAACCAGTTGAATATACGTTAAGGATAATAAAAAAAATTACGGATGATAAAGAAAAAATTAATTCCCTACAAGATTTCTTTTTTAAAAAAAGATTTAATTTTGAAATAAAAGAAGAAAAAAATAAAGACAAATATTTAAAAAAAGTCATTTTTAATGAAGATAGTAATAACGTCAAAATTTTTTTACGGTTATTCAAAGATAAATTTAAAAAAATGACTGACTTTGATTTTGAGGTTAAGGAAAAAGATGATAATAACAAAAAAGAAGATAACAAAGAAAAATTTGAAAATAAAGATAAAAAAGAAGGAATTGAAAGGGAAGATAACAATAAAGAAGTTAAAAATAAGGAATAGAAGATAATTGAGAAAAAAATGAAAAAGACAAAATAAAAAAAGAAAAAAGATAACAGAAGTTCAGCCATCTAAAAATTAAAATCTAATATTGTTAATAATAAAAAAATAATGCCTGAAAAATAAGATCGGTTTAGTTTTAAAAGTTCCAAAAAATTATCAAACACTACAAAGTTTAAGTTAGTAATAATAATACTAATAAATTATCCTATTAAAATTAATAATATTTATGGTAAAGTATAGATTATCTCCTACACTATAAAACAACCATATTAGTTCAATAATATTTATATATCAATTTAAATATTTTTTTAGATGGAAGAAGATTTTGAAAGAGAGGGTTTTTCAGATTTTGATTTTAAAAGCAGTAAAGATTCTATAAAAACTGGTTTATCGTCTCAATCTGCAAATAACTTAAAATTTGACAAATCTCCAGAACTATCTGAAATTGACCGAGAATTAGAGGAGCTTATTAAAAGACAGCACGCAAAAGTTAAGGTATTTGGAGTAGGGGGAGCAGGAGGTAATACTATTAGTAGAATGAGAGAAATTGGGATTAAAGGAGGAGAATTTATAGCTGTTAATACAGACGCTCAAGATTTATTATATACAAACGCAGATCATAAAATCCTTATAGGAAAGGAATTAACCATGGGTTTAGGCGCAGGAAGTGATCCAAAAATAGGAGAAGAAGCTGCTCACGAAACAGAACAAGAAATTAAAAAAAAATTGCAGGGATGTGACATGATTTTTGTAACCTGTGGGTTAGGTGGAGGAACTGGGAGTGGCGCAGCTCCTGTTATAGCACAATTAGCAAAAAAACAAGGAGCTCTAACTATAGGAGTTGTAACAATGCCATTTACTATAGAAGGAAGAAAAAGAATAGAAAATGCAGAATATGGTTTAGAAAGATTAGAATCTGTTGTAGATACTTTAATTGTAATTCCAAACGATAAATTACTGGAAATCGCTCCAGAGTTGCCATTACAAACTGCATTTAAAGTTGCAGACGAAATATTAACTAATGCTGTTAAAGGCACTACAGAATTAGTCACAAAAACTGGTTTAGTAAATCTTGATTTTGCAGATGTTAGGGCTGTTATGACAAATGGGGGAGTTTCTTTAATTGGAATGGGAGAATCAGACTCTGCTAATAGAGCCCAAGAAGCAATTGAAAAAGCTTTAACAAATCCCTTACTAGATGTTGATATCTCTAATGCAACAGGGGCTCTTATAAATATCATTGGTGGAAATGACATGTCTCTTGACGAATCTAGAGCAGTTATTGCAACAGTTGGAGAGCAATTAAGTCCTGATGCAAAAATGATTTGGGGCGCACAAATAAGTCCTGACATGGAAAAATCTATTAGGGTCATGATTATTATTACAGGAGTGAAATCCAACCAAATTAGAGGTGGAGAGCTTCCGCAGGATATTAAAAAACAAGTTGAAATGGAAGAAGAATTAGGGATTGAGTTTTTGGAGTAGTTTAAAAACTCAATTTGAATAAGTTTTATGAAATAGAAAAATAATCAAGAAAACAGCTAATGTCAAAATGTTAATTGAATTCATCAATCTTACTCGCTAAAATAAAATCATTTTCTGAAAGTTCGTTAATAGCATGGGTTGTTGGGTTTATCTTAACTTTTCTATATTTATATAAATTAATATCTAGATGATGTCCTTCTTTTTCTGCCAAAATTCCTACTTTATTAACAAATTCTAAAGCTTCTCTAAAATTTTTAAATTCAAACTCTTTACTTATTGACCTACTATCATCAATTTCCCAATTATTAACTTTTTTAATATATTCTACTGTTTCTTTTAAACTCATGGGTTTTTCAAACCATTCACAGGCTCTGCAAGTTTTTTGAGTTAAATCTTCTATTTCCATATTTTTAATAAGCAGCAAAACCTTAAAAATCCTTTTAATTTATTATAATTATGTTCAAAAAATATGGTGTTTTGGGAATAATTTCAATTATTTTAGTTGAAATTAACTTTTTCTTAAAAATACAGCCATTTGCAAATTGGTATTTTCCAATTATCTGGTTTTCTTATATACTTGTAATAGATGCTATTGTTTACAAAATAAGAAAAAACTCTTTTATAAACAACCATCCTTATCATTTTACAAGTTTATTTATTCTTTCAATATTTTTCTGGTATCTTTTTGAATTTTTTAATATATTTATTCAGAATTGGGAATATATTAGACTAGAAGGATTGGATGTAAGAGAAGAATGGATATTAAAAGTCGTCTCATTTTCAACTGTTCTTCCGGCTTTATTTGAAACCACTTCTCTAATAAAATCCATAAATTTATTTGATAAAATAAAACTAAGAAAAAAATATAGAATAACTAAAATCTTTTTGTGTTCAATGATTATCCTAGGAATTTTATGTTTTTTTATTCCGGTCTTCTATCCAAAATTTACATTTCCATTAGTATGGCTAGGATTTTTTCTTTTACTGGATCCTATCAATTATCTTAATAATCAACCAAGTATTTTAGGACATTTAAAAAATAGAAATCTCGCAGTTCCCTTGTCTCTTCTTTTAGCAGGAATAATTCTTGGATTTTTTTGGGAGTTCTGGAATTATTATGCTGTTATCAAATGGGTTTATGATATTCCTTTTGTAAGTTTCTTCAAAATTTTTGAAATGCCTATTTTAGGTTATTTAGGATATTTTCCCTTTGCATTTGAACTTTATTCAATGTACTGGTTTGTAAGAGGGCTTTTCACATACCGAAATGAGTTTTTAATTCAGTAACTTTAAAAACCTTTCTTTCTTATTCTAATAAATTTAAAAAATGTTTGACATAAAATTATATATAAATCAAGCTGTAAGAGTATGGCATCTTTTGAAAAAACCAGATGCAGAAGAATTTACAACAATTTCAAAAATATCTGCAATTGGTTTGGGTTTAATAGGGGTTATAGGATTTATAATAAATTTAGTAATGACTTATTTTGGGTTGAGTTAGTTTTTTCATAAGCTCTTCTTGTTTTTTATAGTTTATGTGTACTATCGAATGAACATTATTTCTAGATAACACATAATCAAATTATTCAGCTATGTTAAAATAATTGGTAATGTCCATTAATTTCCATCGATAAAACTATCTATCAGTAAGATGTTAATTATTTATTATTAAAACACAAAAATCATCGGTAAATTTAAGATATAGAGACATTTTATTACCCTTTAAACTAAACATTACCAACCATCACAACATTTATAAATAAATAATAATTATTAATAATACTGCTTCTTAATTTGTTAGGATGTAGTTGGGCTTTTAATAAAGCTTATAAACTAAAACAATAGCTTAAATAAAATGGAAGAAGATTCAATTGAACAAAAAGAACCTGAAATTAAAGAAAGTCAGATATTCGTAATAAAAGTAACAACAAATAAAGAGGATAGGTCTTTAGAATTGATTTCAGAAAAAATTCATAAGAAAAACTTAAATGTATTTTCATTAGCAAGGCCGCATGGTTTAAGAGGGTATATTTTTTTAGAAGCAGAAGATCGTGATAGTGCAGAAGAAGCAGCTTACAACTTACCCTATGTAAAAGGAATTGTAGGCAAAACAGTAAGTTATGATGAAATAAAAAATATGATAGAACCAGTTCTAGAAGAAATTAATATAGAAAAAGGAGACATAGTTGAAATTATAGGAGAACCATTTAAAAAAGAAAAAGCAAAAGTAATAAGAATTGATAAATCAAAAGGAGAAGCGGTTGTTACTTTATTAGCAGCAGTTGTTCCAATTCCTGTTACAGTTAAACTAGATAATATTAAAGTAATTAGAAGAGAAAAAGAAGCTGAAGAAGAGAAAAAAGAAGAAACAGAATTAGAAACACCATTAGAAGGTACCCCAGAAATTAAAATAGAAGAAGAATCTTCAGGAAACTTAATTCCAGACGATTACTAGTTTTTATTTTAGTAATAACTATAGTAAAAGACAGAAATTTTTCCTAAAAAATTTCTTCTCACAGAAAAAATAATTTTTCTGTGCCTTCAAAATCTTTTGAAAGATTTTGCCGGTTTCCTAATAAGTCAATGAAAATAAAAGCATTTTCAAAAACTAAAATAGATACTAAAAATGCCTTTATTTTGCGCAAACGAGGAAATATCAGAGTCCTTGACTATAATAAAATGGTTTTTGAAAATGCCTAAACAAAGAATTGAAAGCAAAAGAAGTAATTATTAGGTTACATTTAAATACTATCAGTTTAAATAATAAATCATTGATTTTTAGCAAAATTAATAATAAAAATATTAGTTATTAGTAACAATAGATAGAGAATTAAAAATTAGATTATTATAGATTACCATTATTCAAATTAATAAAAATCCAAAAAATGAAAATAAAATTATTAATTGAAGGAGGAGACATGAGGCCAGGGCCGTCTATTGCTCAGCAATTAGGTCCAATGGGAGTAAACATAGGCAAAGTAATATCTGACGTAAATAAAGTTACTAAAGAGTTTAAAGGAATGAAAGTTCCTGTCGAATTAGATGTTAATGAAAAAACAAAAGAGTTTAGTGTCCATGTTTTTTCTCCACCGACTTCAGAATTATTAAAAAAAGAGTTTAATTTTGATAAAGGGTCTCAAAAAATCTCTGAATTTAAAGTAGGCAACGCTTCAATAGAGGATGTAATAAAAATAGCTAAAATAAAACATCCTAATATGTTAGAAAAGGATCTTAAAGCAGCAGTCAAATCAGTTTTAGGGACTTGCCTTTCTATGGGAATTTTGGTTGAGAACCTTAGTCCAAAAAACATAATCGAACAAATTAATGAAGAAAAATTTTCTGGAGAGATTTCTCAAGGTTTGACAGAAACTTCTTCAGAAAAAAGAAAAAATTTAGAAGAATTTTTCAAAAAAGTTAAATCAGAAGAAGCTAGAGTTACTGCAGAGAAGGCTGCTGCAGAAGCTGCTAAAGTTGCACAAACAGGAGAAATTGCAGAAGCTAAAGAAGGCGAAGCTAAAACAGTTGCTGCTGGAACAACAGTCGCTAAGTCAACAACCACTAAAGAAAAATCAGAAAAAGAAACAAAGGCCGCTAAAGTTCCTGAAGCTAAAAAAACTGATGTTAAAAAAGAAAAAATGAAAAAATGATTTTTTGTTAACTCCTTATTTACCATATCTACTTGTTTTTTTAGAGCTTATACAAGTGTTATCAAGAAGACCTTATTTTTGGATAACACAAAATTATAATCATCAACAGATTTATAAACGATTTATTTTTATTATCTTTATAAAGACTCAGAGATTAAAAATCTCTGACCCTCTAAAACCAAATTTTATAGAGGTTTAAAAAATCTTTAAGCAAACCAGAACCTTAAAAAGATTTGGGGTTGTAGTATAGCCTGGTTAGTATTCGAGCTTTGGGAGCTTGCGACGCAGGTTCAAATCCTGCCGACCCCATTTATAATAGTTATAAAAAAATTAATAAAATAGTATATTAAATTGATAACAGAAAATGATAAAAATCTAGAGAATTCTAGCTTAATCAGTTAAATATCTGCTAATAATATAAGAAGATAATGAAAAATAAAATTATTTAGAACAAAGGATGTCAAAGACGAAAAAAGTTAAAGCGGCTGGAAGATTTGGGGCAAGATATGGAAGAAAAGTTAGAACAGAGATAGCAGAGATAGAGTCTTTACAGAGAAAAAAACAGCACTGCATTTTTTGTGGTGGGATAGCAAAAAGAGTTTCAAAGGGCATTTGGCACTGTAAAAAATGCAATAAAAAATTTATAGGTCACGTTTATTTTCTAAAAAAAGAAGATTAAATTTTTATTGCTAGTTTATTTTTCTTCCATCTTCATAAACATATATTTTTCTTTTTGATAACTCACTAAAGAAGTCTTTTTGAGGTATAACAGCCTCTGGAGCATATACTCCTTTTTGTTTTATTAAGCCATTTTTAAGCATTTGTGATATTATTGAAATTGTCCTGCCTGTATCAACATTGCTTCCAGCTTCTTCCCATCCTTTAACGGTTTTAACAATACAATTCATTTCTTTTTTTATTATTTTATTATCTTTAATACCTTCTATTTTAATCCAGATATTTTCAGTTTCTTTGTAATTTTTTGGCATTTTTAATTTTTTCAAAACTTTTGTTGTAAAATCAACCGGTTTTATTTTTATGCCATTTATTTCTATTTCTTCCTCTGAATTAAACCCAAGGTCCATTAGCGTTTTTATTTTTTCAAAAGAATGTTGTGGAAAACCAGCCATATAGTGAATATTTTTTAATTTTTTGTCTTTAAAATATTTAGGAAAAGTATAAACTTCTGAATGAACAATACAATAAGTTGTTTGCTTTCCTATATATTTAAAATCAAAACGACCCATACATCTAATTCTTTTTTCTCTTACAAACCTACCATTATGAAAAGTAATTGGGTCTTCTGTAAACTCGTGAAAGATACTTTGAATTGAATATGGAACTACAAAAATCTTAATGTTAGAATCCCACGCAAAGCCAAGCTGGATTGTATTTACAGAACCAAGTTTTTTTATTGCGTAAGCGGTCATAACATTACTTATTCCAGGAGTTGAACCACATCCCGTTATACTAATAATGTTGTTCTTTCTGAAATCATTATGAAGTTTAAATTGTTCAATAGTTATTTTCTGCAGCCCTCCTAAATCAGTGCAAGATTTTTTATTTTTAAGACAGGCTTTCATTATAGGTATATTAAATATTAATTCTGCACAATTAATAACGACATCTGCATTTGATTTTTTTATTGCTGTATCTATTTCATTAGGATTTCTTAAATCTGCTTTTATAAAACCAGCACTTTTATTTTTTAAGAGATCTTTAATATTTGAAGGGTCTCTTCCGGCTAATTCTATACTGTAACCAGATTCAAGCAAATCTTTTCCACAAATTTTTCCTTGTTGCCCTGTACCACCAAATATAATGAAATCTTTTTTCATCTTGCCTCTTTTTTATTTATTAATTATTATCTTCTTGGGTTTTAAAGTTTATTGTTTATTTTTTCTGAATTGCTCTTCTGAAACCAGTATTCCAAAAAACTTAAATACCATCAATTTACCTATTATTATATAAATAATATATGGTTTATGCAAGAAACTTTATTAAAGGAAAGGTGACTTGTTAGGAAAACCTTGGTTTTCATACGAATGGTAACATATAAATGTTTTAAATGTGGCAAGAAAATAACTTCTACAGCTTTAGAAAAAAGATTTCTCTGCCCTTATTGTAGATACAAGATTTTCTATAAGCCAAGAAAACATGTTGTAAAGATAAAGGCGGTTTAAACTTAGATTACTAAATAATAGAACTCTAAGAGAAATTATCTTATTCTAATATCAATAGTTTATTTGAATCATATAATCTTAAATACTATTGATCTAGATTATCTAAAATGCAAAACAGGAATCAACCATATTTCATTATTCTAGCTTTAATTGTCATTATCATAATTTTTAATATAATGGCTATTATATATTTATCAAATTCAGTTTTTAAAAAAAATCCAGAATCTGAAATTTCTGAAACATACAATCCTGTCATCAATCCCACAAATTTCTCAACGGCCATAAATAATAAATATTTGACATTTGTTCCAAAAACAAAATTTATTTATGAGGGAAGGACTAAAGAAGATATAGAAAAAATAGAAGTTTATGTTACTGAAGAGGTAAGAGAGGTTATGGGAGTAAAAACCATTGTTGTATGGGACCGTGTCTGGCTTAATGGAAATTTAATTGAAGATACTAAAGATTGGTATGCTCAAGACACAGAAGGCAATGTATGGTATTTTGGAGAAGAATCTAAGGAAATTTTTTTAGGAGAAATTGTTAGTACCGAAGGTTCTTGGGAGGCATGAGTTAATGGCGCAAAACCAGGGATTGTTATGAAAGCAATTCCTCAAATTGGAGATTCTTACAAACAAGAATATTATAAAGGAGAGGCAGAAGATGCCGCTGATGTTTTATCTTTAAAAGAAATAGTAAATGTACATCTTGGTAATTTTACTAATTGTTTAAAAACAAAAGATTATACCCCTTTAGAACCAAATATCTATGAGTATAAATATTACTGTCCAGAAATAAATAACGTAGTCTTAGAACTAGTTATTAACGATAATGAGCAAGTTAAACTTATTAATATAGAAAAAAATTCAGGGCCAAGCCCATCTTATATAAATAAGTTAAACGAAATTAAAAAAGGGCTTATAGAGGAAGAAGCAAAACAAATTGCCCTTAAAGAAGTTCCTGGAAAAGTAACTGATGTCGAAATAGAATTTAAATTTGGCAGAAAGGCTTATGTTATAGAAATAAATAATGGCAAGGAAATAGACGTTATTATAGATTTTGAAACTGGAGAGGTTTTAGAAATTGAAAGTTAATTAGGGGGTTAAAACATAAGTTTTAAAAAACTAGATATATAAGCTTCTTATAACTAAAGATTTAAACCTATTAACTAAGATTTATATACTATTAATAAATTAATAAAAAACAAAAAATGAATCTCGATAAAGAAACACAGGAAAAAATACAAGAATTGCAGTCTTATGAGCAAACACTTCATTCTTTATTAATTCAAAAACAAGCATTTCAAATAGAGCTGACAGAAACTGAAAATGCTTTTTTAGAGATAGGGAAATCAAAAGACGATATTTTTAAACTCGTTGGAAATATAATGGTTAAAGCAGAAAAAAAGAAAGTTGAAGAAGAATTAAAAAGAAAAAAAGGGCTTTTATCATTAAGATTGAAGTCGATAGAATCTCAGGAATCTAGTTTAATTAATAAAGCTGAAGAGCTAAAAAAAGAAGTTATGAAAAAGATAAAATAGAAAAGTAATATCTTTATCAGCGATGATCCTAACTAGTAACTATAGTAAAAGACAGAAATTTTTCCTAGAAAATTTCTTCTCACAGAAAAAATAATTTTTCTGTGCCTTCAAAATCTTTTGAAAGATTTTGCCGGTTTCCTAATAAGTCAATGAAAATAAAAGCATTTTCAAAAACTAAAATAGATACTAAAAATACCTTTATTTTGCGCAAACGAGGAAATATCAGAGTCCTTGACTATATTATATAACTTTTTCTTATTAACATTTATTAGTAATAAAACAATTAATTTGCTCTTGGGAAACTAGTTCTGAATCCTGATCACTTCTAATTAAACAGAAATTCTTCTAGTTATACTCTTAATTCTCAATAATTATTTGATCATTAAAAAAATAATTAACAGTTTTATGTGATTCATCACAATAAAAACATTACAGAAATATTTATAAACTCATTCATTATTTGATATTCATGGTTTTTAATAATATAAAAAGGGTTTTTGGGATTGAAGAAGAGCCAGAGTATATTGAAATAGATCTTGGCAAGGAGATTAAAAAAGCAAAGGTTCTTGTAAGGCCATTTGTTTTAAAAACATTTGAAGATATTGGTCCAATAATAAATTCTTTAAGAGAGGGTTATACTATTGCTATTATTGATATTAAACCTTTGAGATCTAAGGATATTATAGAACTTAAAAGGGCCATATCAAAAATTAAAAAAACAGCAGATGCCTTAGAAGGAAGTATTGCTGGTTTTGGAGAGAATGTAATTATTGCAACACCCCCGTTTGCAGATATTCATAGAAATCCAGAAGCGACTAGAAAAGCTGATAAAGAATAGTAATAGTAATTCTCTATGATAGTGTTAAGATGATATGATAATTCTAAGAAACAACTAAATAAAATGAAAATATCGATGGCGAAGTCCCTCTAAACCAACAGTCTATAACCTCTAAATAATATATTTTAAAAAACAATAAAGCTTAAAAAGGTGTTATAACTCAAAAATTATAACAAATGAAAAAATTATATATCTTATTGACGGCAATTTTAGTTACAGCGATGATTTTTGCGAATCTAACAATCTTTGTACTTGCAGCTCATACAGCATCTCCAACTCCTTTAAAATTTACGGACCATAAAAATCAGCTAACATTTACTTTAACTCCTCCTAACACAAACCCCCATAATTATACACTATCTTTTCCTACAATTACCCAGGAAAATGGAGTTGCTATTGCATTTACTTTTTCTGGAAATGTAATGGATGTAACTTCTGCACAAACAATAACTATTAATGTATCTAATGTTAATTACGGCAAGTTAAATCCTGGAAAAAACTATAATGGTAATATTGTTGTTACAGATGCTAATAATAATACTGACACACTTACAGTTCCAGTAAGTTTTGTGGGCTCTTTTTGTAAGCAGGGTGAAAAAGGAACAGATTTAGAAATTAATAAAGTTGATATAGATAATAGCGATGGAGATGATGATGAATGGAGCCCTTTAGATGAAATTGAAATAA
Organism: Nanobdellota archaeon; assembly: GCA_038044985.1. GTDB lineage: Archaea > Nanobdellota > Nanobdellia > Pacearchaeales > GW2011-AR1 > ARS1285. The sequence goes on from JBBSYY010000031.1 coordinate 12,033, forward strand.
AAGTAGAAGTTTCAAATGAAGGAGATGAAAAAATAAAAGACGTTAATGTTGAAATTGGATTATTTAATTCTGAAGGAAAAAATGTTATTAAAGATATGAAAGATCTGGATAATGAAGAAATTGAACTTGGAAGCATAAAAGATGACGATGAAGATACGGCGACATTCAATTTTAAAGTCCC
>JBBSYY010000032.1:0-2431 GCA_038044985.1 Nanobdellota archaeon
TTATTGAGTGATATCGCTATTTTCTTAATAATTTTTGGGATTTTATTCAGCAAGATATATAATGTGTATAAATTTGAAAAAACTAAACTGTTCTTTAAAAAAAATTATTTGCTTTTTGGATTTATTGTGTCTGTAATTGCAACTCTTGGTAGCCTTTTCTATTCCGAAATTTTAAGATACACACCATGTATTTTGTGCTGGTGGCAGAGAATCTTCATGTATCCTCAAGTTTTAATTTTTGGATTTGCCTTTCTTAAAAAAGACAATAAAATAGCTAATTATTCTATCTTATTAAGTTTTATCGGGGGGGTTATTGCGCTTTATCATTATCTTATGCAAATAGGGGCTATAAGGGGAAGCACTTGTGATATTGTTGGGTATTCTTTATCATGTTCTGAGACCTTCTTTTTGAGTTATGGCTATATCACAATTCCAATGATGGCCTTAACAGCTTTTATTTTGCTTATATTTTTAGGATTAAATATAAAAAGTAAAGATAAAGGAGATAATCAATGTCATTAAAAGAATTTTTGAAAGAAATAAGTAAAAATGAAAGAGTTGAAGGGGAATTAATAAAAACTGTATTTTATTCTCTCATTACTTCTTTTACTTTTTTAGGTCTGATTTATTTTTTTAATTTTAGGTTTATAGAAGGTTTCATGTCCAAACAAGGCTATTTTTTATTTTTTGCAGCTTTAAGTTATGGGTTAATTGTACCTGCAATAAGGCAAGTGAGGGCTTATAAAGAGTTTCCTTGTATGGCCGGTATGATGGTGGGTATGACAATAGGAATGATAGCAGGATTTCTTCCTGGATTCTTTGTTGCTTCTACAAATGGAATGTTTGTCGGAAGTGTTTTTGGTATGAGCATAGGAATATTATTAGGACTGTGGAACGGGAAATGCTGTGGGATAATGGGGATGATGGAGGGTATGATGGCCGGATTTATGGGTGGCTTAATGGGGGCCATGACTGCATTTATGTTATTCAACGATAATCTAAAAGCTTCAACAATTGTCATATTCATAATTTCAGCAGTAGTTTTATTATCTTTAAATTATATGATTTATAAAGAGATGAAATCTGAAAATAGAAAGGTTAAAGAAGATCATTTACTAACTTTTATAATAACCTTTATATTAATTTCATTAACAACTGGATTAATGGTATTTGGACCTAGAAGCGGAGTGTTTGGATAAAGATGAAAAATTCAATTCTGTTATTGACGATAGCAATTATGATTTTAGTTATAGGCAGTTTTGTTTTTGCTAATGCTAAAGATACTTCAATTACAGGGAATGTTGTTCTTGAAAATCAAAAAGTGATAAAAGGAAATCTACAAAAGATAATCTTAGGTATGAAAGATTTTAATTATTATCCTAATACAATAAAAGTAAAAGCAAATCAGCCAGTTGAGATAACAATAGATGAAACTGTTAAAGGATGTTTAAGAAGTTTTGCTATTAGGGACTTTGGAGTAAATAAATATGCAAGAACAGCAGCAGACAAAATAATTTTTACACCAACTAGAACAGGAACTTTCTCTTTTTCATGTTCAATGGGGATGGGGTATGGAAAACTCATTGTTGAATAAGATATTCAGAAAACCTTATCTATTCTACTTTGTATTTATTTTTTTAATCTACACTTTTCTTAACATATTTTTAAGTGGATTTTACAATACTATTCCACTTATAGTTGTTTATGCAAAAACTGTTAACTGGATTAAACTCGGATTTTCTTTATTACTATCCACAATCATTGGTCTATTAGTAGCCTTTCTTTCTATCTTGCTTTTTATCAAATACAAAGACAGGAAAGAATGTAAAAAATCAGGATTCTTAGCAGGAACAGGTTCATTAACAGGACTTGCAGCAGGTATTTGCCCATTATGTGTAACTGGAATCTTTCCTCTCATCCTTGCTAGCCTAGGGATATCTTTCAGCTTTGCATCGCTTCCCTTTCAAGGTATAGAAATTCAGATTTTGGCTATTTTCATTTTATTAATTTCATTATTTATGATTAAAAAGAAATGACAATTCACGAAAGATTTATATACTAAATATGTATCCAATTATCATATGATAAATAAGAACATATTAAATGAGTGTTGCAAAGAGGGTTTTGACGAGCAGGAATTTTATGAAGCATATAAAATATTTTTTGGCACACTAGTTTCAGAACCAAGGTTAAAAATAATCAACCTGCTTAGAAATGGAAGGAAGAATGTTTCTGAAATTGTTGGAAAATTAGAGATGGATCAAACACTGGTTTCCCATAATCTTTTCAGGCTAAAATTATGTGGTTTCGTAACATCGGAAATAGAGGGTAAATTTAGGTATTATAAACTAAATGAAAAAACAATTAAACCTTTAATGGAGATTATAGAAAAACACATGTCCCAGTATTGTATTCATATTTTAAGAACTAT
>JBBSYY010000033.1:0-1030 GCA_038044985.1 Nanobdellota archaeon
ATATTGCTGGAATGAAAATGGTTTCTGCAATGAGATTTTTTGATGTTAAATTTCCTAAAAAAATGATTGATAAGTTTCCAGGCCCAGCATTTGGGGTTTATGGTGTAAGAAAATTATTAAAAAAGAAAAAAGAGTGTCTTTTATGTACTGTTCCAAAACCAAAAATTGGAAGGACAGATAAAGAACAGGCAGGACTTGCTAAAGAATTGTTTAATGCAGGTGATGGAAATTATGATGGAATTAAAGATGATGAAAACCTAACAAATTTAAGTTTTAATAAATTTGATAAAAGAGTTAAGCTAGTTTTAGATGAGGCAAAAAAATCTGAGAAATTAACTGGAAAAAAGAAATTTTATTTGTGTAATATTACCCATTCTAATATTGATGAAATGGAGAGAAGAGCTAAGTTAATTAAAAAAAATAAAGGCATTTTTATGATGATGGATGTGATTACAACAGGATTTTCTGCGGTTGATACTATTCGTCGTAGAAATCTTGGACTAGCTATACATGCTCATAGAGCAATGCACGGATTTATCACAAGAGATAATTCAGAAGGGATTCATGGAAAAGGCGAATTAAATGGATTTAGTATTTCAATGATTGTTTTGGCTAAATTATTTAGATTGTTAGGAGTTGATTCTATTCATGGAGGAAGTCCATTATCAAAAATGGAAGATTATAATGAAGCAGTTTATATAAAAAAAATTTTACAAGAAAAAAACTTAAAACCAGATTCAAAAATTCCTAGTTTAGGACAGAATTGGTATCATATAAGACCAGTCTGGATGACAGCTTCTGGAGGCTTACATCCAGGAGACTTCGAAGTTATTTTAGATACTTTAGGCAGCGATGTTATAATACAGTGTGGAGGAGGGATTTTAGGACATCCGAAAGGAATTAAAGCAGGGGTAATTGCAGCACAACAAGCAAGAGATATTTATTATAAAAAAATAAAAATAAAAGATTTTGTAAAAAAAGAAGATTGCTCTGAATTATCCGACGCTGTTAGAGAGTGGGGTTTTGGGCC
>JBBSYY010000034.1:0-3705 GCA_038044985.1 Nanobdellota archaeon
CAAGAAATGTCGGGAATGTTTTAAGAATAGATTTAGTATTTAATAAAGTAACTACCTTTTTAAGAACTATTTTTAACAGAATAATCGCTATTTTTGGCTTACCGGCAAAGGCAGTTGATGGGGCAGCTCCTCCTGGAGAGGCGGCTCCTAGTGGAGGTGGTGGAGCCGCTGTTGGAGCAGGTGCAGGAGTGGGCACTGGTGCAGTAATATTTCCTAAAAGAATAAATTTAATTATAAATCCAAAAATATTAGAAATTTATACAGTTGTAAATAGAATAGTAATAAAAGAAATAGAAATTTTTAATAAAGGGAAGTTTGATGAAAAAATAAAAATAGAGATTAAGTCGTTAGAAGACGTTATTAATGTAGGAGATTTAGAATTTGTTTTAGATTCTAGAAAGAAAAGGAAAATAAAAGTTAGGGTAACGCCTTCTGAAACAGGAGTTTATGTAGGAAAAATAATAATTAATGAAGAAGAGGTTTTAGTCAGTATAAATGTCCAGAGCGAGAACTTATTGGTTAATGTTAATCTTACTATTCCTGAAGAATTTAAAGTAGTAAATATAGGAAGGAAATTAAAAGGCAACGTTCAATTAAGTCCTATTAGACTTACACAAGGAATTCCTATTACAACAAGTTATATAGTAAGGGATTATGATGGCAACAAATATATTACTGAAACAGAAACTTTATTTATTGAAAATACAAAGAATTTTGAAAAAGAATTTAATCTTGAAAGTCTTCGGGCAGGGAATTATCTTTTAAGTGCAGAATTAGTTTATGTTAATGGTTTTGCAGTTTCAAGCTCTAATTTCGAGGTTAAAAGAAGATTAAGTAAACAGTTTATTTTAATATCTTTAATAATAGGAGTATTGTTATTAGCCTTAATTAATATTATAATCCTTAGACATTTTAGAAAATTAAAAAAATTAAGGGGGCTTAGAAAAACGAAAAAATATAAAAGATGATTAACAAAATGATGGCCGGTAATTAAAACAGTAAATTAATAGGTAATGAATTAGAAGTAAAGCTTGATGGTAAGGTTAACTAAATTAATAAAAAATATATAAATTAATAATATGTTAATATTAATAAGGTAAACATACTGAATTTCAAAATCAACACGTTTTTATATCTAATTAATCTAGCTTAATGGACTGATAAAATATTAAATAACGATATAACTTAATAAAAAAAGTTAAAGACATTATAATTACTTTGTTATAAATTGAGAATTAAACAATAAATAGAATTTAAGGCGGGTCTGCAGATTATAATCTAACAATTAAAAAAAAGATAAATAATAAAATTAAGTTAAAAGAAGGGGCTGGTAAAAAAAGGTGTATTATGAATATAAATAAATCTGTCAACCAAAAATTTATATATTTAATTATAATCTTCGTAATAATTCTAATTATAACCTTAGGAATTTTTTATAAAAAATCTTATGAAAAAGGCGTAGAGGTCAATGTTTTATCTTTAAAATCTAGTATTATTCTAGGAGAAAAATATATTGGCGAAGTAAAAATCAAGAATAAAGAGCTTGGGGTTAAAAAAGTTTCATTTCAAATTATCGGAGATTTAAAAGATTTAGCTGAATTTGAAAAAGTGATTAAACTAAATCCAAAAGAAGAAAAAAATTTCAAGGTTACCTTTAATTCTGATAGTGCCGGAGTTTTTATAGGAAAATTGTTAATATCCTATGACAAAGAGAGTAAAGAAGTTATCAGTATCCCAATAATTTTAGAAGTACAGTCAAGAAGCGTGTGGTTTGACAGCAACATTAATTTATTTCCTTTTGGTGGGAATTACCTTCCAGGAGAAAAAATAACTTCTGAAGTGAAGATTTTTGATTTAGCTGATACTAATGTAGACGATGTTCAGATAATTTATTATATCAAGGATTTTGAGGGAAATACACTAGTTTCTGATAAAGAAAATATTGTTATCGACGATAAATTTGAATATTCAAAATCTTTAAATTTACCAGGAAATTTAAAAGTTGGGAGTTATGTTCTAATGAACATTGTAAATTACAAGGTTTCTGTTGGAACTTCTAGTATTATATTTAATGTTGTTAGCCAGAAGAAAAAAACTTTAGACGATTTTCTAATATTAGTCTTTTTCTTTTTTGGATTTTTAGTAGTTTTGTCATTGTTATTTTTTACTTATTTTTTATTTTATAGAGATAAACTATTGAAAGAATTGCATGGACAATATAAGAAGGAATTGGTAAGAGAGAAAGAACTTATAAGGTTAAGAGAAACTAGAGATTATAGAAAGTTAAAAGGTCCATTAGAGAAAAAAATTTATAAAAGAGAAATTAAAAAAGTTGAAAAATCAAGATTGAAAAAAATAAAAGATATTTACAAAGAAAGATTGAAGAAGTACAAAAAAATAAAGAAAAAAGGTGATAAAGCAAGATTGAAGGAACAATTAAAACAATGGAAAGCTAAAGGTTATGATACTAGAGTTTTAGAAAGAGATTTCAAAATGCCTAATGTTAATGAAATAAGGAAAAAAATAAAACAATGGAAAGCTAAAGGTTATGATACTAATATTTTAGAGAAAAAATTGTAAAGTTGTTAAAAATAGTATATATAATGTTATGTAGAAGGATTATTATGAATAATGGTCCCATAAGATTTAATCAATCAATATTAAACACTTTTAAAATAACAAATTTTAAAAACACGGAATACTTTAAAAAATATTAAAAGATGGTGAAAAACATTAGCGAATCAGTTAGAAGAGATTTTGAAGTTTTTGCGAGGGGGGTTGAAAGACTAGAGCAAATCAGAGAGGAATTAAGAAATCTTAATACCGGAGGACATGAGGCAGAAATTAGCTCTATTAAAAGTAAACTTAACAATGTTTCTTATATTCCAGAAATTGAAAAAGAGCTAATAGATTTAAAAGCAAAAATTAATGGCGCCCATAAAAATAAAAAAGATTCTAGTAAAGCACATGCCGTTATTCATAAAAAAATTAACGAGTTAAAAGAAAAAATTCCTAAAACGCATTCCAATATTCACAGAAAAATTGACGAATTAAGAGGAATAATTCCAAATAAGGAAAAAATTTATGGAAAGATTAATGAGTTAGAAAAAGAAGTTAAAAAAGTTAAGGAAATGCCTAACATTAAAAATCAGCTAAAACATTTTAAGGATTTTATTGGAAAGCAGAAGAAAGAAGAAGAAAGAAAAAAAGAGATTTTGAAAAAAATATACCCAAAATCTAATTTTGGGGTTAACGATAAGTTTAATTTAACTTTAAAGGAAATTAAAGCAGAATTATATGAAAAAATACACAAAAGAGAATTGGATATCCAAAAACAGCTTCATGATGATTTAGAAAACAGAAAGCTAAATTTTAAAAGACAGTATGAGGCGTTAGAAAAAAATTTTGAGAAAAAATATCGTGGTGTGATAAAAAAGAGGTTAAAAAAAGAGGTTAAAGATAAATTTGATAAAGTTTTAGGTAAAAGGATATCTGTCTTAAAGAAAAATCTTGAAAATAGAGATAATAAAATTCTAAAGTTAGAGAAAAGAAAACTAATGGATAAAGAGAAGGAAAGGATGAGAGAACTTAATTTAGCTAAAAAGTATTTGAGGGAATTAAAAGAAAAATTTAAGGAGAGCGGTTCTGAGAAATTAAAAAATGAAGAGGAAAAATTGAAGGGGTTAGAAAAACAAAAGTTGAATG
>JBBSYY010000034.1:3805-35264 GCA_038044985.1 Nanobdellota archaeon
AGATAGTGACGAAAAATTAAAAAATGAAGAGGAAAAATTGAAGGGGTTAGAAAAACAAAAGTTGAATGAAATTGAATCTAACAGAGAAAGTTTTAAGCTGTTGCGTGAAAATGTCAAGAAAGATAGTGACGAAAAATTAAAAAATGAAGAGGAAAAATTGAAGGGGTTAGAAAAAAAGGAACTTTCTGAGAAATTAGAAAGAAAAAGGATAAGTTTGGAAAAAGAGTATGTGAAAAAAATGGAAGCAGAAAAAAAATCTTTAAAACAGCATTTTGATGAAGAAGTTCTTATCCACCAAGCTATTTTAGACAAAAAAATGCATGAACATCTGACAATTAAAACAAAAGAGCTTCATGAAAAATACAAAAATCTGCAGCAAGATGAATTAGAAAAAATGGAAAAACTTGGTGAACGAGAGAAAAAACTTAAAATAAAAGAAAGAAATTATAAAAAAATAATTTTGGAAAAACTTGAGAAACAAAAGCATAAGGAAACTGAAGAAATGATTAGGGAACAGTCTAAAATAATAAAAGAACGGCTTAAAAAAGAATTTGAAGAAAGACTAAGTTTAGTAGTTAAAGCGAAAGAAGCCGAATTTGAAAAAAAGAAATCCGAATTAGATTTAGAAATCCTAAACAAAGCAAGGCAGTTGTTTGTTTGATAAATTGTTTTTTAGGCAAACTACATGGTTTGTAATTAGAAAGGTTATTATGAAGAGTTATATGTATTAAGCTAAATTCTTAGTATGGCCCTTTTATTTTTATTATGAAATTCTTCCATTACATATAAAATTGTTCTGGCTAAACCAACTACAAATGTTTAAATACTATATATTGATTACTAATATTAATAACTATCAATAGTATTAATATTAATAATTATTTATGAAAAGCGATATTGCTTATCAATACAATGGAAAATAACAGGGGAAAAATAATCTTAAATCTAAAGAAAAATAAAGATGGGTATACAATTTCTGAGCTTTCTAAAAAATTAAGTCTCTCAAGACAAACAGTTGCTAATTGCCTTGCATTTCTTGAAGGAGCTCAAAAAGTAAATATAAGAAAAGCTGGAATGGCCAAGATCTACTATTGGAATAATAAAAATGGAAACCATTAAAAAACCATTAGATAGTTATAATTATGAAATAGGTGATAAAATGAACAAAAACAAGAACAAAAAATCGCAAGTAACCATTTTAATAATTTTGGCTATAGTTATTGTCGCTGGAATTGTTGTTTATTTTGCTTTTAGACAGGGTCTTGCATTTGGCGGACCTCTAAAAGATATAAAGCCTGTTTATAATCATTACTTAACCTGCATTGAGCAAGAGACTGTAAATGGAATAAGTATTTTAAGTCAGCAGGCAGGTTATATAGAGTCTGAATTCTCTCCTGGAAGCGCTTATATGCCTTTTTCTTCTCATTTAAATTTCTTGGGCATTGGAATTACTTATTGGTATTATATTTCTGGAAATGGAGTTGTAAAGGAACAAATACCTAGTAAAGAAAAAATGGAACAAGAATTAAATAATTTCTTAAAATCTAGATTACAAGAATGCGATTTTTCAGAATTTATAGCAAGAGGTTTTGAAGTTTCTTTAGATGCTCAAGAAAAAACAGAAGTTAAAACAAAGATAAGAAAAAATGCGATTGAAGTATCTGTTACTCAAAATATAGCTATTAAAACAGAAAATGTTTCTTGGACCGGAAAAAAACATTCTAAAAAAGTCGACTCTAATCTAGGAAAATTTTATGAGCTAGCTAAAAAAATTTATGATGATTTTAAAGAAACTCAGTTTTTGGAAAATTATACTATAGATGTGCTAAGGCTTTATGCTCCTGTTGATGGCGTAGAAATTTCCTGCTCTCCTAAAATCTGGAATGTTGAAGGAGTCAGAGAAAACCTTACTACAGCTTTAGAAGCTAATATACCTCAAATAAAAGTAAAGGGTTCCTATTATCAGCTAAAAAATCCAGATAATAAATATTTTGTTCACGATATTGACGAGGATGTTGATGCCAATATTAATTTTTTATTTTCTAAAAATTGGCCTAATAAAATGGAGGTTTGGCCAGCCGAACAAGGATTATTATTAGCACAACCTGTTGGAATACAAGAAGGATTGGGAATGTTGGGTTTTTGCTATGTTCCTTATCATTTTGTTTATGATTTAGCATTTCCAGTTTTAATACAGCTTTATTATAATGATGAAATTTTTCAATTTCCAGTAGTTGTTTTTATTAATAAAAACAAACCTAGACAACCAATAGATACTATTGGATTGCCAAATGTTGTTCCTGAATTATGCGAACATAAAAATACTGAAATAACTGTTTCTACATATAATGTAAACTTAGAACCGGTTGATGCAAGCATCCAATTCAAATGCTTTGACACTACTTGCGATATTGGAAAAACAAGTTTAACTGGAAGTAAAGCTACATTAACTTCTAAATTTCCCCAGTGCGCTAATGGCTACATAATAGCTAATGCTAAAGATTATGAAACTAAAAAACATTTATTTTCAACAATTACTCCATCAACTACTGAAATATTTTTAGATAAAACTTATGACTTAAATTTAGAAATCAAACCTTTAAATGAAAAAGACTATGCAATTATAACTTTTACAAAAAATAAGACTGTAAAAACAATTGCTTACCCAGAACAAAAACAAATTTCTCTAGCCTCTGGACAGTATGAAATAAAAGCATATATTTATTCTAATGCTAAAATTAAATTACAGGGCGCATCAGAACAAAAGTGTATACAAGTTTCTAAATCTGGAGTTTTAGGAGTATTTAGATTTACTGAAGAGGAATGTTTTACTTTTGAAATCCCTGAACAAACAATTGATACTGCTGTTTCTGGAGGAGGAACCCAGAACTATTACATTTCAGAGTCAGAACTTCAAAACTCAAAAAAACTAACTATAGAAGCTACCGATTTCCAAACTCCAACTAAAGTTGAAGATCTAAGGATTAATTATAATAGTATAGAAATCTCGAGATTAAAAATAATGTTTGAATAAAAATAAAAAAATCTTTAAACAAACCCTAAACTGAAACCAGGCAAGAGAAAAAATTTTGCTCTTGGCTATCTCAGGTTTAATAATCACAAGAGCGAAATTTTTTGAAGTCTCGCTCTCTTAAAAAGATACCAAAATTAAATAAAAAATGTTAAAGCAAAAACAAAAAAAGGAAATTTGCAAAATCTTTTCTAGTAGTTATAATTATCTTATAGTTTTATTAATTATATTAAATATAAATTATGTTTTTTCTCAAACTTTTTCTCAACAGCAACAACAATTCTCTCAACAACCATTTCAACCAAATCAATTTAATCAACAAGGACTTCAAACTAATCCGTCTTATTCTAGCTATGACAATAATTACTATTACGACAGATATTCTAACTCTGACAAAAACTACGACTATAATCGTGGAGGTAGTTACAATCCATCAAGAAACATTCAGTATACTGACCCAAGATTTCAAACAAGTTCTTATGGTGGTTATGGATTATCTGGCTTATATGGTTATGGTTCTTATAATAATCAATATGGCTTTAGTCCTGAAATGTGTTCAAATAGGCAAGATTTCATAATTCATGTTGCTCCTCAAGGTTGTTCACCTGCTTTAGTCAGATCAGACTTATTAGAAGAGCAAAATGTTCCTGTTTTTTGTAAGTTAATGTCTTTTCAGGCAAATCCATTATTAAGCGGGACAAGAATAAGAAGTCTTCATATTAAAGGACAGGCTCCAAAAGGAGTTAGCGGAATTAGTTATCTTCCTTCAAGAACAGCAATAACAAGAAACAGGGATTTTGTAACAACTCCTGTTAATGATAATTTAGGTCATTTAGTTGTTGTTTTAGCTCAACAGTTTAATGAAAGCTCTATGCCTGATTTTGTCGAAGGAAATATAACCGCAGTCATTGATTATGATTCTTCAGGAGTTTTTGGAGTCGGAAAAACCAATTTTTATTTAAAGGAAATGTCTGAAGAGAAATGGCAAAATGATTATAGAGAAAATGGTTTTTGGAATGGCAAGGCTTATGCAAGAGCAGATTCTATTGAACCAGACAGAGCAACAATTACTATTTACAGAAACCTGAATGTAAGAGAGTCTACAGTAACCTTAAGAAAAGGCGAAACATCTAGAGATATTTTCTTAGGAGGGTTTTATTGCGCTGCTGGAATGAGGATCAGGCTGGATGAAATAGGAGCTCCAGTTGAGTCTGCATTATTACAAATAAATGATCAGCAAGTATGGGTTTCAAAAGGAGATAGAATTATAGACGACAAATGCAGAATAACAAGTATAAATACTGTTGGCAGAGGAGGAAAAATAACAGTAAGTTGTCCAGGAAATAATTTTGAGCTAAGCTTAATATTTGGAAAGGCAGTTCTTGAAATAGACGGGATTTCTAGAGATGTGAAGATCAATGAAAGAATTAAAGAAAATATTTATTTAGGATATACTGGAACTGATAAAGATGGTGAAATTGCAGTTTTGGTGAGAGACCCTTTTTCTGCAACAGAATTTGAATTTTCTGACAAAGGAATATCTGATATTGTTGAAAAAACCGATAAAACAAAACAGGCCATTGAAAATGAAATAAAAAATCAGTATAAGAAAAAACTAAAAAATATTGGTGATAAAATTAATCGGCTGGAAATTGATGTTGTTAGAACAGGACAAGAAGCATTTGGAATAAAACTTTCAGAAACTTTTGTTGCAAAAGACCTTTCTCCTGATAACCCTAATTATAATCTTTTAGCTCAAGAATATTATGATCTTGCTATTAAATATTATCAAGATTTATTTGATCTTTATCCTCATGAAAAAATAGCAGAAGGACAAGATCCTTTTGCAGTTCAAGGACTTTTTGATGCAGCCAGATTATCATTAAGCTTTGGAATGAATGAAAAAGCAGAAAAACTCTTTAATCTTTTAATTGAAAATTATCCAGGAACAAATTTTGCTGAAAGAGCAAAATATGAAAGAAATTTATTATTTAAATATGACCGAACAAATTCTAAGAAAGTTGTTGAAATTAATAAGCTGCAATATTCTATAGATTTGTTAGAATTTAAAAAACCTTCGACAAAAGAAGCAGGTGCTGTTTTCTTAATTAATGGAGAGGAAACTATTTTAGGACTAAATGATTTAAAAACGGTTGAGAATGTTAATATAAAACTAACAAAAATTGAACCTGCTAGCGTTTCTATAAGCTATGATTTTTTTGAGAATGAAAAAAAGATTTCTAGAACAGAAAGATTAATTCTTCCAGAAAAAAATCAGATAAATGTTAAAGGCGTTAACATCAAACTTGTTAATGTTAATTTAGAAAAACAAGCTAAAATAATAATTACTCCTAACACTTATGGAACTCGTACAGAAACAAATTTCCATATTAAAATAGGAATTGAAAAACGAGCCATTAAGCTAAGTCCTGAAAAAACAAAAGAGGTAATGGAAAATCTAAAAAAAGCAATAAATGACTGGAATGAAATTAACAGAAAGTTAGGAAATGTTATAAAGGTGTTAAAAGGAGCTTGTTTTGCAACTTCTGCCATATTAACTGTTAAAAATCTTTTTGACGGTTATACAGGAAGTTCTTTGGCTAGAAACAGATTAATGACAGTAGCAGGAGGATGGAATGATAAATGTGAAGAGCTTGTTAGCCAGAAGTTATACACAAGCTTACAACAATGTCTGTTGTCTAAAAATAATGAAATTGAAAAAGATGTCAAAATTTATTCAGAAGAGATACAAAAAACTAATTCTATAATGAAAGATATTCAAAATCAAGTTGGAATAAAAAGAACAGATGTTCTAGATTTCCAGGGACAGACAGATGCTAAAAAAGTTGAAGAGCTTTTTAAACAAAGATTTGATAGCTATTGTAAAAACATAAAAGATAAGGTAACTCTTCCAGGAGCTGATAAACAAGAAGTTTCCTTTAGTGAAATTTGTAATTGGGATTCTATGACTCATGAACAAAGAAGAGAAATAATGACTGTTTATAATCTAAAAAATTCTGGGGGAAGCGAAGTTTTAGAGGGTTTTGTAAATAAAGAGCTGGGAAGAGTTGCTTTAGAATCTAAAAATCTTCATGATTTAAATATTGCAAGAATAAAATCAGATGAACTTAATAAAAAATATGATTTAGGTGTGAAAACAACAATTCCTGTAGGAGACAGCATTACCTATGGAAATATAAAAAGAATTTCTTCTTCTGATAAAACACATAACATTTATTCAAATTTTGAAAAAGGCGATTCTGTTGTAAGAGTTTATGTTCCTTCTAAAAAAAGCATTGGTTTAAGTGATGCATTTACAGCTCATCAAGAAGTTGCTGGGAAAGAAGTTATTGTGAGAATTAAAGAAATTCAGGGAAGTGCTGGAACATATACTCCTAATTCAGACGCAAAAATTTATACTATTGAAGGAAATTCATTATCAGACGAGGCAAAAAGATCTGTTCTAGATTACTTAAGTCTTGCTGGAATGAACAAAATTAAAGAAGCTAGTTTTAAAGCTTATCAAAATCAGATGATTGATAAAAATTTAAGAGTCAAATATTTTGAAAGAGCTCCTTATAGAGGGCTGCCTTCTGAAATTCCTTTTGATGTTGATGAGGGATGGTATGTTAAAATGAATTATGTTCTAAGCGGATTCGGAACACCTTATGATGAGTCTGGAAGAGTTGTTAATTTCTATATATGTAATGTAGGCGGTAATGGACTGATTGAATTTAAGAAAAGTGGAGATGATATTTGCAGATATTATAATGGACATAGTAATGAATTAAACTTTCCAGGAATGACTTCAGCAGAATCTTCTCTGCTAGTTCAAAAAGCTCAGAGAGCTATCGAAGAAGCTACAAGGCAGTATGGACAACAAAAAGTTATAGTTAATGGAAGAAGTTTTGAATCAGGAATTTCTTTTGGAGATGAAGAAGGACAGTGTACAGATTTTATGTCTGCTGCTGATTGCAATATAATGTTTAATGTCTGCGATCCTGTTATCTGTCCTGCATCCAGATGTGATTTAGGAGGAAGATATAGAGTTGATAATGTAGTACAAACAGGAATTGTTGGAAGTTTAGCTTTATGCCTTCCAAATATTCAGGAAGGAATTGCTGTTCCAATTTGCTTAACAGGAGTTCATGCTGGTTTAGATGGATATATAAGTATTTTAAATTCAACAGTTGCCTGTCTTAATGAAAGCCTACAAACTGGAAGAAATATAGGGATTTGTGATGAAATTAAAAGTGTTTATTTATGCGACTTTTTCTGGAAACAGGCAACTCCATTTTTAGATGTGCTTCTTGAAAGAAGTTTTGAAGTCATTTTAGGGCAAGGTGTTAGAGGCGGAGGAGAATATTTAACAGTAAGAAGTGCTTGGGAAAATACCAGGAAGTCTGTTGATTTTTTTAAGAACCAGTATGCAGTTAATTCTATAAAAGCTTTTTATGGAAGATCTACAGAAGCAATTGGAGGAAGTGTTGAAGCAGAATTCTGTAAGGCTTTTATTTCTTCAGGATTTGTAGGAGCTTCTACTAGTGTTTTTGAGGCTTTAATAGAACCAGATAGTCCTGAACAGTATCACGCCTGGTTTTCAGAAAATCCGCTAACAACAGCTACAGTTCCTCCTATATCTCACTATAAAGTCTACTTCCATATATTTGCTGGAAAAGATTATGGGGCTTTTTATAGTCTTTACTTAAGAGATGCTCCTACAACTCCTGGCATTCATTCAACAGGAATATTTATGGTCGATAGAGGATTTGTGCCAAGAGGATCTCAAGTAGATAAAGCCAGAGATTTTACAGCTGCTTCTGGATTTAAACAGTTATGTATAAATATTAATGGAAGAGAGGAGTGTGGTTTTGGAAAAGTTTCAACTTCTTATGCATTAAATGCTTTAAGTGATGCTTATGCACAAGAACAACTTAAAACAGGAATTGTATCAGAAAAAGAATGTATTGCAGGAACTCCTTCATTTTATAGTCTAGCCCAACCTAATATACAAGCAGGAGTAGAAGATGTTATTAATCCTCAACTTTATAATCAGGGAATTGTTAGAATTTGTGCGACTGAAAATCCTGGAAAACAAGTTCTTCCTACAGGAGAATATGACAGAACTAACTCAACTTATGATAGATGGAAACAAGTTGGTTATTGTGATGATCCGACGATAAAATGCTGGCTTGATACAAATTCTGTCAAACAAGTCATAAGAGATAAAGGAATAGAAGAGCAAGTTTTAGAAAGAACCAACTTGGGTGTTTTAGGAGCAGATAATTATATACTTCCTGAAGAGAGCGAAGCTGTTTTATCAGAAGCAGAAGATTTTATTAATACACTTACAATTGATAGTCCTAACAAAATATCTATAGAGAATAAGATTAGCGTTATAGTAAGTAAATTAGAAAGATTAACTAATATAGGAGCAAATAATGTCTATAGAGCAAGGTCTTTTTTCTTGCTTGGAAGGTTGCATAAAAAAATTGCCTTAGCTGTTCTTGAGTCTAGTCAAATAACTACACAACTAATAACAGATCAAACATCAATAATCCAAACCGAAACTGAAGAGATTAATAAAATAGTCTCTGAAGAAGTAACAGATGATATGTTAAAACAGAATATACTAATAAGAACTATAATCAGCGATGAGAGAGATGTAATAGAAGAATTTAGTTATAGATATAATGAAACCTGGTTAACTAATGATAGATCTTTTAATAAAGATTTGAGTTATGTAGAAGGGGTTAAAATAATAGTTGAAAAATTAGGGCCATATGGAGAAGTTTATGTTAATGGAAAGCTTGTTGAAAATAAGTTTAATTCTGTTATAGATACTTTGAGAAAAAATTGATTTTTTTGCTTTCTAAAGTAAAAAAAATTACAATAATCTCTTTTTTATAAATCTGTAAGATAACATATAAATTTATTGTCTGAGCGACTGCAGGAATTCTCTGAATAATGCCCCTCGAATTCTCTTCGGAGTATTTATGCGGAGACTAGGATTCGAACCTAGGAAGGCACTAAGCCAACACGGCCTAAACGTGTTCCGTTTGACCACTCCGGCATCTCCGCTTGTTTGGATGAAACAAGTTAGATATAAAAATCTATTGATAGTTTAATTACATCAAAAATTATTTTTCATTGATTAATCTAAAAATTTAATGTATAGGGGTACCATTTATTTTCTGAGCTCGTTATTATTATAACTTTTTATTTTTCTAACATTAAATAATTAATAAATACAAATAATTTCTACTAAAAAATCTTCTTTAAAACTTATTTTCCCGCCTTCACCTGCATCTCAGCTTCTTTAATTTTTAACTTTTCCTCAAGATTCAGTTTCTCAAGAAGTTCTTTATATCTATTTCTAATTGTAACTTCTGTAATACCTGCAACATCTGCAACCTCTCTCTGAGTTCTCTTTTCATTATTTAATAAAGCTGCTACATATAACCCGGCTGCGGCAATTCCTGCAGGTCCTCTTCCCGAAGTTAATTCTGATCCTTCAGCTTTTTTTAAAATTTTTAAGGCTTCGTTTTGAGTTTTTGGATTTAGTTTTAGAACACTTGCAAACCTATGAATATAATCCTTAGGGCTTGACGGAGTAACTCTTATTTTTAGTTTTCTGACTATAAATCTATATGTTCTTCCAATTTCTTTTCTTTCAACATCAGAAGCAGTTGAAATTTCGTCTAAAGTTCTAGGAATGCTATAACTTCTGCAAGCTGCATAAATACAAGCAGCGATAACACTTTCCATACTTCTTCCTCTAACTAAACCCCTCTGCAAAACAAACTGATAAATTCTTGAGGATTCATTTTTTACTACTTCTGGCAAATTTAAAAAACTAGACGTTCTTCTTAACTCTGTCATTGCTAGTCTTAAATTTCTCTCAATAGAAGTTGAAACTCTCTCCTGCCATTTTTTTAATCTTAAAAATTTTCTAGTTGAGCCAGAATCTAATTTATAAATATCTGAAATTTCCCCTACATTAGTTGTAAGTCCTTTATCAAATTTCTGCATTGACAGTGGTGCTCCGCCCCTGCCTTTTTTCTCTCCAGAATCAAAACTTCCCTGAAACTCTTGAGAAGTATCGACCATTTTTTCCTCAATAACTATCCCGCAATCATTACAATAAACTTCTCCTAACTGCTCATCCCAATTAAGATTAGTTCCATTGCATTCAGGGCATCTTTTGATATTTGGCATTTTATCTTTTATTTTTAACCTATTTAATTTAGTAATTTATAAAGATAAACAACTTGTGTGATAGTTTAGCTTTGTCAGCTCTCAAGCTCTTATTAAATATTATTAATAATATCACAAAACCTTCGGTTTTTAACCCACACCCAAAGGTGTGGGTTTGTTTTAGTTTTGTGGTGCCAGAGAAATATCCTACCAACTCCTACCTAAAGGTAGAAGATTTCTCTGAGTTTAAGTTTGAAATATTTTACTTATAGTAGAATTTATAGTAAGGTTTATAAACTTTATGTAGAAAGTTTTTTAAAGGTTTCTGATAAAACTGTATAGAGAGTTTTTGTTTTATTTCACAATTCTAGTTATAACAGATAAAATGACAGGAAAATTAATCAAAATAACTAAAAATTATAGTTTCAATTACTAATTAATATTATTATCTGGATTTCTTTTCGTTTAAAAATTTATTCATCTTTGCTTATTCCATCAACACCGCATTAATCATTCCCTCTCTAGAAGGTCTATTAGTAATTTTTACTTTTCCAATTTCTGTATCAATAATAGCTGATTTAACTAAAATATTTTGTCTTGCCAAAAATTTATTTGCGGGAGTTTCTAAAACATTTTTTATTTTAACTTTTTTTGTTTTTCCAGTTTTAGGATCAATTACATTAACATAATCTATTGATAATAAAATTGTTTTTTTATATCCTCCTCTAGTTCTAACTATTTTCTTTTTTGTTTCTCTTAATTTTACTTTATTATGAGTTCCCTGAAGAGAAAATTTCTTCTTTTTCCTAAATTTATGATATTTTCCTCCAGTAATTTTTCTTCCGTATTTCATTTGTATAAAAACTTAAAGTTTTCCTAACAAGTCATCTTTCCCTTGATAGTAACCTTATATTATTCTTAATTTAATAATTTCACTAGATAAAGTTAATTTTTAAAGGTTTCTAAAAAATATGGTAGGAATCTAAAAAAATTTAATAAACATTTTTTTTTCGATTACAACTTAAAACCTCTCTAAAATAGAATTTAATTAATTTATGTAGCTTTCAATCAACAAAACATTTAAAAACTTAATTTCTGAATA
Source organism: Nanobdellota archaeon (assembly GCA_038044985.1). GTDB lineage: Archaea > Nanobdellota > Nanobdellia > Pacearchaeales > GW2011-AR1 > ARS1285. The sequence continues at coordinate 15,136 of JBBSYY010000034.1, forward strand.
ATTTTATGGTTAATGGTATTGAACGTCCTTTAGATGTCTTAAATAATGCAAAGGGTAAAGAAGTCTTAGTTCAATTGAAAAATAACAGACAAATGGTAGGAACGTTGTTAGCATTTGATATACATATTAATATTGTTTTAGACAATGCAAAAGAGATTATTGATGGTGAAGAAAAAAGAAACGTCGGATTAACCTTCTTGAGGGGGGATGCTATAGTTTTTATTTCACCTGCAAATGTTGGGAAGAAATAATTTTTTAAAGATTTTTTAATTTATACGACTAATTAATTTCTATTTTGATAATAGAATTAATTTTTTATAATTAATAAAAATATTTAATTTATTTTGATAACTGAGAGTATAAAGCTTGATAAATAATAAAGCTAAATATGTTGATGGGGCAAACCTCTCATCTTCTTTTATCCAGAATTATCAGCCATTTATTAAAAACTAGGGCTAGTTTATGGGTTTTTTATTACAGAAACATATAAAAAATGATTTCTTTATCTATATGGGTGAAAAAACTAATAATGAAAAAAAAGGGGTTTAGATTATTCTTAGTAATAACCTTAATATTGTTGATTATTATTAATTTAAATTTAGTTTTTGCCTCAATAACAATTGAAGCTTCTCCAGAAAAAACTTATCATTTAGGACAAAAAATTGATGTAGACATTAGCGTTATTAGTAATCAAGAAACACAAGCCATCATTAGTTCTGAAATATCATGTGCAAATACTAAACTAAATTATTTTAGGACCCCTTCAGAATTGACTACTAATGGCTTTATTAATATACCTGCTTTAACTGTTAATAAAAATTTCTTAGGAGTTTGTAAAATTATCTTTAGTGTTTTAGACTCCAATGAAAAAGTTGTAGAAAGCATGACAACAGAAAACATAGAAATTACAAATATCTTGCCTTTTAATTTTTCTACAGATAAAGATATTTATTCTCCAGAAGAAAAAGTCATAATAGAAGGAAAACTAGAAAAAGGGGCAGAACTTAAAGTTTTCCTTAAAGATGGGGATAATGAAATTGACTCATTTACAGAAGTTCTAGACAAAAATTTTTTCACTGTTATTTTTGAACTAACTGAAGATATTTCTAAAGGAGAAAAAAATGTTTTTATTAATGTAGAAGATAAATATGGAAATACTGCTATAGGAACAAAAAAAATTGAAATTTTACAAATTGCAAGAAGTTTAAAATTTGAATTAGAAAAAAAAGAAATTATGCCTTATGAAAACCTAACTTTAACTTCTCATATTTATGATCAGTCAGCTCAAGAAATGATTCTAGAAATAAATTATAAAATACTTTCTCAAAATGAAAAATTAATTAATGCTTTTAACTATAATTCAAATGAACAAATTTCTTTTGGTCTTGATAATCCGCCTCCAGGAGAATATGTCATTACTGCTTCATACAAAGAGCTGGAAGATATTGAAAAATTTTTCGTTTTAGAATTTAGAGAAATAGAACTAGAAGTTGAGAATGGTATAATTACTGCTGCTAATATTGGAAATGTAAGATATATAGAAAACCTAATTATAAATGCTTCTGTTAAAGGAGTTATTTATCAAATACCTATAAGTTTATACTTAAAAGTTAATGAAAAAACTTTTATTGATTTAAAAACAGAGCTTTCTTCTGAAAATTATGACGTAACTCTTTTTTCTAAAAATAAATCATATTATTTGGGAAATTTAAAAATAGATGATAACAGACCTTTAACCAAAAAAATTTCTCAAGGATTATCAGGAGTTACAGGGTCTACTGCTATCAATACAGATGAAGTAAGCAATGTTTTCTATCTTGGATTTTTTTTAGTGTTTATCATTATTGTAGTTTTTGTAATTTTTTTTCTATATAAAAGATTTAAAAGAGGATAAATCAAATTTAAATATTTTGTAACAAAATAGGATTGTTAAATCTACTGATAATAAAGAAATTTATCTAAGACAAATGCTACTCTCTGTTATTAAATTAATCCTCTCCACACTAAAACGTGGAGTTTCCTGATACTATCTTTACGGTGCGATGCGTTTCTTGGTTTCTGATATAATCAATTAGCGTGATATATACTCAATCTTAGAAAGATGAAGATATCTTCTTAATTATTATTAACTAATAAAATAATTAATTTTTATAGACTAGTTTAAATTATTAGTGGATTCATTTAATAATTAAAACAGCAAATTTTTTCAAAAAACAACGAAAATTTATAGTGAATTTATGATGTTAATGTTATAGTCTCCAATAATAAAGTTTTTAAAGTCATTTACTAAATCCTTTAGAGTAAATAATGAAATGTAGCCACAAAGTAAGTGATATCATTCAAGGGATCAAGGATTATGAGCATCCTGAATGATGAAGCCACTGATTTTTAAATAAATAAATTAAATGATTATTGAGGAATATCAAGAACACAATTGATTCGCATACTAAAATATGATGGACTAACCGATAAATATTAAATAATAAGAGATTTTAACCAAAAACAAAAAAATATGACACAAATTATTGATGAAAAAGATCTGGAAGAGTTTGAAAAAACCAGAGAATATAAAGAGCTTTATGAAGAGACTAAAAAAGAATCTAAAAAAAAGTTAGAGGGGACTTTCATTGATTTAAAATTGGGTTTAGAATTTCATGAAAAAATAGGAGAGGGCGGTTTAGGTGAAGTATGGAGAGGAGATATAGTTGGAGGACATGATAATCATGAAGTTGCTATTAAAGTTTCTAAAAGAGAAAAAGATTCTCTGAATAGTCTTAGAAAAGAAGCCCATATAGCAGGACAATTAAAACATGATGATATTGGTCAAATTTTGTTATATGAGGAAAATGAAGAAAGGGGCATGATTATTATGGACTATATTAAAGGAAGGAATCTTTTAAAAATTATAGAAAGGCACACAAAACTAGGACTTCGTATGCCCCAAAAGTTTTCTGCATTTATATCGTTAGTGTGTTGTGAAACGTTAAAATATGCTCATAAGGCAAGGGTATATGATGAAAAAGGGAGAGAGGTTATCGGAGTTCTACATAGAGATATTTCTCCTGGAAATATTATTATCAATAATCTTGGTTACCCAAAACTACTTGATTTTGGGATAGGAATACTCTCTTCTGATTTAGAAGATCCGAATATAAGCACACAGATCGCAGGAAAACTTGGTTTTATAGCTCCAGAAATACTAGAGCCAGAAATAATAGAAAGAAAGAAAATAGATCAAAGAATTGATATTTATGGCTTAGGAATGGTTATGGATTATTTAGCAAGAGGGAAAAATCCTTTATTAGAAGTAGTCAAAAAAAGTTCAGGAAAACTTGAAGCAATGATTGAAATTAAAGAAACGTTAAAAAAAGGAATTAAGCTTTTAGAAGAAGATACTGATGGAATGGACGAAGAATACGTTAAAATCATTAAAAAAGCTACAAAAATAAACAGAAAAGAAAGATATAGTTCTGCTTTTCATATGAAAGAAGATCTAAGAAGATATTTGTTTGATAAAGGTTATGGCCCTGACAGAGATAGGTTAAAATCATATATAGAACTAATTTATACTACGGGTTTGCAAAGATATTTAAATGCCTTAAAAAAAGGTGAAAATAACATTAAAATACCAATAGATTTTAAAAATAAAATAGAACACGCAAAAAATTTAATGCCTTATATGATTAAAAATGGAAAGTTTTGTTTAGAGACTTTAAAAGATGCTAGATATAAAACAGAAGAGCTTGGATATTTGGAGATATATTGATTTATTAATAAATTGAATTTAATTTTAAGTAATATTAAACAAGTTAATGCAAGATTAACTTGTAAGGTTCGGTCAATTCATTGAAACTATAATATTGCTAGCATAATTAACTTATATGATTAATTAACAGATAGGCGTAATTTGACTCGGCGTTAAAATAATCTTAATTGAATAGGGAGTTGCGCAATTACTACGTAACAGTCTTTCGTATCCGCTCCTCGAATACCAATATAATCACTTTGAACTATTACAGGGTTTCTTTCCTTAACTTTAAGTCTATATCCAATATTTCCTGTGTCCTGTAGAACTCGTCTTCACGAACTAATGTGAGAAATAATGTAGAATCAAACTCCATAAATCTTACCAAATTTTCAAAAACTCCTGGCCAACAATCAGGGACTTCATTTCTCCAGGCATTATAATTTGGATTTAAGGGAACATTTCTTCCGATAACAAGATTAAATTTTCCTTCTATATATCTATCAAGTTCTCGTATATCTCCAATTCTTACAGATTTTCTGCCAAGTTCCTTTAATAATTCTTCAAGAGATTTATCATTATCTAAACTTGCCAATTTGGTATTCTCGCCAAAATGTTCTATTAATAATGGTTCCTCATTTACTACGCCAGAACAGATATCTAAGATTCTCGAATTTTTATATTGTCCATTAGGAAAATATGTTCTTAGCACTTGTCGGAATCCCTCTTGTTCCTTTGCTTATGCTCAAGATAATATTGCGTAATCTCCATATTAATAGAAAAAACGTTTAATTTTAAATACTTTTTCAAACGCCTCGCCAAACTCTCCTCACCACTTCGTAGTTCGTTGCCACGCCCTACGGGCTCTAACTTCGTTCGGGACGCCTAACGGTGATTAAGAGGAAAATCCTTGAAGAGGATTTTACCCAAATTTTCATTTCGTGAAAACTTCTCTTAATCGCATACAATAACTAAATCTCCACCTCCATAAAATCTCTAGCAATTTTTGTGTTGTGGAAAATTTTTCTTGCTTTTTTTAAAAGTTCGTTTTCCTTAAATTCATATCTTTGAGAAATATGAGTTAAAACTAATTGTTTAACTTTTGAACTTTTTGCAGCCCTTACTGCCTGCTCTAAAGTTAGATGCTTGTATTTTCTATTAATGTTCTCGCTTTCTAAAAAAGCGGCCTCTATAATTGCTAGCTCTGTATTTTTAACAGTCTTTCCTACATTATCACATAACTCTGTATCTAAAACAAATCCAATTTTCCTTCCTTTCTCAAGATAAGTTAATTCATTCCATTTTAAAATTCTTTTATTCATCATAATATCTTTCCTTTTTAAAAGATTTGATATCTTATTAAGTTCTCTGGAATTTATTTTTAACTTTTTAATTAATTTTTCAAATTTTTCTTTTTTTATTCTTAATATATCTTTTTCCTCAAATCTATAACCATTACAAGAAATATCGTGTTTTAATGGAAATGCCGTTATCTTAAAATCATTAGTTTCAATAACTTTGCTTACTACTTCTGTAATATTTACTGGAATTTTAATTTCTGCAAAATTAAATATTTTTTTAATAAACTCGTTTATGCCTTTTGGTCCGTAAATATTTAAAACTTTATTATAATTAAGCTGAGACAGTGTATGCAATAACCCTGGCAAACCAAAAACATGATCGCCATGAAAATGGGTTATTAAAATATCTGTTATTTTTCGTGGATTGATTTTTGCTTTTCTTATCTGTCTTTGTGTTCCTTCTCCGCAATCAACTAAAATGTTTCTATCTTTATATTTCAGAAAAATAGAGGTATGATTCCTAGTTATTGTCGGTATAGCACTTCCTGTTCCTAAAAAAACTATTTTTATTGGTTCCATATTTAAATCAAGAAAAAATAGTTTAAATATCTAATTATAAGGTAATATCAAAAAATCCTTTCGTCTTACCATGTCCTAAAGGGCATGGTTTGTTTGGATTTTTGGATGCAAGAAAATTCCTTTTGTTGTTTGGAATTTTCTGTACAGAAAATTTCCTTTGTAAGAAATTTTCTTGTCTCAGGAATAAAATTCCTGATGACCATCAAGAATTCAATTGTCAGAATTCTTGAGGTGTTCAAGAATTTCCACGCACTAAAGTGCGTGGTTTTTGAGAATTCTTGACATAAGTAAAACTTAATTTTCAAACAGTGATTCTAACAATTATTAACGTCACCAAAATAAAATTCAATTTATCTTTATTTTATTAATTATTATTAAGTTTTAGGTTTTTATTAAAATAGTTAAGAACATTATAACTAGGCTACTTCTAATCATTTAGTTATTATTTATTAAAATAATTCATTACTATTAATAAATAATATTTTAGCTAAAGATATTTAAAGCAAAAAATTAATATAATAAAATGAAAAAAGGTGTGCTAAATTTAATAGGAATCCTACTGATTTTTTTAGGAGTAGTTGGAATTTTACTTATTTTAAATGGGAAAATAGTTGGTTATGCCACTTCAAACGCCTTGTCTAATACTTTCAAAATTACTAGTTGGACAACCTTTAATAAAACTTTATCAAACAGAGTTGAATTTTCAGAAATTGGAGAAGTTATAACTAGAGAAGGTAAAAAGAAAACCATTGATTTAAACATAGAAAATACTGGAGATAAATTTTTAAATAATTGTAAATTAATGCCAAAAAAACTTGAATCATGGATATATTCCTCACAAATCGAGGGAATTGCTGCTGGAGAAAAAACTACTTTTTCGTTCGATGTAAATGTGCCTGAAGAAACAGAACAAATTGACTATCAAGCAAAACTAGAATTAAATTGTGATGAAGGCTCTTTTTTAAAAGAGTTTACTATTAGCGTAATAAATGGGTTTGAAGCAATTGAAATTAAAGAAATAAAAGAAAAAAATAAAATACTGAATGTTAGTTATACTTTTGATAACAAAGACTTTATCGGCGAATCAGTTTTAGTTGAGATATGGATTAAAAATTCTGATAATGTTGAAGTAAAAAGAATGATTGATATATTTCCTATAAATGAAGATAAATTAATTGAAAGAAATATTCTTATTAATTTAAAAGAACAGCCAACTGGAATTTATGTTATTTATTTTGCACTTTCTTCCGATTTAAATGATTATCTAAAAAAATCTTTTGTTATAGGAAAGTCTTTAACAACGGGGGATGTAATTTTTAAAGTTGCGAAAGGAAAAGGCATTCCATATATAATTTTCCTTATTATTATTGGTTTAGGAGTTTTTTTTGTTTTTAAAAGTCATAGAGAAAGTCTTCAAAAAGAGCATGAAACAGAACATCCTTGATGGATTTTTATTTGCTTTGATTAATAATATCATAAAAATGCCCTATTAATAAAATATGCTCCTAACAGGATTTGAACCTGCGACCTCCTGCTTAGAAGGCAGGCGCTCTATCCAAACTGAGCTACAGGAGCATAAAACAACTAAAAAAAGATTATATTTAAAATTATGGTTTTATAAGCTCTATTTATTATTGACTAAACTAAGTTTTTAACAATATTTCCAGACATAATTTTCTTAAAAAATAAATTTATAAAGGTTTTTATAATCTAAATTATTGATATAATATGGTTAATTATTATAACGTCTATGGGCTTAAATCAGGAGAGTTAATCGCTTACATTTTAAAAAAGCCTTCTAATGATTTGGTTTTAGAATGTAAAAGGCTTGGTGAAAATTTAAGAGAAGCTGTAAAATTGGATATTAAAAAACTCTGCGTTGCTAAAGCTCTTTCAAATATTGAAACAAGATTTCGTGTGTTGGATTAACTTTTGGTTTATTAATCAGCAACCATTCATTTAGTAATTGTCAGATATTAAAAGAAAAAAATTCTTGCTTAAAAATCTACAGCTATACTTTTTATTGAGATTAATTATTTATTTTATGGTTATTTAAAAAAACAACTAAATTTAAAAACATTTAATAACAACTTTTCCTTGTTAGAATAACGCAGGGGTCGCATAATGGTATTGCGCGGGCCTGCAGAGCCCGTTTTCCCGGGTTCGATTCCCGGCCCCTGCTTTTTGTGGCTGTAAGCCACAGTTAGGGACATCGGACAAAACACAAAAAAATTTTTAGGTTCGATTTGAACTCGAAGACTTTTAGTATCTTAAAAATAAACAAGAAAGTCTGAGAGCGAGCAGACCCCTGCTTTGAGTTTCATATTCTCAAAAAATATAACACTACAATAATCTTTAAAAACCCTTTTGTAGTGGTTAATCTATAAAATGCCATATATAGTTAAAAAGAAAATATCAGGAAAACATTATTACTATCTACAAAAATCTGTTAGAGATGGGAATAAAGTTAAAAGCAAGATGGTTGCTTATTTAGGCAAAGATTTAGAAAAAGCAAAAAAGAAAGCAGAAGAAATAAAAAATCAGCTAATGGATAAAAAGGATAAAGGAGAACGGCTAACAAAACTAGAACTTAAAAATATATCTATTGAAGAATTAGCTAGTTTCTGCAAAAGAAAAGGATTTGTCTATCCTTCTGGAGAAATTTATGGAAGATTAGGTGGTTTTTTTGATTTTGGGCCTTTGGGAGTAGAACTAAAAAATAACATAAAAAATGAATGGTGGAGATATCATGTTATTCAAAGAGAAGAAGTAGTCGGAATTGACGGCTCTATTATTACAAATCCAAAGGTTTGGGAAGCTTCTGGACATATAGCCAGTTTTACTGAAATCGCGGTTAAATGTAAAAAATGTGGCTATAAAACGAAAATTGACAAACATGAACTAGAAAAAGCGAAATGTGAAAAATGTCAAGGAGAATATGAGAATAAAGGAATTTTTAACCCAATGTTTACAATTCAAATAGGTCCTATAAAAGAAGATTCCATAACTGCTTATTTAAGGCCTGAAACAGCACAGCTAATTTTTTCAAATTTTAAACTAATTCAAGAAAATTCAAGATTACAGCTGCCTTTTGGAATTGCACAAATAGGAAAGGCTTTTAGAAATGAAATTTCTCCAAGAGAGTTTTTATTCAGAACAAGAGAATTTGAACAAATGGAATTGGAATTTTTTGTTAATCCAAAAATAAAATGCCATTATATAGAAGAAATTAAAAATATTTGTATATTAATTTATGATGAAAAAGCTCAATTAGAAAACAAAGAACCAAAATTAATGGACGTTTATGAAGCTTATAAAAAAGGAATTATTAAAACAGATTGGCATGCTTACTGGATTGCAAAAGAATATGAATGGTTTGTTTCACTGGGAGCAAATCCAAATAATTTTAGAGTAAGACAGCATAAAAACGATGAAAAAAGCCATTACTCTATAGAGACCTGGGATTTAGAATACTTGTTTCCAATGGGATGGAGAGAACTGCAGGGATTTGCTAATCGAGGAAACTTTGACCTTTCTCAACATCAAAAATATTCAAAAACAAACCTTTCTATAGATGATAATGGAGAAAAAATCCTCCCTCATGTAGTATGCGAACCAAGTTTAGGTGTTGAAAGAGCTTTTCTTGTTTTTATGTTAGATAACTATTTTTATGATAACATTAGACAAAACATAGTTTTAAAATTAAATCCAAAACTGGCTCCTATAAAAGCAGCTGTTTTTCCAATTATTAAAAAACTAGAATATGAAGAAATGGCTAAAAAAATTGCTGGTGGGCTAAAAAAAGAATTTAATGTCGTTTATGATAAATCTGGAAGTATTGGCAGGAGGTATAGTAGAAACGATGAAATCGGAACTCCATATTGTGTAACTATAGATGATAAATCACCAAAAAATAAAGATGTTACCATTAGAGATAGAGATACTACAGAACAGATAAGAGTTAAAATTTTTAACTTAAAGGAAATTTTAAGAAAACTGATAAATAAAGAAATTACCTTTAACAAAGCAGGAAAAAATGTCAAAACAAGAGTGAAGTAAATTCTTCCTTTAAACGTGAGTGATGCACCGATCTTTAATGATAAATAAAACAAATAATTATTGTGATACAGAGAACAAAGTTCTCTGATACATTCAACTCTAACGAGTTGAAGTCTTTAGAACAAACCTCGGACTTTAGTCCGAGGCATACAAAAAAAGTTGCTGATATATCAAAAATGCAAATCATTACTAAAATATAGATGGTTTCTTGCTTAGATATATCAAAAAATCCTTTTGTCTTACCATGCCCTAAAGGGCATGGTTTATTTGGATTTTTGGATGCAAGAAAATTCCTTTTGTTGTTTGGAATTTTCTGTACAGAAAATTTCCTTTGTAAGAAATTTTCTTGTCTCAGGAATAAAATTCCTGATGACCATCAAGAATTCAATTGTCAGAATTCTTGAGGTGTTCAAGAATTCTCACGCACTTTAGCGCGTGGTTTTTAAGAATTCTTGACATAAAAAAGAAAATGGATTAATTATAATTCTAATATAAATATCAAACTGCAAAAAGCTATTTAAATCAAACAATCTTATTAATATTAATGAAACGGCCTCTAGAGAAAATAAATTTTAATTTTAAGAATTCTTCAGAAAAATTTATTTATGAAAATACGAGATTAATATATGTTGATGAAGCTTATTATGATTTTTTAACAGAGCTTAAGCGCAATGATATTAAAATCAAGATAGAGATTCTTTCAAGTCAAGAAAGTGAAAAAGGCCCAAAAATTAAATTTAAAATAAGAATGGGGAAATGGAGAAAAGCTTTTGGCTCTGATTTTGTTCTAACAACAACTATTGACAAACTTTTTTATGGTTTTTCTTATAGAATTAATGAACATTTAGAAAAGACCATTGAACCAAGAACTATAGAGCTCTCTTATAGACCTAGAAGTAAAGGTATGGTTTATGTAGAAAGACTTATTATTGATTTTGAAAGAATGAAAATTTTAAAAGCACTTCCAAAAAATAACATAAATAGACTTGAATATTTAATAAAAAAAGGTCATAAAAAAGATAAAGAGACTAAAATAATGGACCTGTCGGGAATCGAACCCGGATTACATACATACCATGGGTGCATTCTACCATTAAACTACAAGCCAGTTCATGTTTAATTAACATAACAATATTTAAAAATATTCGATTTATTAACATTTATGGAACCAAATAAAAACTGTATTTTCTGCAGAATAATTAAAGGGGAGATTAATTCTAAAAATGTTTATGAAGATAAAAATTTTATAGGAATTTTAGATGCAAATCCAAAAGCAGAAGGCCATACTATAATTATATCAAAAAAACATTTTAGAAACTTACTAGACTTGCCTAACACGCTTGGAAACGAACTTTTTGATGCAATTAAAAAAATTTCTTTAAAACTAATTGATGAAAGAAAAGCTGAAGGAGTTAATATTGTTTCTAATAATGAACCTGTTTCAGGACAAGTTATCTTTCATACTCATGTTCACATAATTCCTAGAAAAAAAGACGATGGATTGAGAAGTATAGTTTAAAATGTTAACACGTGATTATATACTAAAAGTAAGAAGAATGATGGAACAGACAAGAGGTTATTCTACTGGTGCATACAATATTAGTCATCCCGAGTATTATGAAAATCAAAGTTTATCTCCGCTGGCTATTCATAAAAACCATGTATCAAAACCAGGAGAAAAAACAATAAAACTTAGATTAGAATATGTTGTCGATAAAAATAACCGGAGATGTTAGAATTGTACAAAAATAATTTTTTAATTTCTCCAAACAGGGCACTGTCAAGTTAACAACACTTTCCTTGAGATTATAGATTTTTTATAAGAGAAACTGAATAATCAAATTCTAGATCTAGAAAAAACTCGTCAGTATTTTTATTTATTAATAATCAAAAAATCCTTTTGTCTTACCATGCCCTAAAGGGCATGGTTTATTTGGATTTTTGGATGCAAGAAAATTCCTTTTGTTGTTTGGAATTTTCTGTACAGAAAATTTCCTTTGTAAGAAATTTTCTTGTCTCAGGAATAAAATTCCTGATGACCATCAAGAATTCAATTGTCAGAATTCTTGAGGTGTTCAAGAATTTCCGCGCACTAAAGTGCGTGGTTTTTGAGAATTCTTGACATAATTAAATTAATCCTATGAGAATAGTATTCTTCTTTTTATAAAAAAGTGACGAGAAGTTTACAGTACCCCCAAACAGTTAAGTTTATAAGAAAAACCTGCTATAAAATATATAAAAAAGAGAAAAAATGAAAAATTTGATGATTATAGGAGCATCTGGACATCTCTCAAATGCTGTCCTTCATAGTTTAATTCATCATCGCAAGCTGTTTAAAAGTTTTGTATTAGTTGACAAAAATAAAAAATTGTTACAAAATCCGTATATTAATCATAAAGAATTGAAGTATGTGTTCATTCATAATAAAATCAATCCAGAAAAAATAGAAGAAAATTATAAGGATATTTTAAGAAAATATAAAATAAACATTGTAATTGATTTAACAGACGCAGAAACCATTCCTTTAATAGAAACAACTGATAAAGAGGGCGTTGATTATATTAATACTGCAATAAATTCAGAAAAGGAAACTATTTATGAGTTAATGCAAAAAATATTCAATAGAAGAAAAGAATTTACTCATGCAAGACATATTCTTTGCACTGGCATGAATCCTGGCGTTGTAAATATGTGGGTGCGTTATGGCATAGAAAAATTTGGAATTCCACAAGAAATTGTGCATTTTGAGTACGACACTTCTATTTTCTCAAAAAAAATAAAGTCCATGGTGACTTGGTCAATTCATGAATTTCTTGTTGAAAGTGTCAAAGACCCTGGAGGATTAATGAAAGGAAAAAATAAAGAACAAAAGCTTTACCCAAATGCAATAGAACAGATGGTCGATATGGAACCGATACTTAAACCTATATTAAAACTAAAAAAATATCCTTATGGTTCGGAGGTATTGCATGAAGAAAATGTTTCTATTTCTGAAAAATACAATGTTCCGTCTAAATTTATTTATTCAGTTAATGATATAACAATGCAATTTCTCAGACAAGTCTATAAAAATAAAAAAAATGTTTTGAGAAAGGATCTCACATTAGGAGATAATCTAAAATATACCCTTGATGGGGCCGATAGCATTGGTGTTTATCTTGACTACAAAGACAAAAGAGTATATTACTTTAACACCATTCCAAACATTTCGGTAATAGGAACAAGTGCAACATATCTCCAAGTTTCTGTCGGAGTTTTTGCGGCTCTTTTCACACTATTAAACAATAAGTTATCAAAAGGAATTTATTTTGTTGAAGATCTATTTCATACTAGTTTCAAGCATTATGTGTTTGATAATATGAGGGTGCAAGAATTTATTTTCAAAAAAAAAGATGGAAAATTAAAACTTACCTCTTATACTCCAATGATTAAGTTAAGAGAGCCGATAACTAGTCGATTATACATATAAAATATAACTACAAGAAAAAAATTGCTAAATTTGACTTTGTCCCAATTATAGTCGGAGAAAAATCTTACGGCAATGTTTTATGTTTAACCTGCATAAAACTAAACACTAATTCCAAAAATCAACCTAATTATATAACCAATTATAAAAGATATGGTTACAACTCCCAAACCTATCCATAACATATCAAAAAATCTTTTTTTAAAGGGATAGTTTCTTTTTACTGAAATGTAATATGTAAAAATAAAAATAATTATTAAGGCGATAATTAAAGTGGATATTAAAGAATTAAAGACATTATCTAATAATAAATAAGGTGATATTAACAATAAAACAGTTAATAAATAGACAAATCCCGTATAAAAAGCTGATTTTATGGGTTTATTTTTAGTTTTTTCTGATTTTATTGATAAATACTCAGAAGCTGACATTGATAAAGAAGCAGAAATTCCTGTAATTAATCCTACAACTGCTATAATTTTTGAATTTTGCAAAGCTAAAGTTAAACCAGCTAAAGTTCCTGTAATTTCAATTAAAGCATCATTCAAGCCCAAAACAATAGCTCCAATATACTCTTTTTTATCTTTATTTATTTCTTTATTCAATTCTTTTATTATTTTTTCTTCTTTCATCTCTTTTTTGTTGTTTTCTTTAAATAAAGTATATGAATGAAAGTTTAAAATTCTTTTGTTAATCACAAAACCTTAAGTGTACTGCAGCATAAATGTTGCGGATTTTTTTAAGGATTAAAAACACACAAAAACTACACACTAATAGTTTTCTCTAAAGCCAAAGACTCTCTAACTTTTCCTAGTTTGTCATAAACAATAACAAGTTTTTTCTGATACTCATTTCTTTCAGAACCCCCTAACATTGGAATTAATCTTTCATAAACTTTTAATAGAGAATAATTTTTATTACCTTTTTCAAATTTCCCTGCTTCTGATTTATAAAGATCAATTATTTTCCTCTTTAATGAATAAAAATTACCAATTAATTTGACATAGTTTTTATACGCACCGTCAACTCTTTCATAGTATCCCCCTTTAATTAATATTTCAATTTCTTTCCCAAACAATTCGGCTTTTTCAAGATTACTAGTGACTATCATTTGCAATTTAAATAGATATTTTAAAGCATCTAAATATAAAATTTTAGTTTCATACAATCTTATAAGCTCCATATAACAATACTTTAATATATTAAGTTCAGTAAATTTATTTGCACATATCTCTAAATACTCCATTTTCAAGAAATCAGACATAGTATCAGCCTTTGTTTTTATTTCCTCTAAATTATCCTCTAAGATTTGCATATAATTTACACTTATAAGGGGTTTTTAAATTTTATTATAGTCAACGCTGAACTTTCCTCATTTGCGCAAAATAAAAGCATTTTTAGTATCTATTTTCATTTTTGAAAATGCTTTTATTTTCATTGACTTATTAAGAAACCGGCAAAATCTTTCAAAAGATTTTGAAGGCACAGAAAAATTATTTTTTCTGTGAGAATAAATTTTCGAGGAAAAATTTCTGTTTTTTACTATAATTACTAAAAAGAAATTAATCTAAATTTGTTAGAATAAATTAATTTATTTAGAGTAAGATATTCCTAGATTAACAATTGGTTTTATAGCCAACAAATTAAAATTCATTAACTGGTATCTTGGGCTAGAGTCAAACTCCTATTATTATGTTATTATTTACAGGCGTTATATCAAATTAACTAATATTTTACAAAGAAAACTAAATCTTCAATTTCTTATAAGCAAACCAAATTAAAATTGTCAGAACAACACCCAACATTAAAGTTCTTATCCAGTTAGATAAATTTTCCCAATATTGAGATACGCCATAAATAGTTAAAATTCCCCCTCCCAACATTAGTCCAGAAGAAACGCTTGGCAAAGCCAACATGATTCCAATTCCAACAGCGATTAAACCAACAGGAACTGAAACAATAAAAACAATATTTTTGTGTTTATCGCTTGCATTATTATATTTATTCTGACATTCATAATAATAATCACAATAGTTGTTTATCCATGTGCCATTTTGTGCTTCGCATTCTTTCTGATTAACAACTCCGGGCTCTCCAATTGGTTTAGGTTCATATGCTGGCCTTAATTTCCCACAATAATCGTCCCATTTAGGAGTTGGATCAAAGCTCTGAACTAAATAAATTACAAAACCAGCTAAAACTATTGCGATGATAATACTTAAAATAACGGCTTTTATTTTTGTTAGTGTAATAGATGAGAATATTCCTTCTTTCATCAACTCAGTAATTTATCGGGATTTATAAATTTATCGAAATGGCTCTGGGGAGAATTGAACTCCCGATCTCGTCCTCATGAGAGACGCGCTTTACCACTAAGCTACAGAACCGGTTTTAGAAAAAGCTTTTAGTTTAAATATTTATTGAGTTTATTTTTAATTAATACATAAATTTAAGAATCAAAAATTCTCCTACCAGAAAGAACCCCAGTTTAAATTCTTTTAGTTAATCTCTTAGTTAATAATAATTATTAAAACCATTCAAAACTTTTAAAAACCATGTTAACCTCTATAAAGAATGGCAACTGATATTTTACAAATAGGAAAAATATGCACCAAAGAAATAATACAAGGAGTTACACAAAACCTGCCTCCAGAAATAGTTACAAATTTATCTTTTTTAATAACAATTCTTAAAACTCTAGGAATAATTTTTATTATATATTTAATTTTTCTGATAACTAATATTATTATGAACATTAGAAGGAACTTCATGATTAAAAAAATCTATGAAAAAATTAATGAACTAGATAAAAAACTAGATAAAGTTTTAAAAAAGAAAAGGTAAGATAAAGTTTTAAAAAAGTAGTTAATTAATATGAAGAAAGACGTTTTTTATTTAGATATTTAGTGTTTTAGCGCGAGCGGTTTTATTTACCTAATTTTTATTAATAAACTAATTAACTCAAAGTTTAAAATTAATACTAACCTCTAAACAACCAGTCTAAAATTCTTTTGAAAAAACTCTTTTTTTCTTGAATTACTGGTTCTACCTTATAGGTTATTTCGGGTTTTTCTTTCATTAGAGGAAGCTCTTCTGCAAGCTTTTTATTTGCAAGTTCAATGGCTTTTTCAACAGAAATTCTAGTATATCCTTGACTGATTAAAGAAAATCTTAATGCGTCTATAGTATATCCTTTTTTTAAATTTTTCTTAATGTGGTCGGCTATCTGTTCAATAAATGTTGGCATGAATTATGAAAGAAGTTCGTATTTAAAAGATTTGTTACATCTCTGAGTTTAATAACAAAATGGTAACTGAGACTAATATCTGAAAATCAATAGTAGTTAAAACTAATGATTAAAGCTAATAAAGTGATTAATTTAAGTTAGACGATTTTTGAACAAAATAAAGCTTTATGATTAAGCAAAGCTTTTATAGTTACTTCGTTTTCTTAAGGGTATTAGATATTATACAAAAAAGAGTATAAAATGGTTTTGTTTAGCTTTTTGCAGAATCTTATAAAAGAAGTTCCACCAGAACTAGCAATTTTAACAGAAATCGGTATTATAATTATTATTGCTACTTTGCTTGCCTTTTTAGTAAAAATTTTTAAACAGCCTTTAATTCCTGCTTATATTTTAACAGGAGTTATTATAGGTCCTTTGGTTTTAGGATTAATTAAAGACCATCAACTTATAATTTCTTTATCGCAGATAGGTGTTGCTTTTTTGATTTTTACAGCAGGAATTGAAATTAAATTTAAAAAACTAAAGGAAGTTGGGGGAGTTTCTAGCATAGGAGGAATTATTCAGATTATTATTTTATTTTTACTGGCTTTTTTAGTTTCGAGCTGGCTGGGCTTTACTGGAAAAGCTCCTGTTTATATTGGATTAATTGTAGCGTTTAGCAGTACGACGATTGTTGTTGCTCTATTAGCTGGAAAAAACGAGCTAGATAGTTTACATGGAAGAATTATTATTGGTATTTTACTTATACAAGACCTTATCGCTATTATTGCTTTAGCTATCTTATCAAGTGATTTTTATTTATTATCAATAGGAATTGTTTTAGGAAAAGCTTTATTATTTGGTTTTTTTGCATTTATTTTATCAAAGGTGGGTAATAAATTTTTTGGAAAGGTTGCAGATAATAGAGAATTATTATTATTAGTTTCTATTTCTTTTTTATTTTTGTTTGTTATAGGTTCTTTCATAGCTGATTTATCTTTGGTTATAGGAGCATTTTTTGCAGGGATTGCTTTAGCTAATTCTGATTATAAAACGGAAATACAAAGTAATATTAGCCCTTTAAGAGGGTTTTTTGTAGTAATATTTTTTGTTGCTTTAGGAATGCAGTTAAAAATTATTTCTAGTAGTTTTGTAACTTTGCTTTTAATTTTGTTTTTGCTTGTAATGATCATAAAGCCTTTAGTAATTATGTGTTTAGTTAGATTTTTTGGATACGAGAAAAGAACTGCATTTTTAACTGGAAATGCTTTAGGCCAAACAAGTGAGTTTTCATTTGTTATTGTAATGTTAGGAGCAAGTCTTGGGCATATAAACTCAGAATTATTTAGTACCTTAATACTTTTAACTATTTTAACGATGTCTTTTACAACTTATTTTATCTCGCATGAGAGAAAATTTGCTGAATGGTTTTCATGGCCTTTAAATATTCTAGAAGGAATTAAATCTAGAAAAGAAGAGCTTGAATATATTGATAATCATAATAAAGTTATATTGTTTGGGTGCCATAGAATGGGAAGTTTGATTTTAAAACAATTTGAAAAAAACAAAGAGGATATTTTGGTTGTTGATTATAACCCCGAAATAATAAGAGCTTTAATTAAAAAAAGGGTACCATGCCTTTATGGAGATTTTATGCATGAAGAAATTTTAAATAAAATAAACATTAAAAAAGCAGAATGTGTAATAAGCACCGTTCCTGATTTTGATGATAACATGTGTTTAATTAGAAAAATAAATACAATAAATTCTGAAAAAATTGTTATTGTTGTTGCATCTAAAATACATGAGGCTCTAGAATTATATAAACAAGGAGCTGATTATGTTATTTTACCTAAATTTATTGGTGGTGAGGTTGCTAGTTCAATAGTTAAAAAAGCTAGAACTAATAAAGAATGGCTAAAGAAAATAAAAAAAGACCATAAAAAAAGATTAGAGTCTGTGCATAGGTTGTTGTATTAAATTAAAAGAAGACAAATGATTTTTGTTTTGTAGTGAGAGATATAAAAGAGAGATGTAATGAAGCTATCTTTGAGAAGAGTTTCTTGGAGGCTCATTAATTCATGATTACCTTATCTGGCTTTTTAAATTATCGATAGAGAATCATATAAATATTTATAAAGTTTAATATATTATTATAAGGATGGTTGAACTTTTAACAGTTGAAAGTGAAAGATTTATAGGAAAATTCAAAGCAGATAGAAGAACTGATGAATTCTGGGGCGGGAACGAATATACCGAGTATAAATATACTGGCTTTTGATATGAAGAAGCCAAAGTTATTGAAGACAAAAATACCAGTAAAAAATATTTTTTGCCTTAAAAACAAATCATTTACGTGATTGGCATAATGATAATTATAATTTAGAAGAAAATATTGTTAATTTTAATCAAATAGGACCATTCTATGGAAGAGATTTAAAACCATTAGTTGTGAATGGTATGTATAAAAAAATTGTTGGTTTAATTCTTGATGATATGGTTCTTCAAGTTGAAACTTCTGGAGAAGACATACCAATAGTTACGCCAAAAAGATTAAAGGTAGACGATTTAGTTGAGATGGATTATTGTGTTGATAAAAATGGACAGATACATTTAGCTTTTTCTAAATAAATTTATTAACACCACTAAAAAATTTTCATTTAATTTGCCATTGCAATCTAAAGCGAAGCTGTTCAAAAAACCTAATAAAACTCAACAATTTTTCCTTTATTTTCATGATAAAACTTAACGGCTTGGTCTAATTTTTCTTTTGAAACTGCATAAATCGTTAAAATAGCTTCATTTTTGTTTGATAATTGGTTCTTTTTTTTATGAAGATAAATTCCTGCTGCTTTATCCTCTGGGCATCCTACAACTCTAGCTAGTCTATTTATTAATTTATTATCTATATGTTTTATTTTTACTTTCCTTTTTACTATAATATTATGAAAAAAATTTGGTTTTAATTTATTTAATTTATTTATATTTCCTTTTTGAGCTTTAACAATCTCGGTAAATTTTTTAAAAGCTTTTCCTGAATTTAATATTTCGCATGCTTTTTTATATCCTTTTTTTTCTCCCGCAAGTTCTAAAAGCTTTCCTGCAAGAAATAATGCCTTTTTTTCTAAATCTTTTGGAGAATCAGCTCTTTTTAAAACCTTAATGACATCTTTCATTTCCAGAACAGGGCCTATTCCGTTTCCAATTGGTTCGCCACCATTTGTTAAAGCAACACTAATTTTCAAATCAAAATTATCTGCTAAACTTAAAAAAGCTCTTTTTAATTTAATTGCTTCTTTCTTTAAAACTTTTGCAGATTTTCCATAGGGAATATCTATTAGCACATATTTACTTCCAACAGAGATTTTTTTTGATAATATGCTAGCAAGTAACTGAGAATGCGAGTCTATGTTAACGATATTTTCAATTTTTATTATTTTGTCGTCGACTGGAGCAAGTCCAAGTGCACCACCCCAAACAAAACAAGCATTTGTTTTATTAACTATCTCTCTTATTTTTTTAATAGGAAGGTCGACTCTTGCTATTGTTTCAATCGCATCCGCTGTTCCTGAAGCGCTTGTTATTGCTCTTGAAGATGTTTTTGGTATCTTAAGGCCAGCAGCTGCACAAATTGAGACAACGATTGGTGTTGTTCTGTTTCCCGCAACTCCGCCAATTGAATGTTTGTCGTAAATCTTGCCTTTAAATTTTAATCTGTTTCCGGCATTAACCATTGCTTCTGTTAAATTTTTA
>JBBSYY010000035.1:0-27143 GCA_038044985.1 Nanobdellota archaeon
ATCGTTTTGTAATAAAATAAAATAGTTCTGATAATTATTATGAAAACAATTAAAAGTGCAAATACAAAAGCAAAAGAAATAATTAAGTTGAAAGATGTCTCTAAACATTATTATTTAGGTGGAGAAATAATTAAAGCTGTTGATGAAATAAACATAACTATTAACAAGGGAGAATTTATTGCTATAGTCGGCCCCTCAGGAAGCGGCAAAAGTACAATGATGAATCTAATAGGAGCCTTAGACTTAGCAACTAAAGGCGAGATTTATCTAGATGGCATTAATATAGAAATATTAAGCGAATCTGAGCTAGCTTTGTTGAGGAGCAGAAAAATCGGATTTGTTTTTCAGACATTTAATCTGATTCCAACCTTAACAGCTTTAGAAAATGTTATGCTTCCAATGATTTTTAGAGGAATTTCTTTAAGTTATAGAAAAGAAAAAGCAAAAGAATTGGGTCTAATAGAAGAAAATTATTATATAGAAACTTTTTTGTCAGTTATAACTTTAATCTTAGCTTTCATTCTTTATAGAATCTGGAAAACCTCAAAAAGAAAAAATATAATTAATGATTTTAAATAAATGAAACTAAATGAATGATTCAATGGAAAAATTTATAAACATTCTTATTTAGATTATCTCATTAAATCTTGAAAAAGAAGAGAAATATAATGAAAAAGTGTATTTATTGCAAGAGTGACATAAGTGAGGATGTTATAGATTTTTGTGAGAGGTGTGGTAGAGGTGTTTTTGGAGAGAAAATGTTTAATACTATTGTAAATAATATGAGAGAAGCTGGAAGAAGAGGAGACCTAAATCAACTAGGTTGACTTTGATTCATAATGATTTCTGGTTAGTTTTAAATCAAAATAGCATAAGAGATATCATAAAAACATAGTTTTTTCTTGATTTATTGGCTACGGATTATTTATGGTTAGATTCCATTTCAAATATAAATATACTATAATGCTCATCATATTGAATTAATAAGAAAAGTTTAAAAATACCTTAATTCTAGGAGTTTTGTAAACCATTATAAAAAAAGTAAGAAACAACCCTTACACAAAAAAATTTAAAATGATTAAAAGAAAGGCGGTTAGAGAGAAAGGAAAGATTAGACTTAGTAATTACTTTCAAAAATTTGATAAAGGAGAGCGAGTTGCTATTAAAATGGAATTGAGTTTAAGACCTAAATTTCCTAAAAGACTGCAGGGAAGGTCTGGGTTTATAGAAAAGAAAAGAGGCAGTAATTATGTTATTAAAATAAATGACTTGAATAAAGAAAAAACATATGTAATCCATCCCGTTCATTTAAAAAAGTTAAAATGAATAAATAATGATAAATTGATGTTATGATGCTAAATGCGTGTTTAAAACTGAATGCTGATAAAATAGATTGTGCATTTACAATAGGTTTATAATCGGTTATTAATATTAAAATTAATTAGTTAATCTAAAAAATTAAATACAAAATGATAATAGATAGAACCCCTATAAGTATGAATGACGTCGAATACATTATCAAAGATATTCAGGATAATGAGAAAAAACAAGCCGTTGAAGTATTTTTAAAAAAATTCCTTAATACAACATCGGCCAAAGCAAAAAAAATTAAGGATGGTTTGGAAAAATTAGACTCTATAAAAATTAAAAGAGAACATATAGTTAAAATAATTGACCTACCTCCAGAAGACGCCTCTGATCTTAATAAAATTTTTACAGATGTTAGTTTAAATGAAGATGAGATTAATAAAATACTTGAAATTGTTAAAAACTCGAGATAAGAAAAATGGAAAAAGAAGAACAAGCAATAATCCTAGATTATTTACCTTATGGTTATCCTTTAGAAAAGAAAAAGTTGCCTATAGCTCAAGCTATAGGGACAAGGAAATTTACTTTACTTCAATTAGTTCCTAGAAGAGGCGTAAGATTAGATGTTGGAGAAGGCGTTTATATAGGTGATGGTAAAAGAGACAAAATATATTATATTCAAGGAAAACTTCTGGAAGATAAATTGACAGAAACTTCTAGACAACAATTACAAACATTTATTGAAAAATATATTCTTAAGGATGAGAAAAAATTTATCGAATTTTTCAACGTTGCGGGTCCAATAAATACTAGATTACATCAATTAGAATTACTTCCTGGATTTGGCAAAAAACACACTGAAGCAATAATTAATGAAAGAAACAAAAAGCCCTTTGAGTCTTTAGAGGATTTGAAAAAAAGAATATCTGGTCTACCTGACCCTAAAAAAGCTATTGAAAGAAGACTTTTAGATGAGATAATTAGGAAGGAAAAATATTATTTATTTATTGAAAATTAAATATTATAGGTTCAATAAATTGCTACTGTAAATAAAAAGGTCACTAAACTAGCTTCAAAGTTTGAGTAAAAGGTATAGAAGTTGCCCTTTTATATTATATTTCAATTAATAAAATTTAAAATCTAATGATTTAAGAAAAGATATGGCAATACAAAGAATAGGAACAGAACAAAAGAAAGAAATCGCTTCAATAGTTAGAATTATGCAAACAGATATTCCTGGAAATAAAAAACTTCTTGTTGGGCTTACTTATATAAAAGGAATATCATGGACTATTTCTAATGCCGTTTGTAAAATACTGGGCTTAGATCCAAATAAACAATTTTTTGAATTAAATGAAAATGAAATTGGCAGATTAACGGAATTCTTAAAAAATCCAAAACTTCCAAGTTTTTTGGTTAACAGAAGAAAAGATTTTGAGACAGGAAAAGACTTGCATTTATTAACAACCAATCTTGAAATGACTAGAGAATTTGATGTCCGAAGATTAAAAAAGATAAGATCGTATAGAGGACTAAGGCATGCTTTAGGACAGCCTACAAGAGGACAGAGAACTAGAAGCCATTTTAGAAGTAAAGGCAAGAAAAAATCAATTAGAGGAGTAAAAAGAAATATAATCCAAAAATAAATAACCAAAAAATCTAAATTATAACAAAAATCAAGAAAAGTTAAACTTAACAATGTGCAAGGTTTATGAATTACTAAAACTTAAAAAAATTAATAAAAGACCATAAAAATAAAAAATGCCAAAACGCAAAAGAAAAAAATATTCAAAACCAAGAAAACTTTATGATAAAGTGAGAATTGATGATGAAAATGTTCTTAAACAGAAGTATGGACTAAAAAATAAAAGGGAAATTTGGAAAGCAGATGGCGCTATAGTAAGAATTAGGAGACTAGCTAAGAAATTAATTACAACCGATGAAGAAGAAAAAAAACATTTCATAGAAAAACTTAAGAAAAAAGGTTTTCAGGTCAATAATATTTCAGATGCTCTTTCATTGAGTAAAGAGGACTGGTTAAAAAGAAGACTACAAACAATTTTATTCAAAAAAAATTTGGCTAATACCGCAAAACAGGCAAGACAGTTGATTGTTCATAAACATGTTTCAGTAGGAGATAGAATTGTAAATATTCCTTCTTATCAAGTAACTTTAGAAGAAGAGCCTTTAATTAAACTAAACTTAACTTTAAAAATTCCTGAGAAAAAAATAGATATAATTGAGCTGGTTTTGGACGAGAACAAAGTAGATGGCGTAAATGAAGTAAAGAATATAAATGAAAATAAATAATGTATAAAACTTAAACCAAACTTATTAGTTAAAACTAATAATAAATTAACAATAAAAAATTAGTATGACAAAAAAATCTGAAGAAAAACAAATAAAAGAAGGAAGAACCGAGGATAAAGAAGAATATAAAGAAATTGAAGAAGAAAAAATCAAGGAAAAAAAAGAAAGGGTTGGAATTTTAAATATTTATACTACTTTCAATAACACTATAATGAACCTGACTGATTTATCTGGAAAAAGTATCGCTAAGTTTTCTGGAGGTCAAATGACTAAACAAGACAGATTAAAAGCTAATCCAACTATTGCTATGTTTGTTTCTCAAAAAATTGCAGAGGAAGCTAAAGACCATGGGATTAATGCCTTTTATGTTAAAATAAGATCTGAAACAGGACAAAGTAATCCCGGCCCTGGGGCATATGCCGCCATTAAGTCTTTGTCAAGAGCTAGATTTAAAATATTAGGTATTTTAGATGTAACAAGAATGCCAAGGGGCGGACCTAAAAAACCGTATGGTCGTCGTGGGCGTCGTGTTTGATTTTATCTTGAAAAGAAATATTTAAATAGCTTAAAAATTAAAAAAAGTAATCAATAAGATGGAATTTGAAGATTTTCATGAGATATTTGTTAAATTTGTAGAAAATTTCAAAATAGATCCTAAAAATAAAGCGTATCAAGATATAATGAAGGATGTGCGGAAAATATATGAATTAATAAATAATGATCATTTAACAGAAGAAGTGGTAACGAATCATTTAAATGCCTATGCGCTAGGAATTTGTCAAGGAATTTTAAGATATGAGTTAAGACTAGATAGATTGATAGAAAGATAGGTTAATTTTAAAAACAGGCCTTTACAAATATTAACATGATAAAAATCACAAATTTTGATAAAGAAAAACAAAAATTAAGTTTTGTTACAGATATAGATGTTAGCTTGGCTAATGCTATAAGGAGAAGTGCGTTAGAAATTCCTATAATGGCGATTGATGAGGTTGAAATTATTAAAAATGATTCTGCTTTATATGATGAAATTCTCGCTAATAGATTAGGACTAATTCCTATTAAGACGGAAAAATCAAGCAAAGAAATAAAATTTAAGCTAAAAGAAACTGGCCCTAAATTAGTCTATTCTAAAGACATAAAACCCAGCATAGGGACAGAGCCAAATTTTCCAATAGTTTTGTTAGACAATGATCAAGAAATTGAGATTGTTTGTGAAGCTAGATTAGGAAAAGGAATAGATCATGTAAAATATTCTCCTGGATTAATTTTTTATAGACATAACATAGACTATGATATACTTGATTTTGTTCATGTTGATGATAAAATCAATTATAATGAAGAAGAGATAAAAAATAGGCGTTTGTCTGAGGAGCAGATAAAGAAAATTAAAAATCTTAAAGAAGCAAAAGAGCTTGAGTTTAATATTGAATCATGGGGACAGATAGGAGTTAAAGATATTTTTCTAGGGGCAATAGAGGCTTTAGATGATAATTTAAAAGAATTAAGTAAGACTATTAAATAGTTTTTGGATAGCTACAGAAATTCATCTGACATCCTCTCTAAAAACAATAATTTTTTATATACAGATTTTTTTCAAAGTATATTTTGCGGAGATGCCGGAGTGGTCAAACGGAAGGCGCTCAAGACGCCTTGGCTTAGTGCCTACAGAGGTTCGAATCCTCTTCTCCGCATAAATGTTCCGAAAAAGATTCGAGGAGAATTATTCAGAAAATTCCCATAGTCGTTCAGACAATAAATTTGATACAGAAAACAAACTCCAGTTTTTAAACCGGAGTAATTACAGTCATTTGTTTTCTGTCTCCCCAACTCAGAGAACAAAGTTCTCTGATACGTTCAACTCTAACGAGTTGAAGTCTTTAGAACAAACCTCGGACTTTAGTCCGAGGCATACGCAAAAAGTTAGTGATATTGCCAAAAAATTACAATAAAACCCATTTAACTTCTGACTAAAGATACTTAATTATCCAAACAAACTAAGAATCCCCTTCTGTAATAGAAATAAGCTTACTGCTATAACAAAGATAATATGGATTTCATTTGAATTTGCATATATTATAAAAATCGAGCTCGCTATATCCAATAAACTAGCCAAGCTTAAATTACTAAAAAAAACAACACCCTTTACTAACAAAAACAATCCTAATAATAAAACTGCGCTTTCTAACGATTTCACACTAAATATAGTAAAAATCCAAAATAAAATAGAGGTTATAATATCTAAAATTCCTAAAATCTTTACTATCATTTTTGTTATTTTTAATCCTTAATTTTAATTTTTAGAGCTAGAACATTCCACTCTTGCTAAACACACAGCTTTTTTAAACTAAATAGATTTTAAAAACTTAATTAAGCTCCTGTAGCTCAGTTGGATAGAGCACGTCACTCCTAATGACGGGGTCGCAGGTTCAATTCCTGCCAGGAGCGTTTTTAAATTTTTTTCTATCGCCCTTTTAAAACAACCTAAAAATTTATATACCAGCCATTTGCTATGTTAATACATCTAAATTTTTAAAAATAAAAAATGTTTACCCTACTACCTTTACCGTATTCTTTTAATGCACTAGAACCTTATATAGATACAAAAACCATGGAAATTCATCATGATAAACACCATAAAACTTATGTTGACAAATTAAATGCTGCTTTAGAAAAACACCCGGAATTACAAAAAAAGAAAGTAGAAGAGTTATTAAAAAATATTAATTCTCTTCCTGAAGAAATAAGAACCGCCGTTAAGAATCATGGAGGAGGGCATTTTAATCATTCTTTGTTTTGGGAATTATTGAAAAAGAATGTTAAATTTGAAGGAAAAGTTGCAAAAGCAATAGAAAAAGAATTCGGAAGTTTTGAAGATTTCAAGAAAAAATTTAGTGATGTTGCAATGAACAGGTTCGGAAGTGGTTGGGCATGGCTTATAGTAAATAACGGAAAACTAGAAATTTACAATACTGCAAATCAAGATTCTCCTCTAATGGAAAACAAAGTTCCAATTCTTGGTTTAGATGTCTGGGAACATGCATATTATCTGAAATACCAAAACAGAAGAAACGAGTATATAGAAGCCTTTTTCAATATAATAAACTGGAAAAAAGCCGAAGATTTTTTTAACCAAGCAAAAAAATAGGTTTACTCAACTACTAAACTTCATATTTATTAATAGATAACTATAAGAATGATTTAGTTATTATATAATTAATAATAACAATTACTAGACAATAATAAAACTTTTAAACACAAAAGACTTAAAAGATTAATAAAATGGCACAAAAACAAATCCAAAGAATAACAAGAGATATTTTAATCTCAGAGATACTTACAATAAATCCTGGCAAGTCTAGAATTTTAACAGAGATGTTGCTAGATTTCGGAATTCATTGTGTTGGATGCGGAGCTTCAAGTTTTGAGACTCTTGGACAGGGAGTTTTGGGACACGGTTTTTCAGAACAGCAATTAGATAAATTAATTAGTGATTTAAATAAAGTTATAAATGAGGAATTAGAACCAGAGTCAAAAACTGAAGTCGATCAAGAGATAACTGCAGAGATATTCAGTTTAAAACTAACAGAACAGGCTATAAAGAAAGTAAAAGAAGTTATAAAAAAAAGAGGAAAGAAAAACGTAACTTTAAGAGTTTCTGTTATTCCAGGAGGATGTTCTGGCTATTTATATGATTTACAATTTAAAGACCAGCCCTCAAAAGATGATTTAAATTTTAAACAAGATGGGATTAATATAGCTGTAGATAAAAAAAGTACTGATATGCTTCATGGGATGGAGATAGAATACATAGATACTTTAAATGAATCAGGGTTTAAGTTTAATAATCCAAATGCCGAACATGGTTGTGGTTGTGGAAAGAGTTTTGGGTAATTTAATATTTTACTTCTCATTTTAATATAATAATCTTTTTAAATTCTTTTTTACTTCTTTAATTTGAGTATTGTGTTCATAAAGAATTATTTAATAAACCAACTTTTTCTTAAACATTTAATTCAGAAACTCTTAAAAACCATCATATAGGAATTATATCATGTTCAACCTAGAATTAAATGAAGTTATTGATAAAATTAAAGCCAGCAATGCAAAGCAGGTTCTAATCCAACTACCAGATGGTTTAAAACACAAATCAAATGAAGTCGTTGATTTTATTGAAGAAAACACGGATGCAAAAGCATTTATATTGTTAGGAAGTTGTTTTGGTGCCTGCGACATCCCCTTAAATTTAAATTTATTAAATATAGACTTAATAATTCAGTGGGGGCACAATAGATTTAATAAGGAGATATGGTAGGGAAAGTTTTGTATATATGTAGAGCAAATATCGGAAGAAGCCAGATAGCAGAAGCTTATCATAACAACTATAGTCATTCTTCTGATGCAATTAGCGCTGGAACATATGTTAATGAACACGATGGGGAAATTATTTGGGAAAATAAAAATGCAAAATACGTATTAGAAGTAATGAATGAGGAAGGAATTGATATAATAAACAATAAAAGAAAACAATTAAACCCAGAAATGGTTAATCAGTCAGACAAAATAGTAATGATTGCAAAAAAAGAAGATTGCCCTATCTACCTCACTAAAAATCCAAAAGTTATTTATTGGGATATAGAAGATGCCAAAGGAACAGATTATAACTTTCATGTTAAAATTAGAGATCAAATTAAATTAAAAGTCAAAGAGCTTTTACAAAAATAAAAATGCCAGAATTATTTTTAGTAGATGCAAAATGGGAAGGAGAAATTGAACTTATAGATAATCTTAAGAAATATTTGAAAGAAAAAAAGCCAAAATCAATTGCCCTTTTTGCCTCTGTCCAATTTTTAAATTTAGATAATCTAATTAAAGAGATAGAAAAATTAGGAATTAAAGTTAATACGACAAAAGCTAAAAGAACTAATGAAAAAACGCAGATTTTAGGTTGTGATATCTATCACGATTCATTCAAAGATCCAGTTATCCAGGAATCTAATTTAATTTTATACGTTGGAGATGGTTTGTTTCATCCAAAAGCTCTTTTATTATCTCAAATAAAGGAAAAAGAGTTTAAGCCAGTAGTTATCTTTGACCCAGTCCAAAATAAAGTAGAAGAAATTAATAAAAAAGTCATAGAAAAACAACTACAAAAATATAAAAGAAATTTAAAACTTTTTTTAAATTCTGAAAAAATTGGAATTTTAGTTACAATAAAACCGGGACAACAGTATTTTTTAGCAGCAAAAAAACTAAAAGAGCATCTTGAAAAACAAGGAAAAAGGTCATACATATTTATAGATGATACTATTAGTATAAATAATCTAGAAAACTATCCTTTTATACAAGCCTGGGTAAATACTGCTTGTCCTAGAATAGGAACTGATGATATTGTTAATATTAAACAGTCAATGATAAACCTAAGAGAAGCTTTTGATCCCGTTAAAGCTTTAGAAGAGTTGGAGTATTAATTATTTATTATAAGTCTTTTAATAAGTAATGATAATAAATATAAAGTAGAAAAGCCTAGCTTAAGATAATCGTTTACTAAAACAACATAAAAATAAAAAAAATGGAACCAGAACTAAAAGCCTTACAGTCAGAATTAAAAATACTGCAACCAGACCTAAAAACTCTACAACCAAAAATTCTTCAACCATCATCCGGATCTCAATTAACATCAAGCCAACAAAAATCTCTAACAAAACAAGGCTATCGTTTAGTTGGAAGCCATTCTGCAGTTAAAATTTGTGAATATACTAGAGGCATGTTAAGAGGAGAGGGGGGTTGTTACAAATATGCTTTTTATGGGATAAGGTCTCATCAATGCATGCAAATGACAACTTCTATGTTTTGTGCGTCTAGATGTAAATTTTGTTGGAGAGGACAGAAGGCACCTGTTTCTGAAAGTTGGTACGGTCCTGTTGATAGCCCTGAACATATAATTAATCATGCAATTGACGAACACCTAAAATTACTTCAGGGATTTAAAGGAATGGGTTATGAAAAAGCAGATAAAAAAAGAATTTCTGAAATGGAAAACGTAAGACATGTAGCACTATCATTAACAGGCGAACCCATAACATATCCTCTAATAAACGAAATTCTTAAAGCATTTCATAAAAGAAAAATTTCTACATTTTTAGTAACCAACTCTCAATATCCAAAACAAATTAAAAAAATAGGCAAAGTCACTCAATTATATCTAAGTATAGACGCTCCAAATAAAGAGTTAATGGAAAAAATCGATAATCCTTTATTTAATGATTTCTGGGAAAGAATGTTAGAGTGTTTAGAATTATTAAAAACAAGAACTTATAGAACTTGTATAAGATTAACTATGATAAAAAATGAGAACATGTGCAACCCAGAACAATATGCAGAACTTATTAAACTTGGCAGTCCTAATTTTGTTGAACTTAAATCTTATGTTCATGTTGGTGCAGGCAGAATGTTTTATACTCAAGAGAGCATGCCAACTCTAGAAGAAATGAACGTTTTTATGAACCAATTACTTAATTATTTGCCTGAATATGAATTTTTAAGAAAACATTCTCATTCAAGAGCTATTCTTTTAATAAAAAAATCTCTAAATAAGAAGTCATGGATTAATTTTCCGAAATTCTTTGAATTAGTTGAAAAAAACAAAGAATTTATAACAGAAGATTATTGTTCTGAAGTTATTATGCCGAATGAATGATAGAAATACTTAAATATTGTTACAACTTTCCGCATATACAATACAAACTGAAGATTGGACAATTAAGATGTGAGAAACTGTTAATAGAAAAATTTTTGAAAAATTAAATAAAGAAACCCTGAAATGAATCCCAAAAAAGCCGTATTTTGCTGGAGTGGAGGCAAGGATTCTGCTTACTGTTTGGACAAGGTGTTATCAGAGCAACTATATGATATAAAATATCTTCTTACAACCATTAACGACAAATACAATCGTATTTCAATGCATGGTGTAAGAGAAAAATTACTGGAAATGCAAACGGCATCGATAGGGATAGAATTACTAAAAGTGCCTGTGATAGAAGGGACCAATTCTGAATATGAAAGACAAATGGGATCTGTTTTACTTAAAGTTAAATCAGAAGGCATTAGGCATGTAATCTTTGGAGATATTTTTCTAGAAGATTTACGAGTATACCGCGAAAAAAATCTTGAAAAAATTGGAATGCGTGGCATTTTTCTCATATGGAAATTAAATACAAGATGGCTTATCAATAATTTTATTTCAAAAGGATATAAAACTATTACATGTTGTACAAACGATTATCTAGGCGAAGAATGGGTTGGTAGAGAAATAGATGGTGAGTTTGTTAATCAATTGCCGGAAAAAGTCGATCCATGTGGAGAAAATGGCGAGTTCCACACCCTTTGTTATGAAGGGCCATTATTCAAAAAGAAAATAGGATTCAGCATAGGAGAAAAAGTTTACAAAGCAATAGAGGTAAAAAACGATTGTGCTTGCTCCCTCCCCCAGTTATCCAACACACGGGATTTTGGTTTTGCGATTTAATCCCCCAGATTCCAAAAGAACCATCTTTTTCGGAAAGCGTTCTTGAGAAAATATTGTCGTAAATTTATGCCGAATGGGTAATATCTAAACACAAATCACAATCTTTATGAACAGTTTTATCACCTCTTTTATGGAAATTGCATAAAGCATTGTTCGCCCTAAATTTTATAGATAGTTTGTAGATTTCTTCATTCACACTACTGCTTCCATTTTCAACTAAATTATACGCACTTTCTCTAATTTTCTCTATATCCTCTTTTGAAAATTTTAACTCGCTCCCTCTTTTTGATTTTAAATATTGAGAAACAGCGCTTTCTGTAATTTCCAAAGTTTGAGAAACTTGTTTTTGAGACATCCCGAAATCAGAAATTAAAATTTTAGCTAACTCTCTTCTCAAAGCAGGAATTAGATACCAAACTTCTAGTTCTTGGGGTAATAGTTTCATATTTCTCTCCATATAAATTTATATATTATTAAAGGCGGTTAACTATTTAAGTCTTCCTGAAAATTATAATAATAAATATATCTTTAGTAAAATAATAAAATTAATAAAAACTTATAAAAAATTATAATCAGGGGTTGGTTAGGTCAACTCTACTAAGCTTAACTGATTTAACCATTAATTTAAAAATAACAATTATCAAAACAAAAAATGGAAAGAAAAAAAATATTGAGATTTAGGTCAAAAATCTTAGACGTTATAAATTTAACTTCTAGTGTAAAACATTTAACTTTTCCAGTTCTAGAAGAATTTGATTTTTATCCAGGACAATTTATCTCATTAATTTTAAATAAAGATGGCAGGGAAATAAAAAGGCCTTATTCAATTGCCTCTCAACCATCAAGGAAATCAATGGATTTATGTATTAAAATTGTTCAAAATGGACTTGTCACTCCACTAATAGATGGCTTAAAAAAAGGAGATGAAATTGAAGTTTTAGGGCCAATGGGGGACTTTATAGTAAAAGATTTTTCAAAACACCTTATCTTTATCTCAACTGGAACCGGAATAGGTCCTTTTAGGTCTATAATAAACTATTTACTGGAGAATTCATTTAAAAATAAAATTACTTTATTAACTGGTTATAGAACTGAAGAAGAGGTTTTATATGAATCAGAGTTTAAAGAGCTCGAAAAAAAATTTAAGAATTTTTTTTATCATAGGATCTTAAGCAGATCTGAAAAAGAAGAAAATGGTTATGTGCAAAAGCTTGTTGAAAAGAATTTATTTTTAAATTCTCATTATTATATTTGTGGGTTGAAAGGAATGGTTAATTCGGTTAAAGATTTACTTTCAGAAAAAGGTATCCCAAAAGAAAATATTTTTTTTGAGAAGTATGATTAATTACAAAACTTTCATTTAAATGCTTTTATCAAGCATTTTTCGTATCTTCATACGAAAAGCAGTGTTTTAAAATATTTAAATATATCAGTACCAGACAAGTAAAAGACCAATTAATGCCCAACAAAAACTACCAAAACCTCCGACGAAATCTTTAAATACCTCTAAAACTTAACAATAGTTAAGATGTCAGAACTAAAGATTATACAAGAAGAGGTTCCTCAAAAAGAGACTCTTATCATAAATAGAGAAAACTATGATCACTATATTCCAGAAAAATTAATTTTTAAAGCAGAACCAGGAATTAACGAAAAACTTGTTAGACAAATTTCTAAAGACAAAAATGAACCAGAATGGATGTTGCAGAAAAGATTAATTGGATTAGGAGTTTTTAATGAAAAACCAACTCCGACATGGGGGCCTGATTTATCTGATTTAGATTTATCAAAAATAATTTATTATATGAGACCAGATGCAAAGAGAAATTCTCGTTCATGGGACGATGTTCCATCTGATATTAGGAATACTTATGAAAGGCTTGGAATACCACAAGCCGAGAGAAGTGCTTTAGGAGGCGTAGGAGCTCAGTTCGAGAGTGAGGTCGTTTATCATAACTTGAAAAAAGATTTAGAAGATAAAGGAGTTGTTTTTTTAGATATGGATGAAGCTGTTCAGAAATATCCAGAACTCGTTAAAAAGTATTTTATGACAACTTGCGTTCCAATAAGTTTGCATAAATTTACAGCATTACACGTAGCTGTTTGGAGTGGAGGAACTTTTATTCATGTTCCTAAAAATGTTAAAGTAGATGTTCCATTACAAGCTTATTTTAGAATGAACGCTAAAAGAGGAGGCCAGTTTGAACATACTCTAATTATAGTAGATGAAGGCGCTGAAGTACATTATATTGAAGGTTGTTCTGCCCCACAATACACAGAAAATTCTCTTCATGCAGGGTGTGTTGAAATCCATGTTTTAAAAAATGCAAGAGCAAGATATACAAGTATTGAAAACTGGTCTAAAAATACTTACAATTTAAACACTAAGAGGGCTATTGTTCATGAAAATGCTATTATGGAATGGGTAAATGGCAATATGGGCTCAAAATATACTATGCTCTATCCATGCAGTGTTCTAGTCGGAAAAAATTCTAAAACAGATTATATAGGAGTAGCTTATGCAGGAAATGGTCAGTATCAAGATACAGGATGTAAAGTTTATCATCTTGCTGAAAATACAAGCTCTTCAGTATTAAGTAAAGGAATAAGTATGGATGGAGGAATAACCAGTTATCGTGGATTAGTTAACATAAAAAAAGGAGCTATTAATTCTAAGTCAAATGTAAGATGTGATGGATTAATGTTAGACAATAAATCTAAAGCACTAACTTTTCCTTCTATGGATGTACATGAAAATGACGTTAAAGTTGCACATGAGGCAGCTGTCGGAAAGATTGAGGAAGAGCAGTTATTTTATCTAACGTCTAGAGGTTTAAGTGAAGGTGAAGCAATAAAAATGATTGTATCTGGATTTATAGAACCAATAGTAAAAGCCCTTCCAATGGAATATGCAGTTGAACTTAATAAATTAATTGAATTGGAAATAGAGAATTCTGTTTGTTGAATAAAATACTTAAAATTACTAAACATGAATAAAGAATTAGTAAATGTTGTTGATGAAAATGATAAAATTATGGCAGAAGGATTAATGTTAGCTATTAAATAATATTTTAAAAATAGTCTATTAAAATCATTAAATAAATCATGAGAGAAAATTGCAATTATCAACTAATAAATTAAAAATGAATGTAAAGAAAGATTTTCCTATTTTTAAAACCAATCCTAATTTAGTTTATTTAGATAGTGCAGCAACCTCTCAAAAACCAATGCAAGTTATCGAGGCCATAAAAAAATTTTATGAATTTGAAAATGCAAATATTCATAGGGGGATTTATACTTTAAGCGAAGTTGCAACTGAAAAATATGAAGAAGCTAGAAAAAAAACATCAGATTTTATTAATGCCTCTCCAGAGGAAATTGTTTTTACAAGAAATACTACCGAGTCAATTAACTTATTATTTTATACCCTACATGAAATATTGCCTAAAGGTAAAATAAAAGACGAAATTGTTCTTAGTGAAATGGAGCATCACTCTAATCTAATTCCATGGCAACAGTTTGCAAAAAGAAATAATTTTAAATTAAAATTTATTCCAACAACAAAAAATTATGAACTTGATTATGAAAAAGCTGGAGAACTAATTAATGAGAAAACAGCCCTTCTTTCAGTAACTCATGTTTCAAATGTTCTAGGAACAGTTAATGATGTTAAATTTTTAATAAAACTCGCAAAAGAAAAAAAAGCATTAACAATTATAGATGCTGCTCAAAGCGTTCCTCACATGAAAATTAATGTCCAAGATTTAGACTGTGATTTTTTAGCTTTTTCTAGTCATAAAATGTACGGTCCTTTAGGGGTTGGTATTTTATATGGAAAAAAAGAGCTTTTAAAAAAACTTCCGCCATTTTTATTCGGGGGAGGAATGATAAGTTCTGTTAGTTATCAAGAAACCAGTTTTGCAGAATCCCCAAAAAAATTTGAGGCAGGAACCCCTAATATCGAAGGAGCAATTGTTTTCTCAGAGTCCATAAAATATCTAGAAAAAATAGGTTTTGATGATATTATGGAATATGAAAAATCTTTATTAAAATATACTTTAGAAAAACTCAAATCTCTTGATAATCTTATAATCTATAATCCAGGAAAGGATAAAAGTATTTCAGTTATTTCTTTTAACATTAAGGACATTCATCCTCATGATGTTGCGTCAATTTTAAATGAAGAAAATATAGCAGTAAGGGCAGGGCATCATTGTTGCATGCCTCTGATGAAAAAACTTGGTATTAGTGGAACATGCAGAATAAGTTTATCAATTTACAATACTAAAGAAGATATAGATAAACTTATTACAGCTTTAAAAAAAGTTCAGAAGGTTTTTAAAATAAAATGAAAAGAGAGAGTAGTCTAGCTAATAGAGATATCAGAAATATTAGTTCTTATAAGTTAACAATTAAATTTAATAATTACTAAAATAAATTTATACATTAATTAACTAAAAACTAAAAATGAGCCTAAACTTATACACAGAAATAATTTTGGATTTATATAGAAATCCTCTAAACAAAGGAATTTTAGAATCTCCCACCCACGAATTTTTTAAAACCAACCCCATATGTGGGGATGAAATTAAAATTCAGCTAATTGTTGATGATAATAAAATTAAAGAAGTTAAATTTCAAGGAATGGGTTGTGCAATTTCACAAGCATCAGCTTCTTTATTAACAGAAAAAATCAAAAACAGTGATATAGAAAACGTTAAAAACATAAATAAAGATGACATTTTAGAAATGTTACATATTCCAATATCAGTAGTTAGATTAAAATGCGCTTTACTATCGTTAGATGCTTTAAGAGGAGCTTTGGAAAATGAAATTAAATAAATGTTTAGTTAGAGCGAAGAAAAATACTTATGCCGCAAGTGCGAAAGAAGTAATTTTAGAAGATGGAGCTAGAGAATTAATTTACGAAGAAGACGTTTTTAAATATAGAGATAGATATTATGGATTTAATCCTTTTTCTGGACAGGAATTAGTTTTAAAAAACAACGAGTTGGAATGGGTTATGAATTATTATGGAATGATTTTTTCTGATAAAATAATGGGAAAAACAACTGAAGAAGAAATTTATATATTTTTAAGAGATGCTTTGAAAAATGTTTATGCTGATGCTCCCTATAGAGGTCCTTCTAAATTTGAATCTGGCAATTTAACTTATTTTTGTAATTTTGATGGAGAAATCTTGAGGTTTAAAAGAAAAGAATTTATTCATCACAATCACATTAATTGTAGGATGTCTTGTTTAGAATTTCATGGAGGCAATTTAAAACAAAATGCTAGAGATTAAAGATTTACACGTTTCAGTTGAAGGAAAGAAAATCCTTAAAGGGGTAAACTTAAAATTAGAAAAAGGAAAAGTTCATGCTTTAATGGGACCTAATGGCTCTGGAAAATCAACTTTAGCAAATGTAATAATGGGCCATCCAAAATATGAAATAACTAAAGGACAAATTATTTTTAATGGGGAAGATATTACTGAATCAAGTCCTACTGAAAGAGCAAAAAAAGGAATTTTTTTAAGTTTCCAGTATCCAACAGAAGTTTCTGGGGTGACAATCTCAAATTTTTTAAGAACAGCTTTAAATAATCTTAGAGAAGAAAAAAAATTAGAAAAAATTTCAGTTCTGGATTTTAGAAATTTATTAAAAGAAAAACTAGCTTTATTAAAAATATCAGAAGATTTTTTAGAGAGGTATTTAAATCAAGGTTTTTCAGGAGGAGAAAAAAAGAAGTCTGAAATTTTGCAGCTGGCTGTTTTAAATCCAGCAATTGCTGTTCTTGATGAGACAGATTCTGGATTAGATATAGATGCTTTAAAAGCAGTTGCAAATGGGATTAATACATTAAAGAACGAAAATAAAGATAAAACTTTCCTAATAATTACTCATTATAAGAGAATACTTGAACATATTAAGCCAGAAAAGCTTTCTATTATGATTGACGGAAAAATTGCTTTTGAGGGTGGAAAAGAATTGGTTGACGATTTAGAAGAAAAAGGCTATGGTTGGATTGAGAAAGATGACCCTGAATTAAAGATTGAATTAAGGTAGTTTTTTAAAAATCTCTTTCTTTTATGCAACTCGTAAATCATAAATCATCTAACCTCATCAATATCTTTATCTGTTCCAACAACTCTACCAATATAATTTCTCTGTCTTAGAACACGAAAAAAATCTTCTTCACATCAAGTAAATTCAAAACTATTGTTAGCTATCCTATTCACTTCTAGTATATTTCTTCTAATAAAATAATCAACAAAATATTTTTGATTAGGTATATTTTGATACAGAAAACAGACTCCAGTTTTTAAACAGGAGTAATTGCAGTAGTTTGTTTTCTGTCTCCCCAACTCAGAGAACAAAGTTCTCTGATACGTTCAACTCTAACGAATTGAAGTCTTTAGAACAAACCTCGGACTTTAGTCCGAGGCATACGCAAAAAGTTGGTGATTTACTAATTCATATTCCCCATTGCCTATGACTTTAAATTTGAATAACATTTTCTTAATACGATTCCTATAACTTATTTAACATAACTCTGCAAAACTTCTTTAGCTTCCCATTTTCGAAGTTTTTTTAAAAAAGCTCTTCCTCTAGAATATTCCAAAAACCCCTTCAAGCAGTTTTCAGAACAACATCCTTGTAATTTTTCCTGACATTTAACACACATTATAACTAGCTTATCACATCTAAGATTTTTACAATTTCTATATAAATCACATAATTTCATACAATGAATGCATTTTGTAATAGGTTTATTATTTTGGTTTATATCTGTCATTAATCTTTTATCAAAAACAAAACATTTTCCTTCCCAAATAGTATCAGGAAATTGCTGACAAAAATTTATTACCCCCCCTTCTAACTGATAGACATTTTTAAATCCCTGTTTTATCATATAAGCACTTGCCTTTTCGCATCTAATTCCCCCAGTGCAATACATAACTATCTTTTTATCTTCCCTCTCTTTTTCATTAAATTTTTTTTTAAATCTTTCAACAAATTTCGGAAAATCCCTAAAAATTTTTATTTTAGGATTTATAGCATTTTTAAATCTTCCTAATTCATATTCATAATAATTTCTCGCGTCTAAAATTATTATATCCCCATGTATTTTATTATTAAATTTTTTAATTTTTCTTCCTTGGTTAGCCCCTCTAACTCGATTCTTTGATCTCTCATTATCATCGTTAATTATTTTATTATTAACATTTTTACTAATATTCCAAAAATTATTATATAATTCTAAAAATTCCTTAGGAGTTAAATATTCACCTCTTTTATTAATATCAATTTTTTTCTTTAAAGAAACAATTTCCTTTCTAATTCTAACAACTATTTTTGTAAATGGATGTTCGATTCCAGCTTCTTCTTTAAATTTGACATCTTCAAAACCTTTTTGCAACCATATAAATTCTTTATATTTTTCAACTTGCTCTTTAGTTCCAGAAATACTCCCATTAATCCCCTCTCTAGCTATTAAAACTTTCCCTAAAACTCCAAGTTTTTTACAAAACCTTCTATGTCTTCTTGCAAAATATTCTAGATTTTTAATTTCTTGAAATTTATAAAATAAAAGTATAATAATTTTTTTGTTGTTTTTATCTATTTTTTTATTATCTAATAAATTATTATTAAAGTTTTGAGCTTCTAAATGATTAACTTCTCTAATTTTATTGATATTCCTAAGTAGATTATCCTTATTATCCAGGAGATTAATATTATTTATTTGGGTCTTTTCCATAAACCTTTTTTGTTTTACTAGTTTAAAAATTTTATGATAATATTAAGTTTATGAGTTAATGACAATTCAATAAGCTTTTTAACTTTACATTCCCTAGTTAGTATATGAAAAAGAGTTTGATAATTAGTGTGATATTAGGCGTAGTTTTAATAGTTATTATATTTATTAATTATCAAAAATTTGAAATATTAAAATATGAAGATAGAAATAATCAATCAAGTATCTTCCAGAATCAAGGTCTTGGCACATTATGTTCTACTAATGAGGAATGCATTTCCTTCTGCCAGAATAATCTAGGACAATGTGAGGATTATTGTAAGGGAAATGAAAATAAATTATGTAAAATAATCTTTTCTTTTGATGAAGAAGGTTTAAATATTGATAACACTGAAAAAGAAACTTATAAAGAACTTGAAGAAATAAAAGAAGATAAGCCTTCGGTTTTAAAAAATTTAGGAGTGAATATTGATGCTTGGAATAAGCAAACAAATCTTGCTGGAGACTTATTATTCACAAAAGACCTTCTTTTTGATGATGGTAATATCATGAATGAGTGGGTGTTTGTAGAATTCGGTGGTACTGGACAAAGAAAAAGTGACCCCCTGGGCAGTAATATAGAATATTGGTTTTTTGTGCCATTGGGAACAAAATTGCGGGCGCCTGTTGATGGTATTATTCAAGTAGTTTTTTTTAATCATACACAAGACTGGGGAATTAATTTTTATTCTGATAAAGGTAATAATTGGATTGTTAGTTTTGAACACGTCGTTAATCTTGTTGTTAAAGAAGGTGATGTTGTAAAAGCCGGGGATATTATTGCAGAGGCAGCATCGAGAATTAATAAAGAAATTGCGATGGTAGAACTTGCAGTTTGGAGGCATGGTAGTGGCGAAATTTACAAATTCTGCCCCTTTGAATTTTTGGATGAATCATTAAAGCCAATTTATGAAGAAAAAATAAATCAATTAGCAAAAGATTGGGAAGAGTTTATCGGCAAAGATGTTTATCAACAAGAAAAATGGGTTGCGCCAGGATGTTTAGTAGAAAAAATACAAGAGAGGTAAATAAGAAATAAAAATGCCAATTACAGATTTATTAAAAGATCCAACTATTTTATCTAGTTTTTCTTTTTTAATTTTAGTCATAGCCATTATATATTATACACTATATCAAGTATTAAAAAACGTTAAAAAGCCTTTAAATAAAAACAAGTTTTTCTTAATAGCTTCTATAATATTAATTATCTGGTTTTTTACTGTTGTTTTTTTAGGAAAAACTGATTTTTTCGCAAAAAGCTATTATTATTTATTTGTTCCTAATATAGTTATTGCATTTTTGATACTTTTTCATTTTTTAAGAATGGCTTATAATTCAAAAATTATTCAAACTGTTACAGACAAAATTCCACAGCATTTGATTATTGGAGTGCAAACTTATAGAACCGTTGGAGTTGGTTTTATAATCCTTTATTTTCAAGGATTGCTTCCAGCAGTTTTTGCATTTTCAGCAGGAATTGGAGATATAATAATTGGTGTAACAGCCCCCTTTGTTGCAGTTCTTTATTATTTAAAAAAACCATATTCAAGAAAACTTGCAATATTGTGGAATTATCTCGGAATTTTAGATTTAATAATAGCACTTAGTGTTGGTTTTTTGGGATTTTCAAAACCCGTTCAATTCATTCCCCTTAATCCTTCTACAGAACCTTTATCATTATTTCCCCTAGTTATTATTCCGCTTTTTGTCGTTCCTCTAGATATTTTATTACATTTATTTTCACTAAGAGTTTTGAGATCTAATAACTAATCTTTCACTAATCCCGAATAAACCACTTCTTGCTAAAAATCAAATTATTTAATATTAATAATTAAAGTTAATATAATCTTACTTAGTTAACTCCTAAGACTTTAGGATCTCAATAAAAATTTCTTATTAATTAACGAAAAATAAATATTGATTGATTTGATTGGCAGTTGTCTCTCAAAT
Organism: Nanobdellota archaeon; assembly: GCA_038044985.1. GTDB lineage: Archaea > Nanobdellota > Nanobdellia > Pacearchaeales > GW2011-AR1 > ARS1285. The sequence continues at coordinate 20,894 of JBBSYY010000035.1, forward strand.
CTCATATAAAGTTTTTACAGAAAAGTTTATAAATATGTTTTTATTAATAGAATATACAAAAAGAGATGTTGCATGGCAAGTAAAAGTATAAACAATATAAATAAATTTAGAGTAGCTGCTTTTATTTTAATTTTAAATATTTTTATGTCTGTTTTTCCAGTTATTGCTCAAGAAACAATAGAGCATGAAGTAACTTTCGGTGATCCTGGAACTACAATGCCAGGAGATTTTTTTCATCCTGTTGAACTTTTGATTGAAGATTTAACTGGAGTGTCTAAAGAAGAGCAAATTGAAGAGAGATATGCAGAAGCCAATACTTTAATTCAAGAAGGTGATTATGATAATGCAGGAGTTGCACTAGGTGAAGCTGTAGATAGTCATGAAGCTTTACAAAATGAATTAAAAACTCTAGCAGAGACAACTGTTGGAACAACTGCTGAAGAAACCGTTAATACTGAAACTAGTTTGCAACAAGAAGATAGTGCATTACACAATTCTATAGAAACTGTTGTAGAAACTGAAAGTAATATTCAAACACTTAACGATCAGCTAGATGCTATTCATACAAAGTTAATTATAGATGTTAATGAAGAAAAGCTAACAGAAGAAACAGCTGGAGATATTTTTAATGATGTGCAAGAAGCTAGCTCAGAAACAAAACTAACAGTATTAGAAGAAAAAGAACAAGTTGAAACAATAATTTCTAGTGAAACTAGAGTTAGTGAGTTAGAAGTTGAAATTGTTGTTTTAGATGTTGAAGAAGATAAAGGCTTACATGAGGGATTTAAAGAAGATGTTAATCATGATTCAATAAATTCATTAGAAATAGCTATAGTAAAAATAGAAAAAGAAATTGAGACTTTGGAAGATACAGGAGAAAATACAAAAGCTGCAGAGCAAGTTTTGAATGTTGCTGAATTACATTTACAAAGAGCTGAAGATGCTTTAGAAAGTAATAATATTGGAGAGGCTCATGGATTATTTACTTCTGCAGAACATTTAACTGCTAATGTAGATAAGTTCTTAGAAAATCCTGATAAAAATAGAGATGAACTAGTTGAGCTAGTTAAAACTCCTGAAGAAATTAAAAAAGAATTACAAGATGAGGAACATATAGAACATGCAAGAGATGATAATTACTGGATTGGTCTTATTACAAAATATCCTGAACATGCAGATGAAATAAAAGCAGAGCAAGAGAGAGCTAAAGAAGTTGATAAATTATTTTCAACAACAGATATTGAGCAAAAAATAAATGAATTAACTGCTCTGGGAAAACCTGAAGAAGAAGTGCATGAACTTGTAATAGATGCTTATGCATATTTATACGGCAAAGAATATATTCCTCCTGGAACTTATTTCACAGAAATTAAAGAGGCTGAAAAAGAAATACTTGGAGGAATTAGCGAAGTTGCTACAGATGAAAAAGGAGATATAATAGGTGGTTATTATAAAGGAGAGCTTATAAAAACAACTGATATAAAGGATGGCGGGGGATTTATTTATAATCATGAATATACAGACCCTAGTACTAGCAATACTTATGAATATAAACTTGAAAGCGATGGTACAACTAGTATTGATTATACAGATGTTTTAGGTCAGAAATACACTGAAGAACTTCTAGCTAATTATAATCCAGAACTTAAATACGAAAAAGGAAATGAGAAACATACTATTAATTATGAATCATCAACAGGTGAAAATGTTGTAGTTGAACTTTCTGTACTTGGAGTTGAATTCAAATCAACAGAAGGAAAAGAACTAGCAAAAGAAGCTTATAAAGAAGGCAAATATCCTATTGCAGGCGGAGCAGAAGTAAAAATTGATGAGGCAATAGGTTATACTTTGGAAAATGATGATGGAAAAGCAACTGTTTATACTTATAATCCTGAATTTAAAAATTATTATGATGCTTTAAGCGGACTTACATATAATCCCGATGTTTCTTCTCATGTAGATAAAACTACATATGATGCAGCAAAAGGAAAATATAATTGTGATTATGGAGCTAAAGATTATCTTTTTGATCCAGCTAAAAACTCATGGACACTACCTGATGGAAAATCATTAGCTGTTCAGGTAGCTACAGCTCCTATTGGCGAAGAAGATAAAGAAGAGGTTAAACTTGCAAATGGAGAAATTTGGAATTATGATAAAACAAAAGGAGAGTGGGCATCTTCTACAGGTGAGAAATATACTCCTTCTCCAAATAATTATGTTTATGCTAAAGCTGGAGAAAGCCATGTAGATCCTCATACTGGAGCAACTTGGACAACTACTACAAATGAAAAAGGAGAGACAGTTTGGACATCTTCAACAAGAGAAACCTGGAATCCTGCAACAGGAACACATACAACTTCTGAAGGAAGTGTTGTAAAAGATTATGGAGTGTATCATGATACAGCTGGGAAAGAACATAAAACTGAATATAATTGGTATGAAGGAGATCATTATACACAAACTCCTGGAGGAACTTACTCTTATTATGATTCTGCTAAAGGCAGCTCTACTTATACTCAAAGCGGACAGACATGGACTTTAAATCCAACAACAGGAATATGGACATCTTCTACAGGAGGAAGTTTTAGTACAGAAGGACATGCTGATGCTTATGGGCATGTAGGACCTTATGAAGGCACAACATCAGGAACATATGGAGGAACTACAACAGGAACTTATGATGCCGGGCATACTGGAAGTTATGAAAGTTATTCTACTACTACTAGTGGTGGTACAACAACATCTAGCGGAGGAACTACTAGTACAGGAGGTGATACTGGTGGAAGTGCGCCTAGCGGAGGAGGACATACAGGAGGACATGTTATACTAGGTATTAAAGAAAGTCCATTAACAGGAAAAATAATTCAAGATAATAGATTATATAGAAGATTTTAATTATAAATTTTATTTATTGAAAAATAAAAAATAATCTTAGAAAACAATAAATTTTGATATTGGGTTTGTTGATAGTAATCCATTAATTAAGTTAATAAAACTTACTAAATAATAAAATTAAAATAATAATTAGTTTAGTATTAATTAATAATAAGATCAAAAAGTCTTTAATAACAGAGCTTACTTAATTTACTAAATTATCATCAGTAAAACAACAACAAAATAAATAAACTATCTACTGATTATTAAAACCGAACTAATGATTAATAAAATCCTAAGTAATAGAGATTAAGTCTAATAATATAAATGCTCGCTTAATCAGAAATTATTAAAAAAAATAACCAAATAGAAAATAAGTAATATATCAAAAATAATAAATATTAGTTAATAGTTTACTATCAAAAGATTAATAAAAAGAGGTGAACTAAAAAATGACTTTTCATACAGCAGCGTATACAGCCGCCGGTGGACCAATTTTGCTTGGAGTACTAATAGCACTAACAGTATATCTCAAATGGCCAAATTGGGTGCATTATATTTGGGCAGCTATTGCAATTCTTTGGGGTTTAATGGCTCTTTTATAGGCTTAATTCTTCAATTTGGTTTTTAGAAAATAAAGTTAGAGATAATTAAATTTTTGATTTTTATTTCATCTCTGGCAGAGTCGGCAATACATTCTGAATTGCTTTATCCATAGCTTTCTTTTGTTCTTTAAGCATTTTCAATAGTTTATATTTTCTATAACCTTTATTTATCCCATATCCAATTAAAAGCATAAAAACAGCAATTAAAAAAGCTATAATTTGATACTTAAAAGGAAGACCCCCTATATACGCAAAAACAAAAGCTAAAGGAGCAATACCAATTATTGAAGCAAACAAATAAGTTCGGAGCTTAATATGACTAAATAATCCTAAGATATAACTTAATATATCAACTGGAACAGACATTCTTAAAAAAACAATACTCCAAAAAATATTTTCTTCTGGTATTAACCTTTCGTATTTTGCAATATCTTCTAAAGAAATAAATTTTGTTATTAAAGGAACTCCATATTTTCTAGCTAAGGTAAAAGCAATCACAGCCCCTATAGTCCAGCCAATAATACTTAGAGTTCCTGTAATAAACCAACCCCAAACATTAGAAGCAACAGGCAATAAAGGAAAAGCATTCACGGGGGCAACAACAGTAGCAAAAATTAAAATAAAAACATAAATAACCATACTTATTATTCCAAAACTAATTAGTTTCTTTACATTCTCTAAATATCTCTGAATTAAATAAGAAATCGTTAAAAAAACTATTATAATAAAAATAATTCCAATTGCAGCCTTAATTTTATTTTTTCTTGATATAGTAAGTTTAAAATTACTTGTAGCTTGTTTAAATATATTTGTAATAGGCATTTTTAAAATTTTTATTCTTTCTGCTTTAATATATAATGGTTCTTTATATTTAACGAAACCAGTATTTAATAATTTTTCTTATTAGAATTCTGTTAGAGCAACTAGTAATAAAATTAGAATGTCAATAATAACTAGAAAATAATCCTAGAAATTATTATAAATACCAGGAAATGTTAATTATTCAGAGAATTAGTTTAATTGATTTTATCCTTTTTTTGATTAAAAAGACTAAGAACAAGAAACCTTATAAATAAAAGAAGTAAAGTTATTTTATGCGCTGTTAGTTTAGTGGCAGAACAGCTGGCTTCCAACCAGCAAACGAGAGTCCGATTCTCTCACGGCGCATTTAACAATTCTTAATTTAAATATTAACTAAAAAGTAATAACAATACAGAAAGGTTTAAATAGTAGTATTTATTACTATTTCTAAGTAAAAACAAAGAAAACTTACTACCTATCATGAAAATTTAAGAAAAAGTAGTAAATTTTAAAAAATAAAAATAAAAAAACAAAATGAAACAAAAGATGAGTATATCAATTGAGAAAGAAAAAATAAAGCTATTGGAAAAGCTTTTAAAACAAGGCATATTTAAAAACAAATCCCATATAATTGAATATAGCTTAGACAGATTTCTCGAACAATTAAATTTGGAACAACTAAATAAAAATATTATCTAAGAAAGAAAAAATGAATAAAATATATAAAAATTCAAATGAATTAATGCAGTTGCATGGCGTTCCTATTTATATGAACGACATGACTGATGCATGTTTAACTGGAAGATTAAATTTATTTTTACAAGGAGATACTGGAAGTGGTAAAACGCAACTTGCAAGAGATGTAATGAGTTATTTTGGCGATAAATCCATGTTTATTCTTGGTAGAAATGATATGGATACTAGGGAGTTATTTCAGCAGATAAACTTAGAAAAATTAAGAACAGCTAAATCAAGCGCTGAATTAAAAGAACTTACAGATAAAGTCAATTATCATTTAATTGTTGTTGATGAACTGCCAAATTGTGTTTCTTCTGTAAGAGCTCAATTATTTAACTTATTTGATGGTTTTATTGAAATAAACGGCAGAGCTTATCCTATTGGACAAGGTTATTCTGTTGGTATAGCAACTGGAAATATTGGACAAAAGTTTACAGAATCTTCTAACGAATTAGGAAGAGCATTAAAAGACAGAATGCATGTTATTATTGATACTGATTATTTTCCAGCATCTCCAGGAGATACATTAGAAATGCTTACATTAAATACAAATCCTAGAATTAATTTTTCTGAAGAATCAACAGATAAATACTCAAGAATTATAGACGATTATAAAGAGGTAGTTAAAACAAAAATTCCAATAGAAAAAATGATTGTTGCAAATTATTTGTTACATGGATTGGATTATTGCAGTAAGGGAAGCAAGAGAAAAATGAAAGATGCGTGGCCGACTCAATTAGAAAGCCACGAGCAAGGCAGCGACGTAGGGTTAGTTCTTCCGGTTTCGCCAAGAGCCGCCAAATCTATAATTAGACTATCACAATCTCTAGATAAAATCGCAGAACAAAAGGGAGCCTCTAAAGAAGTTATCGAAAATAATTATTTTGATTCTATGACGCAGGCTTACAAATTTGTTTCAGCATATTCAGGAGTTTTAAACGAGGCAATGACTGATGCTAATTATGGAGGAGATAAATACAAAGCACTAGATGCAGTTATAGCAACAACAAGACAGCAATTTGAATCACATGGAGAGCATTTAAGAGCTGGATTAGAAATGGCATATTCGGGAAAAACAGACTCTAAAATTTTAAATAAATTTACTGATAGATGGAAATTTATGAGAAGCACCTTAGAACAACTTATTAATATGAATAATAAGTAGAACGAGGATAAATAAATCAACATTATAAATAAACAAATTAAAACTAAACACAAAAAATGCAAAA
>JBBSYY010000036.1:0-18952 GCA_038044985.1 Nanobdellota archaeon
TTTTATTCTTCTCTCTAATATCCCGTATAATTTTTTTAGAGGTTTATAATTTTTATTAAACAAACCAGGATTAAGCAGATCAATTATCGAGGAGAGAATCATGTAACTATCATTATCATATAAAGTTATCAATTAAGAAATTTGTAGTTTGATGATTGTTCGAAGATAATGTTAAATTCAAAAGATATTTAAAGTCTTTATTCTTTTTAATTTGATAAAAATGGTGATGATAAATATTAGAAAAAGAGATATAGGATTAATAACAGCTATAGTTGTTTTTGTGTTGACTTTGGGACTTGTTATTAGTTTTGGGGATTATAGAACAGGAAATCCTAAAGTTATGGGCCATAGTTCTGATGAAATAATGGTTAATAGTTCTGGAGTAGAGGTTACTCTACAGAATTATATTGATAATTCAGGTTTAAATATAGAGATAGCGCAGGCATTTAGAAAAGATGGTCCTGCTAATAGTAGACCTATTATTACCGTTAGTGGAAGTAAATCTGCTTTTGTCATATTAGATAACAAAAGACCTCAGAATAGTAGCCAGTTTACTCCTACAACCCTCGACGGAATAGGATGTAATGGTGCACAGGGATGGAAAATTGCAGGATGTTGGATGGTTGCCACCGGTAGTGGCGAAGATATTTATCCTTACAATAACGGATGTATATCAAAAAAATATGATAATGAAGATGCAGAGATGAGCGTTGCATGTATAAAAATAAGCTGATGTTATAAGTATTTGTAGCTTTCTATAAAAATTGGTTTTAAAAAAAAATATTTCTATAAAAGAAGAAATAGAGTATAATAGAACGAAAATAATTTCTTGGATTAAACTAATTTCTAAACAACATTCTCTCTTAATAAAGTGACAACAAAAAATCTCAAAAACTTTTTTTTAGATGATGTTTACTTTACAGTCCGCTAAAAAATTACCTTTATATACTTATACGAATATGTTTAAATATATAATGTTAAAATGGAAAAGAGGATTGATAATAAAAAATTTCATAAAATTGATAAACTGGGAGACTCAAGTTTTGTCTCGCTATTAAATAAAACAATTCCCTCATCAAAACGTTCGGACTCGCATTTTGATTTTGCTATTAATAATATTTTGCCAAAATCAAAACGCTCGCAAGTTCTAGGACTATCATTTGAAAGTATTTTTTCAATTATTTTAATTGTGTTTTTTATTGTTATTGCGATTATTGTTATAAATGCTTTTTTAAAAACCCAGAGATGTGCTAAGATTGGAATTTTTATAGATGGATTTAAATCAGATGTTGAAAAATCATGGAATTCTCAATATGATAAACACACTTTTAAAGGAGATCTGCCTGGATCGATAAATTACGTTTGTTTCGCTAATTTATCGCGAGCCTCATTTGGAGAATTTAGAGGAATTGGGAAAGAATTAAATTTATTTGAAGGAAAAAAAGCAAATATGTTTTTTTGGCCAACGGGAAAGGCTTGTGAAATGCCATATCATTATATAGCTCATTTAGATAATGAAAAAATAACAAAAACTAGAAATCCTAATTGTTTTGCTGTTAAAGAAGGAGAGGCTATTTTTGAAATTGAAAAAGGATTGAATGACAGATTTGTTAATTTGAAATAAATCTCTATTTATACACGATTATAGAAAGATTTAAAAATGGACACCTGTTCATTATATTAGACATGTGTACTATATAATGGACAAAATATTAGAACCTTTCATTGAAAATCCAGAAAAAGAATTTCATGTTAGACAAATAGCTAAATTAGTCAATAAATCTCCAACAACCATTTCAAAATATTTAAAAAAATTTGAAAGAAAAGATATTTTAAAATCAGATAAAAAATTTAACCATCTTTTATTTAAGGCAAATACCGAAAATGATAATTTTAAAAGACTTAAGTTAAGCTATAATTTAGAAATTTTACACAGTTCTGGATTAATAGATTATATTGTAAAAGAGTTTAATTATCCAGAAGCCATAATTTTATTTGGCAGTTTTGCTAAGGCTGAAAATATTCCTAAAAGCGATGTAGATTTACTGATTATAAGCCCATTGAAAAAAGAAATTAATCTAGAAAGATTTGAAGAAAAACTAGGACATAAGATTCAATTATTCATTAATTCAAAAAAAGAAATTGAGATAATGAAAAGAAAAAATAAAGAGTTGTTGAATAATTTTATTAATGGTGTAACTTTATACGGGTTTTTAGAGGTGTTTAGATGAGATTTGAGAACTTTATTAAAGGAGGGGACGTAAGAAAAGCTTCTCGCGACAATGCGTTAATTAAATCTTTAGTTCAAACTGCTAAAAATGATCTTGAGTTTTTAGACAATCTAGAAATTAATCAAAAATCTGCTAGAAAAATAATGGTGAGTTATTACGATGTTTTAAGAAGTATTTTAGAGGCTATTTCCTCACTAGAAGAATATAAGATTTATTCTCATGAAGCCTTTACATTTTTTCTGAAAAAAATTGGAGAGAGTGTTCTTGCTATTAAGTTTGATCGCTTTAGAAAAATAAGAAATTCTATAAACTACTATGGGAAAGAGATATCTATTGAAGAGACTAAAGAAAATGTAAATGAAATTAAAGAGATAATCGATATTTTAACTAAAAAGTACCTAGATAAAAAATAATATGTTGATAAAAAAGAAAAAAGCAATAGCACTACCATTTAACTGGCTTTTTGCTATTATTGCAGGAGGAACTATTTTATTTTTAGCTATTTTTGCAGCTGGTAAGTTCATTAGAACTTCTGAACAAACCGTTTATACAGAAAGTGCGGCCAGTTTAATTAGTTTATTTGACCCTTTAGAAACAGGATTGGCTTCAGGAAAAGCTTATGAAATTGGGTTCAAAAAAAAATCAAAAATTTTTTTTAATTGTAGAGAATATTTAAATAAACCATTTGGGAAACAAACGATAGCTTTTTCAGAGCAGACTTATGGAGAAACTTATGGAGAACAAGGAAAAGAAGTTAGTATTAAAGATAAATATATTTTTTCTAAAGATGTTGTAGAAGGAAAAATCATTTATGTTTTTTCAAAGCCATTTTTTCTGCCATTTAAAATAAATGATTTAGTAATTATAACAAGTGATACTGATAAATATTGTTTTTATGATTCTCCAGAAGAAATTAAAGAAAGTTTAGAAGGCTTAAATTTAAAAAATATCGTTTTTGTAAATGAGACTTTAAAATGTGAAGGAGTAAATATTTGTTTTAAAGAAACAAGAAAATGTGACGTAGTAGTTTATGAAAATCAAAATTATGTGTTAAATAGAAATTATGGAAAAAGAGTTTATTATGTTGGAGAGCTAATTTATGGAGCAATTTTTTCTTCACCTGAAATTTATGAATGTAATGTTAAAAGAATAAAAAACAAGTTAGATGAACTTACTAAAGTTTATCTTGATAAAATTAAAGTTATTGAAAGAGAGGGTTGCCAGTCAAACATTGGACCAAAATTAAATGGTGTTTTAGGGCCTATAAACGATTCAAGAGAATTAATAGGGTTATATAATGAAATTCAAGAGATTGATTCCATAAACAAATTAGAAAAATCAGGATGTCAGTTATATTATGATGTGGGGTTTTAAAGATGACAAAAATTAATAACATAAAAAGAGAAATGGCGGAGTGAGTAAAATGAAAGAGGAGTCATATCTCTCAAACTCAGAAATTATGAATTACTAAACATTTAATATTAATCTAAAAGATGATAAAAGAAAATATAATGGCAAATAAAAAATCAAAAAAATCTCAATTGAGGATTCAAGAAATGGCATTTATGTTAATGGCCGTTTTTTTATTTTTTATATTGGTTGGATTATTTGTATTATCAATAGTTTATTCTAATCTTCAAGGAGAAGCAAAAGTAATTGCAGAAGAAAGAACTCTTTCTTCTTTAACAAGTCTTTCAGATAGTCCAGAATTTAGCTGTACAGAATCAAAATCAAATTGTGTTGATTCTGACAAACTAATCTCTCTAGTTAATAAATCAAGTTATCAAAATTTTTGGCCGTTTAGTAGTTTAAAGGTTCTTAGATTTAGCGGATTCGGAAAATCAGAAAATGAACTTATTGAATGTAATTTTGCTAATTATCCTGATTGTGATTTAGTAGTTGTTTATGATAAAAAAGTTCCTAATGAAAGAGCTATTTCAAGTTTTGTAGCTTTGTGCAGAAAAGATTTTGAAAATGGATACACCTATGATAAATGTGAAACAGCAAAATTAATTGCAGGAACTAAATTTGATAGAGGGAAGTGAATCCTCTTGATATAAATAATAAAGTATAAAAAATAACAATTCAAAAAATCTTTAAGCAAACAAAGTATAATAAAAAATAACTGATGGTTTGATTAATGGTCTTATGAATTATGATATCTAAAACTGATGAAGTGCAAAACTATCACTTTAGTTTATGTTAATAAAAAAACAGAAGATGAAACAAAAAAAAGCCAACTCGCGTTTGTGCTCTGTTATTAAAATAACAAGATTGCCAGAGTCCAAACGCTCTAACTCCCCATTTGAATCAGATGTTATAATAAAACTATTGCCTAATTCAAAACACTCGCAACAAGAAATTGCAGGATTTGTTTTAATAGTTTTGATAGTTAGTGTGATAGGGGTTGTTTTCCTTTCAATAGCATTTGGAAAACCAGAGACTAGCAAACAGACAAGTGTTGAGGTTTCAAATCTCTTAATAGCCAGCATGTATTATACAACAGATTGTGCAGTTAATTATATTCCTCAATATAGAGATGTTCAGGATTTAATTAAAGAATGTTATAATGACAAGATAGGAAATTATAGAGAATGTCTTGGAGGAGAAAAAGTATGTAAGGCATTAGAAAAAAATTTAAAAAATATTTTAGATAAAAGTTTAATGGTTGGCGAGGGCTCTGCAAATAAAGCATATAAACTAGATATTTATTTTACTGTTGATTCTTCAGACCAATCGGCTTCTTCAACTAGAGAAGATATTCTTTCTTTGGAAAATGGAAAATTTAAGAATTGTACGGCTGTAGTAGGAGGAAGTAATCCTGTGCCCGTCGGTTCTTTTGGCTTTGGAAAAATTGAGACAGAGCTTTTAGTTTGTAAAAGTTAATCAATTTATTACATTGGCAAGGAATTTTCTAGCTTTTTGTTAAGTCAACCATGATTCTTAACATAGAGAAAACTAATAAACTATTTTAATTTTTAACAACAATAAAATTTATAAATGACAAATAATAAACTAATATAATAAAAAGGGTGTAGAAATGAAGAAAAGATTAATTTGTTTGCTTTTTGTTATATTGGTAACAATGTTAGTGATGCCTTTATTTTTAGCTTTGGACATTAGTATTAAAACTCTTCCTAATCATAAAATTTCTATAATTATTAGGGCTGCTGAACAATTAAGCAGTTTAGATAGTTATCATCAAGAAACTGGAGATGGAAATGTTTTTATAAGCAGCGAGGTTAGTGAAGATCCGGTAGACCTTCTTGTAACTTTAAAAAAAGATGATATTAATATATTGAATAAAAAATTTGAGGGAGTTTCAACAGCTAAACTAATTAATATTAATTTTGTTCCAGGAGAGGAAATTGGAATAGTTGCTAAAGAAGAAAAAAATGAAACACCAGCAAAGATTACTGAAAGTAATGCTAGTGTACAAACTAGTAATGATACTGAAAGAACAACAAATCAAACTAGTGAAACAAATGAATCTGTAGAAGGGGTTGAAAAACCTGGAGTAACCAGTAAAGCTATTGAAAATATAAAAAATATTGCAACTTCAAAAACCACTTATTATATAATAGCAGGAATTGTAGCTATTGCTATATTATTCTTTGCAGTGCGTTTTGCAAGAGACAGATTTTCCCCTGAAAATTTTAGAGTTACTAAACTAAGCAGTATAAGTAGTCATGATAAAAGACTTGAAGATGCTGAAAGAAAATTAGATTCTGCAAAAAAAGAATTAGATGAAATAAAAGACAGAAAGAAAAGACTACAGGAAGCTAAAGAAAGATTTAGAAGAGACCAAAAAGAACTAGAAGGGCTAGAAAAACATTATTAATATTTTTTAGGGTTTTATTTCAGAGCGTATTACAATCAAAAAGTCCTTGAGTTTTACCTCGGCTTTTAAGCCGAGGTTTGTTTAGGACTTTTGGATGCAAGAAAATTCCTTTTGTTGTTTGGAATTTTCTGCACAGAAAATTTCCTTTGTAAAAAATTTTCTTGCCTCAGGAATAAAATTACTGATGACCATCAAGAATTCAATTGTCAGAATTCTTGAGGTGCTCAAGATTCCCACGCACTAAAGTGCGTGGTTTTCTAGAATCTTGACATAAATAAAACTAAACAAAAATTTTTAAGCAAACTAAGAATTAAAAAAATTAAATAACTAAATGATAATCTGATAAAACAATTAAATTAATAAAATTGATACTTGATAAACCAATCATAAAATAATAAGAAAATAATCAATTCAAGAATTAATAATAGTTTACTATAAATAACTTAAATAATTAATTTGGCTAGTTTATAGATGATAAAAATGATTTTTTATAAAAACGTTTTAAAAATAAAAGAAGAGAAAGATTTATAAAGGAAAAAGTTGTAATTATTTTACTATAAAAAGAGCGGATAAAAAAGAGTGATAAAATGGATAACGACGCAAAAATCAATATTAGTTTTTTGATTATCTTTGTTGGATTACTTTTAGGATTGATGGTTTATCCTTTAGTTGTTGCTAGGGATGCTAATGCTCATCTTAATGTTACGTTAGGTAATGTAACTACTGCAGATGGTGCTGGTTCTGGAAATTTTACTATTAATGAAGATACTACTTACGTTTTTAATTTCACTATTAATCACTCTGCTATTAATGAAGAAAATTTAACAGATGTAAATATTACTATTCCTGCAAATTTTACTATTGGTACTTCATCAATTAGTACAGGTAATATCACTGGTGTTGGAAGTGATTTTAATGCTGTTACTGCATCTAATACTAGTACTATAATAACTTTTGCGAATGCAAATGCTACTAGTACTTTTAGTTTTCATGATAATAACGCTACATGTTGTAATAGTAGCGGAAGATTTGTGTGGGTTAATTTAACAGCAGGAACCCCTGGAAAATACAATATAACTATCCAATACCAATTTAATAACTCTGCTATTACTAACCAAACAAACATCTCAGTTACAGTCAACGACACAACAATTCCTTATAATGTTAATATAACTAGCAATAATTCTGATTTTGGATTGAATAGAAGTTATGCAAATGTTTCTGGAGTAATAAATATAAATATTACTGCTTATGATAATGGTAATTTAACTGCAGGAGCAAGAGAGTATGATGTACGGGCAGTTAATGTTTCATTCTGGAGAGGAAGTACTGTTAATGCTTCTTATAGTGCATTAAATCTCACTAATCCATCTTGGAATATTTCAGTTAATACCTCAACTTTAGATGATGGAGTTTATAATATAACAATAGCTGTAAATGACACTCTAAATAATGTAAATATCACGAATATCACTAATTTAAGAATTGATAACACAAAACCAACAGCAACTGTAAGCTGTACTCCAAAAACTTTAAATGCAGGAGAGACTGTAACATGTTCATGCTCTCCAACTGACCCTACATCGGGAGTTAATACAAGTATGACAAGCATTACTACAAATCCTTCAACCGTAAATACGGGAACTTTCACTCAAGGCTGTACTTTTGGTGATATGTCTGGAAATACAAATACTGGATCAACAACATATACTGTTGAATTAGGCGGTAGTAGCGGAGGCGGCGGGGGAGGAGGCGGTGGAGGAGCAGGAAGTGTAGAAGCAGAAGCTGCTAGATTCTATACAAAAACAATTCCAGTTATTGCCAAAGAATTTAAAGATGTAGAAACAATAACTCAACAATTAAGTGCTAAGGAAAGAGTAAAAGTAAAAATAGATGAAGTAATTCACTTTGTTGGTGTTAGAGAGATGACAGCAACAAGTGCTATAGTTGAAATAGCAAGCGATCCAGTTCAAGTTGAATTGCAAGTAGGAGAAGATACTAAAGTTGATGTTAATGATGACAACTTTTATGATGTTTATGTTAAGCTAAATTCTATTGTAAATGGGAAAGCTGATTTAGTTATAAAGTATTTGCATGAATCTTATACTCCTACTCTAGAGGAAGAAGCTGCTGCTGGAGAAGAAGAGGCTCCTACAGGAGAAGGTGAAAAAGCAAACTTAACATGGCTATGGATTTTAATAGTAGTTATAGTAATAGTAGTAATTGCTTACTTTGTTTGGAAGATGAAGAGGTAATTTCTAATAGCGTTTAGTTTCTGTTAAATATAATACACCTTTAATTACACTTTCAAGTAGATGATAGCTCTTTTATTACATAACAAATTTAGATGACATTAATATCAAAAATCAAGGATGATATAGGGTAATTATAAAATAACTATTAAAGTTATTAATATTCTACACTAAGGTATTTATCTCTCAAAAGATTCTTTAGTTCTATAGTAACCTCTTCAAATAAAGAATCCCAGTCTCCTAATTTTTCTTGCCTAAACAATTTCATGTTAGGATACCAAGGAGTGTCATTCCTATTTAACATCCATCTCCAATCAGGAATAAAAGAAAGTAATGTCCATACTGGCTTACCTAATGCTCCTGCTAGATGAGCTACTGATGTATCTACAGAAATAACTAAATCCAAATTTTTAATAATAGAAGCTGTATCTGCAAAATCATTAATATAGTCTGCTAAATCAATTATGTTATAATTTTCTAACTCTTGGGAGTTTTCTTCAGCATATTTTTGCAAAGAAAACAAACTAACTTCAGGAATTTTTAATAATTTGAATTTCTCAGGGGTTGTTGACCTCTTTTTATCGTCAGCTTGACTTGGATTTCCTTTCCATATTATACCAATTTTAAATTTATTAGTATTAAGCTTTTGTTTTAATTCTGGCTGAAGTTCTATGTTTGTATTTAGATAGGGGATTTTATTAGGAATATTATTTAAATTTGTTTTGAATAACATAGGCAGGCTCATAAGATGAATATAAAAGTCAAAATCATTTTTTGGAGCTAGATTTTCTTTCTCTATAATTTCATCTACATTAGAAAGGTTTTCAAATAATCTTTTTAGCTCTTTCTTGCATTCTAAAATTATATAGCCTTGTTTTTCTTTTACTAGAGGCAGATAGCTTATAAACTGAATGTTATCACCAAATCCTTGTTCTGAAACAATTAGGATTTTTTTGTTTTTTAATGATGAGCCATCCCATCTTGGCTTGTTAAAGTCTCTTGAATCAGTAGGATTTTCCTTTTTAAATCTGTAATCATATTCCTTCCAACCTTCATCAAATCTTCCTAAGAGAAGCAAGATAAGACTTTTATTCCAGTGAGCTTCATAAAAATTATTATCTAGTTTTATTGCTTTGTTATAATAATCAAGTGCTTTTATAATTTCTCCATTTTCTTTAAAATAAACTCCAAGATTATAATATGCAAGATGAGCTTTATCGTATTTTGGATCAATTTCTAATGCCCTTATAAAATTTTTTGTTGATTCTTCTTCTTTTCCTAGTTTGTCATAAGCCATGGCTAGATTGTTATAATAGATGGCTGTTGGCTTTAGTTGTATAGCTTTATTAATATTTTCAATAGCTTGCTCGTATTTACCAACTTGATATGCTATTAATCCAAGTAAGTGAATTGCATTGTGATTAGAAGGATATTTGTCTAGAATCTTTTTGTAAAGAATTTCAGCTTCCTGCAATTTTCCTTCATTATGAGTTTTAACAGCAAGATTTAGGGCTTGGCTTATAGTTAACTCCATATAATTAAAGAATAGAGTAATTTAAAAAGTTATATCAAGAAAACCTTGTGTTTACCACACACTAAAGTGCGCGGTTTGTTTGGGTTTTCTGGACGCAAGAAAAAACTTTTATGGTTTTTTCTGCACAGAAAATTGAATTTCAACAATTTTCTTGTGATCCAAAATTAAAAACAGTATCATAACACCATACTATAAATGATGTGGTTTTCAATTTATGGACATAAAAAGAAGAGTCTATTAACTTGATGAAGCTTTCTTAAATGGCCTTAAACATTAATAGTTATAATTATCTGATCAGTATCTACAACAGGCATAAGTCTCTCTCTACCATGTTTATGAGAGCTTATTAGTTCAACAAAGCCAAATCCCTCTAAAAGCTTAATATCCTGCCTTACTGCTTTAAAATCCCTGCCTAAAAGTTTTGCCAACTCATAAATTGAAGCTGGTTTCTTGGTTTTGCATATATGTAAAAGACGGGCTTTTTCATTGCTTAAAATATGCCTTAAACTAGCTATTTCTGACTCTTGTTTTTTTGCTGATTTGAATCTATGAAAAAGAGTTGAAAAAGTGCCTTCTTTTTCAAATAAGGATATTGCTCTTGTTTTTATATTAGTTGCCATTTTTGTGTTTTTTAGACAATTTTAGCATATTTTAAAGTTAATATGGAGCTTTTCCTTAATTATCTATCTATTAGCCGTATTTATTATTAGTTTATAAACTTAATAGGGTAGTTTTATAATATTTAATTATAATCTAATATTTTAGTTTATTATTAAACTATGAATAACCGTTATTCTACCGTCGTAAATATTTATATATTAATTCTATAAAGAAAAGATAGTATATAAATATTTCCACATATATAAGATATATATTTTAATAATATATGTTATTTTATACAATATATGTTTAAAAATATACCGTATAATAAAAATAAGAAAAACTTGGGTTTTATTGGCTATTTTTATAATATCATATTAATTGTTAAATAGTACCGAAAGGTTTATAAATAAATTAATAAAAGCAGTTAGTTTATTGGCTATTTTTAGATTAGTTATAGAAAGGTTTTTAAATGGAAATTCTTATTATTAATTATCATCAATAAAAAAATTGGTGACTGGCCAGAAAAAACAGAATATCTTATAGGAATTACAGTATTAAGATGTCTAGAATAGCATTTCCTATAGCTATTATAATGACATAATATTTATTATTAGTAAAAGGAGGTTAAAAAAGATGTTTAATTTTAAAAAGATAGCATCCGTGTTAGCAAGTACTATTATGCTATCTAGTACTATTGGATTTGCCGCTGCTGCAGCTTACCCAGAACCATTTATAGTGGGGGGTACTGCAAACGCTGCTGTTGTCTGGGGTGCTAATGCTGCAATAACTGATTTAACTGCAGCAATTGACTTACAACAAAATTTAGGTGCTTTAATTACAACTGGAACTACTACTTCAAAAGCAGGTGTTGTTGGTGAAGCTATTTCTTTATTTACAGGAGGAACAAAATTATATGTTAATGACAGCTTGAATATTGTTAAATCTGTAATAACAAAAGCAGATTTACCTGAGATTCTTAAAAGCGGATCATTTTCAGGAAATGTTGATGCTAGTACTTCCTTTACAATTGATATTGGAAGTAATCCAAAAACAACATATGCAAAACAACCAACAAGTTCTGATGATCCAACTTATGGTTTAACAACAAGTACAACTCAAGCCAATTATATCTATAATACCACAGCTACATTTAGTAAATCTGTAAACTTTTCACATGCAGATTCAGAAGGACAAGATATAAAATTGTTCGGAATTAGCTATACTGTTGCTGCTGCTACAGATACAGATACATTAGTATTGTTGAAAAGCGCTGAAAAATTCACCTTAGATAGTAATAATCCAACAAAAGATGTTACTATTGAAGGCTCTTCTTATACTATTGAATTAGTTTCAGCTTCAGACAGTGCTGCAACTGTAAAAGTTACAAATAGTGCTGGTGTTTCTAATTCAAAAGAAATTAGCGAATCAGCTTCTAAAAAAGTCGGAGATATTACTATTGCTGTTATAACTGCAGATGAAACAAATTTGAAGTTATCTGCAACTATTGTTGCAGGAACAGACAAAGTAACTCTTGAAGACGGAGCTGCTGTTGCAAGGGGAGAAGCTGATACCTCTGTTGATGGAACTCTTGTTGATTTTGAGACAGGAAATCCAAATAACTTAACTACACTAACAATTAGTATATATGCTCCAGAGTCTGATAAAGACGCAATTATTCCTGGAGGCAGTTTTGTTGATCCAGTATATAAAAGCTTTAAACTAGATTTTTCTGGATTGAATATACCTAGTAAGGATACAACAACAAGAGAGGATATCAAAATAGGTATTAAATCTGATGATAAACTAGAATTAACTTTCACAGACTGGAGAGGTTATACAAAAACAATTCAGTTTTCTAAAGAT
Organism: Nanobdellota archaeon; assembly: GCA_038044985.1. Taxonomy (GTDB): domain Archaea; phylum Nanobdellota; class Nanobdellia; order Pacearchaeales; family GW2011-AR1; genus ARS1285. The sequence goes on from JBBSYY010000036.1 coordinate 12,325, forward strand.
ATAGCTGGCAATTTAGTTGCTGGTATTTTATCAAGTGCTGGATTAATGATTGATGATAGCAATAGAAATTTAACTGTTGTTGAAATGGAGAACATAACAAAAGATGGTTATGTTGTTGTTGGTAATCAGGATGATGGAAGATTAGTAAAATTAACAGGTGTTAAAAACTCTTCACAAACAGGTACATCTAATACAGACGGTGATAAAGTTGAATTCTCTGATGTATTGTCAGGAGATGTTTATAAGACAGTCTGGACTTCTGATGGTGTAGGTACTGTTTCAATTGGAGGAAAAAGTTATGGTGTTTACCTAACAGGAAATGCTAATAACGCAACTGAAGGGTATCAAGTTCAGTTAGATTATCCTGATAGTGGTGGAGCTGGTGATATGATATTATTTCCAACAATTCAAACTAGCAAAGGTGCAAAAATTGCATTTTATGAACCAATAGAAATCGCATTAGCTGGTTATGGAGTAAGGGCTGGAAGAGATGCTCCTCTAAATGTTACAACAATAAGAATTCCAGATGGTGATGGTTATGAAGATATGACTATAACTCCGGAAAGTTTTGTGACTAATACTTCACAGTGGAATTTTACTCGTGATGGAAGCACCGTATTTCATAATGTAACTGGAAGTGGTGGTATTGATAATGGAACACAATGGAATGTTGAAGGACTTACTTTCAACTTCACAAACCATAATATTACTGATGACGTTGGTTTTCAAAATAAGACGATAGTTTATCTTGTTGAACCAGATGGAAGCGGTAATATTAACAGCTCAGCAATAATTGTCTGGGAAGAGAAAGATGATAACACTAACTGGAATGCAATAATTATTATTCCAGAACCTGGTAGATCAGGAGATGATGGTTTAGGTGTCGATACTGGTAGATCAGGAGATACATGGAGTAATCTTTCAGCTGCTTGGAGATCTTCAAGAGCAAGTGATAGCAAACAAACAGACGCTGCTAATTTGTGGGGTAGTATAATAAATTTTGATGCTGGTGATAGCGATCAGGTAAAAGCTACAATTAGCTATCCTGATGAACAGATTTTTTCTCAAATTTACATTGCTGAGAACTCTGCAGTTATTACTCCTGGAAAAACAGGAGCTGGCGGAGGACAGATATTAATTGTCAAAGATTCAGAAGTTACTTCTGTAGCTAGTAAAAACCTAATTGTTGTTGGAGGTAGCTGTATTAATACAGTTGCTGCAAAAATCTTAGGAAGCGATTCTCCTCTATGTACTTCAGATTTCACTGAAAAAACTGGTGCAGGAGCAGGACAGTATGTTATTCAAACTGTCAAATCACCTTATAGTGATGATAAAGTTGCTACGCTAGTTGCAGGTTATGAAGCTGCTGATACAGAGAATGCTGTTAAGAAACTATTAGAAGGTGGAGTTATGACTGATAGTGGAAAATCACAAGTTTATCCAATAGTAGCTACTGGAACAGGCTAAAGTTTAATTTTTTCTTTTTTATTTTTTCTTTTTTAACTTATTATTTGTAAGTATGTTTTTTAGTAAAATTATTAATTACTAATAAAGTGGCAGAGAGATGGTTAACATATAACTAAAAGATAGCAAGAAAAATCTCTTGAATTTGAAATGCTAAAATTTAATTGAAATATATTTGAGAGTTTAATAATAAATAATCTTTTAATAAAGGTTTATAGAAGCGAATTATTATTACTAGTCATTTTAAGAGAGCTTCTTATAGAACTAATATTTTTATGTCAAAAACCATAGGCAAAGACCTATGGCATATTTATTCGTTGTAGTTTTTGATCACATCAAAATTGCTTTGCAATTTTGTGGCACAGAAAATCTTTCAAAAGATTTTCTGCTGTGCTTCGAATTCCAATTCGGACATTTAAAATCTTTAAGATTTAGACTATTTTTTAAATAAAGAAAGTTATTTAAACAAAAATTGTTATTTTTATTAATGAAAATAAAACTTAATCTTGGATGTGGAAGAGATATAAGGAAAAATACAAAGGGAGAAGAGTGGGTTAATATTGATGTAGCTAATCTTCCAGGAATTGATGTAAAACATGACCTAACTAAATTCCCTTACCCCCTTTCAAATAATTATTTTGATGAAATTCTCTCACTTGGAACCTTAGAATTAATTAACGCCGATTTCATAAAAATAATGGAAGAATTAAGTAGAATTTGTAAAAAAGGAGCAATAATAAAAATAAGAAGTCCTGTTTTTCCTAGTATGTGTTCTGCTCAAGATCCATTAACAAAAAAATTTATGACTTGGAATACTTTTGAGTATTTTGATGGCAGTTGGCATTATTCAAAAGCAAGATTTAAAACCTTAAAAAGAGAATATATTTATTCTCTAAATCCTAAATTAATATGGTTAAGCTTTATTCCAAACCTATTCCCCCAATTTTACACTAAATTTTTATTTAATCTTTTTCCTAGTAATAATATTTATTATGAACTGGAGGTTGTGAAGTAAATTTTATTAACCATTATAAATGAAATAAGTAAATATGTAAGCAGGATTAGAATACTAGTCTTGCCGTCTAACCTTTAATTTATTAATATCAAAAAATCCTTATGTTTTACCACCCTTTAAAGATTATGGTTTGTTTAAAAGATTTGTCTTTGAGTATCTAAAATAAAATATAAACAAAAACATTAATAAATTAATAATTATCTTTTAAAATGCGAAAAATAATCACTCAAGAAGAAAAGGGAAAAAAAATTAAAAGAAACCAATTAATTCTTGGAATTGTTTTAATTGGGTTAATGGTTTTAAGCTCGCTAAGTTTCGCCTTTATCAACAATACAACCAGTAACATTAACGAGAAAATAGAATATAAAGGAATAAAATTTGTTACAGATGAAAATGGTTACTGGAATTTTAATATTCAAGGAACAAATTTTCTAACAAAATATAACCCAAAAGAAACAGAAGATATTTCTTTTTTAAATTATAAAAGTATTAATGAGTATTCTAATAAACCTTTATATTTAACTGGAGAGAATGGAGAGCATTTTTCAGAAATTGCTAGAAATTTAAATAACGTTGCTCTTAGAATTAATAATGCGTGTTTGGAGGGAGATAGTGAATGTACTAAAAATAACGAGAATTTCCCAATTAAAAAATGTTCTAGTGATAATATTATTGTTGTAAAAGATGCTGTTGATGACATCGAAAAAATTTATAACGAAGAGAACTGTATTTTTATAGAGACAAACTATGCTAACCAATCTAGATATGCCGATAGGTTTTTATTTAGCATTTTAGGGATTCAGTGATTTTTTATTAATTGATCTATAGCAAAGGACTGAAAGAATACTCTGATTTTTCTTTGGCTATATTCAATAATTAAATTGGTTGGTCAAAATTTAAATCTTACTTTGTAATTACTTTAATAAGTTCTGTCTGCAATAATATTATTTAGTTTTCCTGTAACAAGAATTGGAAAAACTGTATAGGATAGAATAATAACTGTCCTTAATTTATCAACTCTTATTACTTATTTATACGGGGTTTTGATAATATATTATCAATATTAAGAAAATTTAAAAGGTGTTTTTATCTTCTTATAAGATGGTGGAGAGAAAAAAGAGAATCAGAAAAAAGGCAGAGAAAATTGGCATTACAGATGAAAAAAGCCATATAGTTGAAAGCATAGATAGCAAGAAAGTAGAAATTGAAAAAACAAATGATATCAATAAAATAATAGATATTGATAAGGAGAACATTATAGAGAAACCAGGAGAGATTGAGAAAACCGATAGTGATTATATTAATGTTAAAAATATTAAAGAATCTAAAGAAATTGGTGTTAATAAAAAAATAATTGAAGATAATGATAAAGAGAGACTGATAAGAGAAACAAAATCTAATGATTTATCAGATACCAAAACTGAAAATATTAATAATGAAACTGCTGGTGAACAAAATGATAAAGATCTAGAAGAAATCCAAAACAAACAGATAAAAATGGCTGTTTTTTTTATGATTGGTGTAATTTTAATATTGGTTTTAGTTTTTTTTATAAAGGGTAATTTTATTGATAAATTTAATTATAAAGGATTAGTTTTTCAAAAAACTCAGTTAGGAGATATAATGTTTTATTCAACTAGATTTCCTGTTGTTGAAGTTACAGGGCAGGTTATAGGAGATTATGCTATTAATTTAAGAAATGATCCAAGAAAACTTGCATTCATCTCTATAAATACAACAAATGAAAAAATTGAATTTGCGATAGATAAGGGAAAATATGATCCAGTTTACATATCTCTCAACCCATTTATGAAGAATTGTGAGGATAGCGGACTTGCTTTACTAGAACTTTCTGGATTTTTAAAAGATTCTGGTTTAGAGGTTAGATCTTCTGTCACTGATAAAGCTTATGCAGAAGCCAATAATTTAATTCAAAGATGGTGTTATAATAGTGCTTTTGATACAGTTATAATTATTACAAGCGGGAATATAACTACTATAAATGAAATTGCCCCAAATTGTTATGAAATAGTTTTTAAAGAATGCGAGATTTTGCAAGCATCCGAAAGGTTTATGTTGGTAGTTCTTGAGGATTATGCTAGTAGGTTTAAGAGATAATTTTTTCTCCTTAAAACTAAAAAAATTAAATACCGAAAGATTATATTAATTATAGTGGAAACCATTAATTTTTCCTTAAGTAAATGTTATCGTCGGTAAAAGTTAATCTCATCGCCAATTTATTTAACAGCACCAAATTAATAATAACTAAATGATTAAGATACATCAAAGAAAAAATATAAACTAATTTTTCTTGAAACATTAAATGACAAATACTGCTTTTATTCAGATAGTAGAGAAACTAGCGGGATTAATTGATTCTTTAGGATATTTAGGAATTTTTATTTTAATGACAGTAGAAAGTTCCTTTATCCCTTTTCCAAGTGAGATTGTTTTAATTCCTGCAGGAATCTTAATTTATCAAGGAGAGATGAATTTTTGGCTAGTTTTTTCAGCAGGAGTTTTAGGCAGTTTGGCAGGAGCTTTAATTAATTACTATTTAGCATTTTATTTAGGAAGAAAAGGTGTTAATAAGTTAATAAATAAATATGGAAGGGTTTTATTTATAGACAAAAATAGTTTAAGTAAAAGTGACAGATTTTTTGAAGAACATGGAGAAATAACTAATTTTGTTGGAAGATTAATTCCTTTAGTTAGACAGTGGATCTCTATTCCAGCAGGATTCTCCAAAATGAATATTTATAAATTCTGCTTTTATACTGTTTTGGGAGCTGGAATTTGGTGCTTTGTTTTAATTGCTTTGGGATATATTTTCGCAGAAAATATCTGGTTAATAAAAGAAAATTTGAATATTATTAATTTGCTATTAATAACCATAGTTTTAGTTATTGTTTTGATTTATTTGTTGAAGATTAGAAGGAAGAATAGTAAAAAAAGCTGAAATTAGTTGTGGTTTTAGTAAATGACTTTAAATAGCTATTAACTTATTAATAATATAAAGTAAATAAATTAAAAATTAAGTTAAAATTATCTTGGTTTTGCTAATATCACTAACAAATATATTAAAAGTAATATAACGATTATTGGCCAGTAATATTTTATAAAATTAACAATGCCTTTTATAAAACCTCTTCCTCTTTTTTTCATTTTATTATTCTACCTCTTTTTAAGATATATAAGAATAAAAGATTAAGTAGTATATAAATATTAACTAGAGTAATCATGCCAAATAATCTTTTTGTTTCTAGAATTTGGTAGGCGTAATATACCCAAGCAGAAAGTACTCCTAGAAAAGTTGAGAATGCTATCATAGAATTTGATATTACAATTGCTTGATATCTAATCATTAAACATTAATATTTTTCTCTTTATTTAAGAATTAATGAAAGTTAATGTATATTTTTCATCAAATACCTAATATCACTATAAACAGGAATTTCTTTTATTGAATATTTTTTTACTATAAACAACCATATCAAGACAACAAAAACTGTGCTTAAAAAATACCAAAATAGTTTATGAGTAATGTCAAAAAAAATAAAGTTATGATAAAATAAAACCGATAAAATAAAAATTCTCAAAATATTTAATATTAAAAGAATAAAAAAAGAAATAAAGATTAAATAAATTCTTTTTTTTAATTTCATTGGGATAGACAAATTAAGAATTAAAAGCAGTAAATAAGCAGAGCCTGCTATACATGCAGGAATTATTTGAATAAAGGTCTTATCGTTTATGATAACAAGTAAATTATTTATAGTTACATCATAAAATAGTTTTAATAAAAAAATTGAAGGGTAAAAAGTTAATGGTGTAAAGGTTTTATAAATTAAAGGAAGAGTAAACATTAATCCTAATAAGATTAAGTATCTTAGTAAAATAAGTAAAGACTTATTTTTCGGTTTATTTGATATTAAGCTAGTTAAAGTTTTTTGTAAGCTTTTCTGATAAGGTTTACTTCTCTTTTTCTTATTTCTCATAAACCTGCTAGTTAATGATTATTTAAATAATTAATCTTATTCATTTAAACTGTTGATAGCATTGAAGTTTGTCAGTTAGAAAAGCTGGCAGAAATGTCAATGGATAGTTGTAGGTATAGTTATTTTATTTATGCTCATATCTCTCTACTTC
>JBBSYY010000037.1:0-5595 GCA_038044985.1 Nanobdellota archaeon
TAACTTCTTGTTTTGGATAAATTTTATAGTTATCTCTAAAAATTTTTGGGATTACCACCTGTCCCTTTGCCCCTAGTTTAACCTTTAGTTCTATCATGTTATACCGATGGTTATACTCTTATTTAAATGTTTGGGTTTTTAAGACGTTGATTCGGTTATTGATAAAAGAACTTTAGGGTCTATAATTTTTTTTACATTACATATATATTATTAAAACTTCATCTTCTTCCCCAACTTCCTAGCTATTTTCATCATTTGTTTTTGAGAAAGTCCTTGAGATGAATCTATTTGTGAGATGTCAGCAGTTCCCATAGTTAATTCTTTTAATAATTTATATTGTTTTATTAATTGCCTTATATCAGCAGTTGTTGTTCCAGAACCCCTTGCAATTCTTCCTAGTCTTGAAGTTTGTTTTTCTATTATTTCAGGAATTTCAATTTCTTCTGGAGTCATTGAATCTATCGCATGCTCCCATTTTTTCATTTTAGATTCTTGAGTTTCTAATAAATTATCTGAAATTTTGTTTTTACTTAAACCACTTAAACCAGGTATCATTGAAGCTATTTTAGAAAAACTGCCTATTCCTTGCATGGATTTTAATTGAGTTTGAAAATCCCTCAAGTTAAAACTGCCTTCTTCTAATTTTTGTTTTAATTTTTCTTGCGACTTAGAGTCAATGGCTGATTGAACTTTCTCTAGTAAGCCCTCTAAATCGCCCAAACCCAAAAGTCGAGAGATAAAAGAATTTGGATTAAATGACTCAAAGTCTTCCATTTTTTCTCCAGTTCCAATAAAAAAAACAGGGGCGTTTGTTTCATTACAAGCTGTTAAAGCACCTCCTGCTTTTGCGCTAGAATCCATTCTTGTAATTATCACTCCATTAACACTAACTGCTTTTTGAAATTCAGAAGCTTGTGTTTTAGCAGCCTGACCAATGTCCGCCTGAATTATCAATAATTTATAATCTGGTTTTATTTCTTCATTAAGAATTTTTATTTCTTCAATAAGGTTTTTATCTAGAGAGTGCCTTCCAGCAGTATCTATAACGATTAAATCATAATTTTTCAGTTTATGTTCAAATTTTTTGTAAAGTTTGAGGGGATTTTTTTCTTTTTTGTCTGCAAAAACAGAAATTTTTAATTTATTTCCAAGCTGTTCCAATTGTTCTGTAGCCGCTGGCCTATAAACGTCTAATCCTAATAAACCTGTTTTAAATCCTCTTTTTGTGTAATAAGCAGCTAGTTTTGCAGAGCTTGTTGTTTTCCCACTTCCATATAAACCAACAAGCATTATTTTAGTCTGTTTTTTTATTTTTAGTTCGTGTTTATTCCCTCCAAGAAGAGCAAGTATTTCATCATGAAGCAGTTTTGTTAAATGCTCGCGTTTTTCAACCCCCTTAATTTTTTCATTAGCCGCAGCAGTTTTTATTTTATCTCCTAGTTCTTTTACTAGATGTACATTAACATCTGCCTGGACTAAAGCTCTTTGTAGGTCCTTAACAATAGTTTCTATGGTTTTTTTATCAAAAAATATAGCTCCTGCTATCTTATCAAATCCTTTTTTTAGTGCAGAAGCAAGTCTTTCTAACATGTTAAAATATAATTTAAACTATTAATTAATTAGAAATAAAGAGTTTTTAGAGATTGCGGTTATGTTAAATCAAATTCAACTTAATATTTATTTTCCATTTGATTAAAATACTTATTATTAATAACTATAGTGAAAGACGTACGTCTTTCCCTAATAAATCAACGTAAATAAAAAGCATTTTCAAATTTTTTTAAGATAGTAAAATGCTTTTTATGTCAAGAATTCTCAAAAACCACGTACTTTAGTGCGTGGGAATTCTTGAACACCTCAAGAATTCTGACAATTGAATTCTTGATGGTCATCAGGAATTTTATTCCTGAGACAAGAAAATTTCTTACAAAGGAAATTTTCTGTACAGAAAATTCCAAACAACAAAAGGAATTTTTTTGCGTCCAAAAATCCAAACAAACCATGCCCTTTAGGGCATGGTAATGCAAAAGGATTTTTTGATTTGACAAAACGGAGAAAAATTAATATCATTGACTATAATAAAATCAGTGAATATAGATTTGATTTAACTACACTTTTAAATAGCTGATAGCTCTTTTGTTACACATAAGATTATAGTAAAAATTACTAAAAGTACAATAAGACGAAATGAATATAGCGCCATTTATAGTATAGATAGTGTCACATAAGTACTGTTGACTTACAAACAAAATAAAATACTTAATTTAAAAATTAAAATTATTTCCTTTTCTTTTTTCTCTTTCCACCTCTAGCCATTTTAGCCTCACATACATTACCCTTGCCATCTATATAATAAAGATATCCCGACTTTCTTTTAACAATGTTTTTTGCAATAACCTTTCCCATTTTTTACCTCCTTTTAAGAATTTATTTTAAAGATTCGCTCTTTATTACAAAAATTAAGTTTGTCTAGTATTTAAATCTTTCTGCTTCCGTCGATAAAAATTATATTTTTGTTAATACAAATTTGACGAAATCATAAAAATTGAGCAAAATTACTTTTTTAGATAATTATCATAATAAAGGTAATAAGATCTAGAGTATATAACAAGATTTTGAATCTATTGATTAGAGAATTTCAACAGAGCAATTAATGTAAAAACAAGTATTAATTAAACTTGAACAAGTTTATAAAAAGCTAAAAATTCTCTAGTATTTGAAGGTATTTCCAAGATTTTATTAAATTTATTTTTTGGTTTTATTGAAAATTTATTAGGTTTTACTAATTTAATATCAATAATCCTATTATGTAAAAGCCAAATTGCTATAAAAGGCTTACAGAAAAAAGAGTGTATTGAAATTTTTACAGGTTTTTTAAAAATAAATAATAATGGAGGGCTATTTTTCCTGAACATTAATCCAAGGGTTTTTGAAAAAAGGTTATCACATTCTTTATATTTAATAGAAAAGTTTTTATGTTTGTATTTAAATATTAGGGGTTTCATAATTTTTATTGTTTTAATAACTAATTAAAGTTAGGTCTACTATTTAGATTTATTCACACAAGTTAAACATATCAATTTTTACTTTTTCCAGATTTGTTGTTTTTTATTAATAGTTATTTTATAGTCTGAATAATTTATTATCCTGATTTTTTAAATTAATATACTTTTGATATTCTCTCTCTATGTTTTTATTACACACATAATCATGATGTCTAAAACCACCACCAAAGCTTTTTGGAATGTGCATTAACTCATGAATAAGTGTTTTAGTTCTTTCTTGTTCTGACAATTTATCAAATCTTTTTGAAATAGCCTCTATAACATAAAATCCCCTTCTGTTTAAAGCAAGTTGCATAGCTTTTCCAAGAGCATGACATCTTGCAATTGTTCCTCTACTACTAGACCCAAAACTTCTTATACAGATAACATCATTCAACCTAACATGAGGAAATAAAACAGCTAGTTCTGTTATAATTCTCTGTAAATCTGGAGCTAGTTCATATCTTATCATCTTTTTTTAACTCTTAATAATTATTTATTTAAATTTTTACTTTTTTCAAAACATATTCTGCAATATTATCAGCTTCTTTCTCAATTTCTTTTTTATCATAAAAACAGTAGCACATATCTACAAATTTTTTAATATATCTATCTGGTATATCTATTTCACTAAATTTAAATTTATTATTCAATCCTCTTGATTTCTTAAATTGAATAACGTAATCTTCTAAAAAGTTTTCCATACCTATAATAAAATTTTCCATTTTTACCAAGGGCATAAAGTACCCAAGGAATTGATATAATTTCAAGAGAGTCATCTACACCATAATAACCTTTCATTATATTGGTAACTTCTATTGCTATTTAACTATATTGGCAATTTTTTTGATAAGCAGAATATATAATAAAACGGTTAGTATTGATATTAATCTTCTTTGTGTTAATTAACTATTATTTATTATTAGTCTCATAGTTATTATGAAAATTACCTAGGTGGATAATTTTTAAATCATCTTTTTTCTGGAGGTTTCAATGGTCTTTCTAAGGCTTTATAAATTTCTTCTTCTGTTTTTCCAGCTATAAATTTGTGGTCTTTAAATAGTCCGTGTTGGCTTAGCTTAAGACCTTTTTTCTTTGCTATAACTCTTAAGCCTATGCCCGCGCCTTTTTTGCTTGAATATGCCAGCAGTTCAGCACCCCATTCTTTTGGAATCGTATAATATAACTCAACCTTTACATTTTTAATTTTAAAAGTAGCTTCTTTTTCCCCTCCTTGTATATAAGTTCCCCTTGTCTTTAAGAACCGTTCAATTTTTTCTTTGCGTTCATGGTTTTTAGGAATAAGCACAATGTCTATGTCATATGGATTTTTTTCATGCCTTCTTATACTGCCGACAATTTTAATTTTTTTACAATATGGTTTAAGCTTTTTAGCAAGTTTATCGGCAAGTTTTGTAACAAAAATTCCTTTTTTTGTAAAATCAATATGACCTTTTTTTAAAGTCCCTCTTTTTTTCATAATCTATGAAAGATAAAAAGGTTTATAAAATTTTGGAAAATTTATACAGAAAACAAACTCCAGTTTTTAAACAGGAGTAATTGCAGTAGTTTATTTTCTGTCTCCCCAACTCAGAGAACAAAGTTCTCTAATACATTCAACTCTAACGAGTTGAAGTCTTTAGAACAAACCTCGGACTTTAGTCCTAGGTATAAGCAAAAAGTTGGTGATTTAAAATAATATCTAATCTTTTCGTAGTTTTTTCTATTTCAATAGGAAGCTAAATTTCTTCAATATGTGATAGTGAGCACATAATTATTGAATCCTTAAAAAAATCCGCGACATTTATGTTATGGTTATCTTTTTATGCGGATTTCCAAAGAAAATTTCTTATGCGGAAATTTCAAACAAACCGCACAATTTAGTGTGCGGTAAAACACAAAAAGTTTCTGATTATAAAATTTTCTCGGCCAAGAAAACTTTTCAAGTTTTCTCTGGTTTTGAGAATCCCAAAACAAACCGCACCTTAAAAGATGTAGTATACTCAAGGTTTTGTGATTTAACTATATTAATATATGTAGGAAGTTTTTATTGATGATAAAAAGAAAAATTATATAAATGATTATAGTTTTGATGTTTTATGAGACTAATAAAAATTGTGGGGTGGAGTTATTTAACATTAGGATTGTTTCACGCTTTATGGTTAATGATTCATAGAGACTTATTAGTTAGCATAGGGGGTCTTAATATTTTAATATCTGGTGGTTTAATAATTATTGGATTATTTATGTTGATTTTAGAAATAGAGTTAAATAAGAATAAGTTCATGGTTGTTGTGTGAAATTAATCATCTAGTAACAATCTCTAAAGCATCTCGATTTTTTAGTCTGTAATCTTTTCCAACAGCCTTTTTTGTTCTAGCGTCAATGGCTTTAATAAAATTTTTTCCTAAATCTGTATGAATGGTGTATGCAAAATCCAAGGCAGTAGAATCTGGTGGGAGTAAAAAACAGTCTGGAAGAATATTTCCCTCGCTATCTGACAATTTGTTGGCAGAGGCAGGAAAAATAGATACATACTTTAACAACTGAA
>JBBSYY010000038.1:0-4832 GCA_038044985.1 Nanobdellota archaeon
ATGGCCATCAAGAATGCAATTGCAAGCATTCTTGAGGTTTTAAGGTGCGGTACACCAAAGGTTTTGTGATATAATAAATATTCCAATAAACAAATAACTAATAATTTAATAAATGCATTAAGACAGGAAGCTTTAATTAAATGAAGATTAACAATAAAATAACAAAATGCCATTATTAACAAATTTATTAATAATTTTTGCAGTTTTAGGAATTATAAATACATGTTATTTAATATTAAACAGAATAAAGAAAAAATCACTCATCTGTCCTATTAATGGAGACTGTAATAAAGTTGTTAAAAGTAAATATAGCCATATATTTTATGTTTATAATGATAATTTAGGATTTATTTATTACTTATTGGTCTTAATTACAGCTATTTTTTTGTTTTCTTCAAAAAACACCCTTTTTTTTATGAAAATAATTTCAGGAATCGCTTTATTAGTTTCAATATTTTTGTTTTTTATCCAAGCTCGAGTATTAAAAAGTCATTGTTTTTACTGTAGCCTTTCAAATTTACTTAATTTAGCTATTTTTGCGATTTTTTTGGTGTTATAACCTTAGCAGGTTATGTTAAAATAACTAGTAATACCAATTCTCATTGATAAATTTTATTATTAATAGTTATTAAAAACTTAATATTATTGATAAGCTAGAAAAAAGAAGCGGTTCGTGACGTTTTAAGTTAACAGAACAACTGGAATAAACATTACCAATATCAAGATTATAAAACTACCATTTAACTTTAGAAAAAAGATTATCTAGGCTCCATTTTCTTGAGCCATAAGCAGCAAGAACTAAAAAACAGGTTAAGAAAAGTAATGGTAGTTCTCCTTTATTCAAAATTGGAATCCATCCTTGAGAAATATGGACAATGAACCAAGCTCCTATCATATCAGCTATTCCAAATAAAGCAGCAACTCTTGTTAAGAATCCAAGAGCATTTAATAATCCATCAAAAAGCTCAATTACCCCAGCAAGACCAAAAAGACTTAATAATTGAACTTTAGTTCCTCCCCCAAAACCCCAAATAATTTTTGAGCACCATGTTATAAAAATAATAATCCAACTAAAACTCTAAATGTAAGATATGAATAATCTTTATAATTAGCCATAATTATTTTTAGTGCTATAAGTATTTAAATATTACTTAATAAAATGGTCTTTTTTTGGTTGTACATCATGCCCCCCTCACCTTAGCTTTTTCAAACCAGTTTTCTTTTTTCTGGCAATCAGAACAAACATAAATGAAATAGCTCTTTTTATTTTCATCAGAAGACTTCAATATCGTGCCTTTTAATCTATCAAATTCTTCTTTAATTTTTTCATTACAAAGAACACATTTTTTAGCCATTTTTATGAATTTGTTAATTGAATAGTATAAGCATCATTATTCTTTTTTATATTAATTCCTTTTATTTATTAACAGTCTATATAGCTATAATAAAGCAAGTTTGGCTATATCAATTAATATATAAAGGCACTAAATTTTATAAACATATCTTTCTTAGTTTTTTATAAACCAAACTGTAATCAGCGCGGTTTTTTAATTTAAGCAAGATTATTCATGAGAGTTAGGAGGAGTATTATAACTTAGATGAGATATTAGATAATAATTAATAAATAGTAAAATAATTATAAAATCAAAACATGTTCAAACAAAAAATTATTTTATTAATTGCAAAACAAACAGGATTAATAGAAGATGACATAGAAAAAGTTTTAGAGATACCACCAAGTTTTGAACTTGGGGATTATGCATTTCCGTGTTTTATTTTAAGCAAAAAATTAAAAAAATCTTCTAATGAAATAGCTCAAGAGCTTGCTAAGAAATTAAGGGAAGATACATCTGAGCAATTTCGTGAGGCAAATGAAAATAAATATCGAGCGAGATTGCGAATAAAGAAACCGCTAGGTGTCTTAGATAAAGAAATAGAAAAAATAGAAGCAGATGGGCCTTATCTAAACTTTTTTATTAATAAACAAAAACTCGCTGAGCATATCATAAATATAAATTCTAGTTTTGGGAAGCAAAAACAAACCCAAAAAATTATTTTAGAACATACTAGTGTAAATCCTAATGCCTCTCCTCATGTAGGGAGAACTAGAAATTCTATAATCGGAGACTCAATTTACAGAATTTTAAGCTTTTTAGGAAATAAAGTAGAAAGACATTATTATGTGAATGATATAGGCAAACAGATAGCAATGCTAGCTCTTGTTTTTAAAGAAGGAGATAATTTTAATAGTTTACTGGAAAGATATATTCAAATAACCAATAAAATAGAAAAAAATCCAGAATTAGAGAAAAAGGTTTTTGATCTATTAAGGAAGTTTGAACATAAAGACAGACAAACAATAAAATTATTTAATAAAATAGCTGATACAGCGGTTAGTGGACAGAAAAAAATATTTTCATCAATAGGAATAGAATTTGATTATTTTGATTACGAATCTAGATACATTGAACATGGAAAAAAAATTTTAAATGATTTAGAAAAAACAGGAAAACTGTTTAAAGATAAAGAAAACAGATTTGTGTTAGACTTAAAAGATACCCCATTAATAAGAAAGCTAAAATCTCCGGTTATGGTTTTGACAAGAAGTGATGGAACCGGGCTTTATGTTTTAAGAGACCTTGCTTATACAATTGAAAAATGTAAAAAAGGAAAAAATATAATAGTTTTAGGAGAAGATCAAAAAGTTTATTTTGAACAGCTGAGAGAAGCTTTAAAATTACTTAATAAACCTTATCCAGAAGTTATTCACTATTCTTTTGTTTTATTAAAAGGAATTGGAAAAATGTCGACGAGAAGAGGAGAAGTAGTTTTACTTGAGGAATTCTTAGAGCATGCAAGAAAAAAAGCTAAAGAAGAAATTAAAAAGAGAAAAACAAAAGGAGACCATAATAAATTAGCAATAGCTGCTGTTAAATATGCCATGTTAAGAAATGAGAATAATAGAAACATAATTTTTGATTTAGAACAATCATTAAACTTTAAAGGCAATACAGGACCTTACTTACAATATTCTTATGCAAGGGCATCATCAATAATAAGAAAATTTAGATCAAACAAAAATAAAACAAAAATAGATTATAAAATTAAAATCTCAGAATCTTTAACAAATCCTGAAATATCTTTATTATCAAAAATTTCAAAATTCCCAGAAACAATTGAACTCGCTAGTAAATTTATGGATCCCAGTATAATAGCTAATTATTCATATGAATTAGCCAAAGTTTTTAATGAATTTTATCATTCTTGTAAGGTACTCGGGGATAAAAATGAAGCCTTTAGATTAAAATTAATAGATTCTTTTAAAATAACTTTAAAAAATTCTCTTTATTTATTGGGTATAGAAGTTATAGAAGAAATGTAAGGGCCCCTAAAATTTTTTTAATTGATAATAGTAAATTAGTTAAACAATTAAAACTAATTAAATAATAACTAAGAATCTAAGATGAATGTTCAAAAAGTATACATCGAAACCTATGGCTGTTCAGCCAACCAAAACAACTCAGAGATAATTGCGGGTTTATTATTACAATCCGGCTATCAATTAACAAATGATCAGGAAATTGCAGATATTCACATTTTAAATACCTGCGTTGTTAAGAAAAAAACAGAAAATAAAATAAAAAGAAGAATTCAAGATTTATCATTTAAAAATTCTGAAAAACTAACGATAGTAACAGGATGTATGCCAGAAACAGATTCAGAGAGCATTAAAAAATTAAATCTAAATGCAAAGCTGCTAGGAACTCATAATATCAAGTCCGTTGTTCAGTTAGTTAATAATAGTTATTCTAATTTGCCCATAGTCAATAACAATTATAATTATCTTGAAAAACAAAATGAAGAAAAAATTCTTCTTCCCAAAATATCTTTTAATAAATTAATTTCTATCACACAAATTTTAGAAGGATGTTTGTCAAAATGCACTTTTTGCAAAACCAAACTCGCGAAAGGAAATTTGTTTTCTTATCCAATGGAAAAAATTCTTTTATCTATAGAAGATGATTTAAGAGTAGGAGCAAAAGAAGTATGGTTAACTAGTCAAGGAAATGAGTGTTATGGAATTGACAAAGGAGAACAAAAATTGCCAGAATTAATCGAAAAAATATTATCATTAAATTATGATTTTAAACTTAGAATAGGAATGATGAATCCAGGATTATTATATAATATTACTGATAAACTTATAAAGTTATATAAAAATTCTAAAATCTATAAGTTCCTTCATATTCCGGTCCAATCAGCTTCAGACAAAATTTTAAAAAACATGAGAAGGCCCTATAAAATTGAAAAAGTCGAACATATTATTAATAAATTTAAACAAGAATTTCCAAACCTAACAGTTTCTACAGATATTATAACAGGCTATCCAACAGAAACTGAAGAAGATTATAAACAAACAATAAATTTCTTAAAAAAATACAAACCAAGCGTTCTTAATCTATCAAAATTTTCAAAACATAAAAATACTGAAGCAGAAAAACTTAAAGAACTTCCAATAAAAACTATCAATCAAAGGAATAAAGAAATTATGAATTTACATAGAAAAATAGCTTTTGAAAATAAAAAGATATTTTTAAATAAAAAAATAAAAGTTTTTGTCAATAAAAAATTAAATAATAATTTATATGAAGCAAGAGATGAAAATTATAATATTGTTTTAATAAATTCTGATAGGGATATTTTAGGAAAAGAATTGGAAGTTTTAATAAAACAAGTTGGAGTTTATAATATGATTGGTGAAATAATAACTAATATATTAAACTCAAAGAAATCTCCTACTCCCAAAAGCAATTTTTATTTTATACAAATTT
>JBBSYY010000039.1:0-22070 GCA_038044985.1 Nanobdellota archaeon
TATTTTATATTATATAATTCTTTAGTTTCCTATTTGATAGTCCTTGTAGACATAGAGATTAGTTATTTATTCCTTAAATGATTAATAGATAATTTTAGCTATCTTGAACGTTTAATTGTGATTAGAGTTTTCTCATTTTTTAGTTATCTTTTTATAGTTTGTTTTTCTTTTAAGAATAAGTAATAGAGATCTAAAATAGCATCATAGTAATTGTAGTTATTACAGAGAGATGTTAATAATTCAAGAATAATATTAATTATGAGCAATTGTAAATGATATTAAAGGTGGTTTAAAACAATATTAATAATATTAAAATGAGCTGGAAAAGAGGTTTAGGAATAGGGTTAATTTTTGTTGGTTTGTTTGTAGTCGTAACAAATGCAGTTATTACAGGAGCTGTTATTGGATTTAACCCTGAAAATTATCTAGGTTTATTAGGAATTTTTTTATTTATAATAGGAATTTTTCTGACAGTAGTTGGTACTGCTTCTAGTGCTGGTGGTTTAGAGGAACATGTGGAAAGGTTAGGATCGAGAATTGCAGTATATGAAACTCGAAGAGGTCATAAAAAAGAGAAGGATAATACATACTATATGACCGACCCAAATATCTTTCTAACTGATAAAGGCAATATAAGTCTTAGAGATTTTAAAGATGTTTACGATATTGTTAAAAGAGATCCGGAATTATTAGAAAGAGCGAGAAATGTTTATGGAAAAAGTCTTTTGTCTATTGCTCAAAGCAGAGATAAAAATAAAGCAGAAATTGCTAGAGAATTTTTAAAAATTCTTTATGAAGGAAAAATTCCTAAGGAAGAAAAACCAACTATAACTAAAGAAGAAAGAGAGGAAATAAAAAATGCTTTTAATGTTGGATGGAAGACAGATTTTAATGGAGTCCAAAGAGCTATTTTGAGAAAATATGGTTTGTGGTATGAAAATACAGCAGGTGGCCATTTAACAGTTTATCCTTTAGCCAATCAAAATTTAAAAGTGATTATCTCTTCTAATCCAAGTGATTATAGAACAGGAAGAAATGCGGCAAGTTATGTTATTAATTTAATAAGAAAAGTTAGTGGAGAAGAAAAAAAGAAGTGATGAAAAGAGAAGATTATAGAAACTTATTCTCCTTTTAAGGCCTTTAGAAGGTCATTACAAAATCTTTAGGTATTTCTAATTTTTCCTTTTACCTCATCTATTGTCACCCCTATAAAAAAATAACACTTTTAGAATACTATTGATGGCTCTTACTATTTTTTTATCATCATTGTAATTATGTTTTTCTCAACAAAATTCCGCAAAGAATTCCAATAGCAATTCCTGAAAGGTGAGCTATTGATCCAATATTTGTTTGGCCAAATGCACCTAAAGTTCTTAATATATCTGCTGTAACCCATAAAATAGAGGCAATAAACATAGGTAGTATCATCCCAAAAGTCCAGACCATCATTAAAGGTTTTATTATTGTTAAAGCTCCTATAACACCATAAATTGCCCCGCTTGCCCCTAAACTTGAAGAATAAAAATTTACTGCAATTAAATTAGCTAAGATTCCTGAAAAAAAGAAAATTATAAGAAAATTCCTACTACCAACTTCTTTTTCCAAAATTATTCCAAAAAAGAATAGCGCAAATAAGTTAAATAATAAATGAGTAAGAGACCCATGTAAAAAAATTGACGTTAAAAATCTCCAAAACTGGAAATCGCTAGTCGCAGAGGAATTTAAAAGAAAAAATTCAGTCAATCCAGGGATAATGACTTGTAAAATAAATACACTAAAAATAATTAACACTAACCATAATGAATAAAATTTCATTTTTGTTTTCATCATTTTTTATTTATAATAAACCTCTCTGAGCTTATATAATTATTCCTAATAAAATTAATAGTACCTTACCATATACTGGTTAATTAAGCAAAAATCTGATTTATTTAGTTATCGGTTATTTCAGTATCTCCGTACAAACTAAAAAATATAAATTTTATTAATCCTTAAAAAAATCCGCAATATTTATGTTGCGGTTATCTTTTTATGCGAATTTTTTTGGGAATCCCAAAACCAAAACAAATCGCACCCCCCAAAAATCTTTTATGGATTTTTGATGGCCATCAAGAATGCAATTGCAAGCATTCTTGAGGTTTTAAGGTGCGGTACACCCAAGGTTTTGTGATTTATTAAAATTATATAAACATAACAAGATGCACTCGTCCAATTTAGGAATAGTCTATTTAATTGCTAGTTTAGTTAATAAAGATTATTAAAAAATAAGAGCAAAATTCCTATGCGGATATTGATAAACAAATATTTATTAGTTATTAAACTCAGAGAAGTCTCATACCCCCAAAAGCAATTTTTATTTTATACAAATTTGTAAATTGCTTTTGCTCGGCACCACAAAACCAGCAAACAAAAAGCATTTTTTATCCAATATTAATTTTGTAAAATGTTTTTTGTTTGGCAAACACACACCTAAAGGTGTGGGTTAAAAACCGAAGGTTTTATGATAGTTTAAAAATAGATTTGTTCTATCTTACTTATGACTTTCAAAATAAAATATAAAGATAAAAAAACAAAAGCTAGAGTTGGAATTTTAAAGACTAAAAAAGGCTTTTTAGAAACGCCTTTATTTCTGCCAGTTGCGACTAAAACCGCTGTTAAATTTATTGATAGTCTAAGATTAAAAGAATTAAATGTTAAGGCAATTATTTCAAATTCTTTTATTTTGAGCTTAAATTCTGGATTAATTTCATTAATTGAGAAAATGAAAGGAATTGGAAACTTTATGAACTTTAAAGGAATAAATTTTACGGATTCTGGAGGTTTTCAAATGTATTCTCAAGCTTTATATGAGAAAAGTAATGATAAAGGGGTTTTATTTAAAAATCCTGTTAATGGAGAAAAGATTTTTATGACTCCTGAAGAAAACATAAAATTACAATTAAGATTAAGTTCTGAAATAGCCATGTGTTTAGACAGCATGCCTTTATATGAAAATTCTAAAAAAGAAATTCAAGATGCTGTTAGGAAAACCATTTTATGGGCTAAAAGATGTAAAGAAGCTCATGATAAATTGCAAAAAAATAAAAATGTTTATAATAAAAATAAAAGAATTAAAAGACAGTTGATTTTTGGAATAACTCAAGGTGGCATTTATCAAGATTTAAGAGAGTATTGTATTAAAGAATTAATAAAATACAAGTTTGATGGGTATGCTATAGGAGGATTTGGTTTAGGCGAAAAAAGAAAAGACGAATTTAAGATTATAGAATTACATAAAAAATTGATTCCAGAAAATAAGCCAATTTATTTAATGGGAATAGGAGATCCAATTGAAATTTTAGAGGCTATTAAACTTGGCTGTGATATTTTTGATTCTAGAATGCCGACTCAAAATGCGAGGCATGGAACTTTATTTACTTCACAAGGAAAATTAAGAATGTTTAATAAAAAATACGAATCAGACAAAAATCCCATTGATAAAAGATGCAAGTGTTTTGTTTGTAAAAATTATTCAAGAGCTTATATAAGATTTTTGTTAAGAGAAGAAGAGCCTGTTGGAAAAGAATTAGCAAGTTATCATAATTTATATTATTTGCAAAGTCTAATTGAAAAATCTAAGGTAGCTATTAGAAAAAATAAGTTTTTTGAATTTGTTAAAAGTGTTAAGATGGTTTATAAGAATTAATTCTCTATAAATATTTTTTTAATAGGAAGTCTGATTTCTTTGTAGCTAAGCCAGAACTAAAGTTTTAACCAACTTCTTATATATTAACCAACTAATAAGTAATTAAGGTATTACTAACAGAAAGGTTCATCTTGGTTTATTTTACTAACAATCTTTTTAATATACTTACGATGACTAATACAATTTAATAAAAAATTCTAAGAGATATTTAACAAACTCAATTAAACTAGTTACAAATATTAGGAAATAATAAATTCAAAAAAAAGAAAAAATAAGAAATTAGTGTCTAGCTAACTGGAAAACATTCTTAACTGCAACAATAACAGTTGCAGGAACAAACAAAATTAGCAATGCGTCAAGTACTGATCCTATAAAAGTAACTGTAGACAAAACATCTTTTGATAAGCTAGCTGCTATTATTAAGACTGTTCCTGACATTAAGAATGGTGTTACCTCTTCGTCAACTACATTTAATAAGCCAACTATCAGTCCAATAACAAACAAAGTTATCACCATCCCTTGACCTAAACCTCCGCCAAGTCCAAAACCAACAACTACTGCAATCACTAAACCGATTAGGAACGCCCAGCTCCCTAGTCTGCTTCCTTTTCTTGCCATTTTACCTCCTTTTTTATCCTATAAATTTAGTTTTATTAGGTATAAAAATTAGGTAAATCTAGTTTAAAAAGCTTTTCATTCGAGGAAAAGCTTTTTAGTTGGTTAAAATATTATTATTTGGACATTTTTGAAATAATTAGAAATGTTCGGGATTTACCAGAAAAAAGACTAGATTTAAAAACTCCTTTTTCGTTTATTTTTTATCATGAAAGCTAAATTAAGCAATAGACTTGCAGGGGGTTTTCCCCATAATCAGTTTAATTAATTATAGCTTAGCTTTCAATTCTTTGTTTAATAAATTAGGATATATATCATTGATTAGATTAAACTATTTTTATTCTTTTAGAAAATTAGGAGCTAGTCAGTTAGTTGCTTTTGTTTATTTAATCTTTCTTAATAAAAGGTTTTTTATATTAACAAATATTTTTAATAAATATGGCGGATGTAGTTTAATGGCAGAATGCAGGTCTGTGGCACCTGAGACGGGGGTTCGATTCCCCTCTTCCGCTTTTTTAAAATGAGGTTAAAATGATATTTATTTGTAAAAGATTAAGGGAGAAAACGTCAGTAATAGACGAATCTATGGTAGAGATATGGAATAATGAAGAAGATGAAATCTGGAATAATTATTTGCCAAAATCAAAAGAGATTAAAAATTTAAATATAAATATTGACGAATAAAATGGAAACAGTAAAAGGTTTTAAAGACATTGAAGATTCTTCAAAAAGAATCACGATTAGAAATGTAATTGAAAATATTTTTAAATTGTATAATTTTAAACCAGTTGAAACACCGATTATAGAATATGAAGAATTTGTTAAGGGAGAAAATATAAATGACGAAGCCGTTTCAAGTATTTTTAAGTTAGAGGACAGAAGAAAAAGAAAACTTGCTTTAAGATACGAGTTTACCTTTCAGCTAAAAAGGCTGGCTCAAAATAAAAAACTACCTTATAAAAGATATCAGATAGGAAATATTTTTAGATACGAACCAGTAACTATTAATAGATGGAGAGAATTTACTCAATGTGATGTTGATGTTGTTGGAAGTAATTTTAAAGACGAGGCAGAAATTTTAAAAATTACTTCTGAAATATTAAAAAAATTAAAAATTAAATTTACAATTAATGTAAATAACAGGAAATTATTAGATGAAATTTTAGATGAATTTAAGGTTTTAGATAAAAATAAAAACCAAACTATAAGAGAAATTGATAAATTAGATAAACTTCCAGAAAAAGATGTTTTTAATAGTTTAAAAAAATTAGGGGCCGAAAAAGTTTTAAGTATATTCAAAAAACCAGAAAAATATTTTGCAAAGTATAATGGTTACAAAGAGATTAAGAAATTAAAAGAGGCTTGTAGGTTATATAATGTTAAAGTTAATTTTCAGCCATTTTTAGCAAGAGGTTTAACATATTATAATGGAAGTGTTTTTGAGGTAAAACCAGTGGATAAACCAAAAGAAATGAAAGATACGATCGTGTCAGGAGGAAGTTATTTGGTTAATGGAATTCAGTCAACTGGAATTTCATTTGGATTAGATAGATTGGAGTTATTAGCTAAAATAAAAATTCCTGATAAAAAAGTCTTGATTATAAGTCTAAATCAAGATAAAAAAGCTGTTTTATTGGCCGATAAAATCAGAAATTTGAAAGTTCCTTGTCAGATTTTTTATGGCAAGCCAACTAAAGCTTTAGATTATGCAAATTCTTATTCTATACCTATAGTAATTTTTATAGGAGAGGAGGAAGTTAAAAAGAAAAAATTTAAGTTAAAAAACATGACTACTGGAAAAGAAAAATTGCTTTCTGAGAAAGATTTATTGGAATCATTATCATAAATAAAGAATGTTTTCTTCTAAACAGCTAGGAATTATCTTTTCTATATGAAGAATAGTACTATTTAAAAGAATCTTCTTTCTGTTTCTTGAAACAAGAGATACTAATTTTCCTCCTTCCTCGTACTCTTCATTATTTCCGTTATTTTCTAATTTTTTAGAATTCTCTTTTATTAAAATTTCTTCACAATTTTTTTGGGCATAAATTACCTCTACTGGCTTAATATCTTCATTAATATTTCGTTTGCGATTAATACGCCCAAAAAACCATCTTCCATCAGGAAATCTTATATAATATCCATCTGTGGTGTCAAATCTATAAACAACAGTACTTTCTTGGAACTTGTTATTTAATAGATATTCCATAAATAAACTAATTATCAGAACTTTATAAATTTTTTTATGTCCATACATAAAAAATTAGTTTATCACTGATAAAATTACATAATAATCGATATTTTTAATAAACTAAGTTATCAGAAGAGCGTATCCTAGCAAAAATAGAGTATTTCGCTGGTTTATCATCTCTTAAATTAATAGAACTTATATTTTAGCTTTATTTTCTAACTCTAACTATCCAATTTTTTTTAGAAAACCTATCATGTTCTCTGGGTTTGTAAAATTCTAGTATTTTAAATCTAGTCTTTTTTAATAAGTCTAGAAATTCATTTTTATAATAAAGATAGTAATATCTCATGTAAGGAATGTTATTTTCCTTCCAAGATATATAAATATCTCTATGATTATTTACACAAACAAATCTTTTGTCTTCAGAATTCCAAACAGAAATTAGCGCTTCTGACTTAGGTTTTAATAATCTATAAAACTCTTTTAATGAATCAAATCTTTCTTTTTCTGTTTCTAAGCAGTGCAGACTCGCCATAAACAACCCACAATCAAAAGCCTCATTTTTAAAATTTTTTTTATCTAGCTTATTAATTTTTGATTTATACAATTTAGCTTTAATTTTATTTTTTTTAATATATTTTTCAGCTTGTTTTAATTGCCTTTCTGAAAAATCAATTCCATAATAAGTAATTTCTTTATCTGAAATCATGTTTCTTCCTGTTCCACAGCCAAAATCTACAATTTTTACTGTTTCATTATCTTTAGATAATGAACTTGCTTTCTTCAAAAATTCTTCAACAATAGGAATTTTTTTTACTACATGGGTTTTCCAAGGAATTGCTATAGAATCCCAGACTCTCTCTTGATTTGGTTTTTTATTTTCTTTAAGAAATTCTTCTTTTGAGATGATTTTGAATTCCATTGAAAATAGAATGTTTTTTAAGTTTAAATTTGTTATTAATTTAGTAAATGAGATACAACATTCTTGTTTCTGGGGAATTTGAATAGAGAACCGATAATTATTTAAGCATAAATTTATTATAAAAAATATGGAAAAGCAAGTAATGGATTTTGATGTATTAATAGAACAAGATGAAGATGGAATTTATGTAGCTAGAACTTTCTCATTAATAAATTTTATGGAGGTTAAAATGGAAATTCAAATACAAAAGAGGACGAGGAGTAACTGCAAGTGGTTTTTAATTGCGTAATTTGTGAAGGCATTGGTTAGTGGTGGGATAAAAAAGGCAATTAAAAAATTCCGAAGAGTTTTTGCGATAGCAAAAATTGAATTTATTTGCCTGACAACTTAGCTAAAGGAAAGTCTGACGACTTCCTCTCGGGCACCTTACATGGTAAGTTTATTACTTCGCCAGTCAATTTGTTTATCTCGTAACATTCAATGGTAGTAGGGTAATTATAATGCTCAAGTAAAATAAGCTTATCCTTAAAAACAACCAATTGGTCCATTAGCCAGTAATCTTTAGAACGTCTTTGGTCAACAGAAAGAGGAATTGTTTTTATAAGTTTGCCTTCTGGGTCGAATTTATAGAGTCTAGTACTCCTGTCTGTACCTAAAGTAAGGTGGTTTAGGGCATAAAAAACATCCTCGTCAGGAGAATAAGCTAATCCTTTTAATGCAACTTTTTTAGTAGTGCTTTTGAGTTTGCTCCATTCTTCTCTATCCAGATAATAAGCAAAAAAATTGGTTTCATAAGGATTTATATTAGAAGAGGTTCCGGGAGCGCGAGCGCGAGTGTTAATCACTAGTCTATTTCTCTTGGAATCAAATGCCATACCGCCCTGTCTTTTTGTCCCAAAATGTCCCTGCGTCCAGGGATTTTTTTTGTAGGGCGTCAAAATAATTTTTTTAGTCGCTCCAGTATTCCTATCAATTAAGTGAAGATCAGCACCACCAGAAGCCGTATAATAATTAGAGGTAACTGGATCATAAGCCAAGTAAAGCCAAGAAGTACCTCTAAGAGGAGTTAAAGAAGATGTTAACACTCCTTGAAGAGTATAGTCTGCTATAAATTCACGAAGAGAATATAGAATCCCGCCGCCATCAAAATGTAATGCTTTAAATGTATCTAAGTCTGGTATATTGTTGATATTACTATCACTTGCTATAGGACTATAACTACCCAATTCGCCTCCTTTACTAAAACCAATTTTCTTTAAACTAAAGCCTATATACAAAATAAATAAAGCAACTAATATTACTATAATTATAATAATATTTCTAAGATTAATTTTTTTATTCTTTACACCCTTTTTCATGTTATTAAAAGAAAACAATTATTTATAAATCTTGCCGTCTAATTTAAGATTGATTAAAAATGCAAATACCAAAATTAGGAGAGATAAGAAAGCCTGCCAAGACAATGGCGGGAGTAACACCAATAACCGTAGTTGTAGAGCCGAGAAGATGCGATCATGGAGTTTGTGTTTATTGTCCTGGAGGTGAAAAAGTTCCTCAAAGTTATACAGACAAAAGTCCTGCTGTTATGAGAGCACTAATGCTGGATTTTGATCCTCGTCAGCAAGTTAGAGTTAGGCTTAAAGCATTTGAATTAATGAATCATCCAACTGATAAAATCGAATTAATTATTTTAGGTGGAACATTCTTACAATATCCTAAAGATTATCAATATGAATTTATAAAAAGCTGCTATGATGCTTTAAATAATTCTGTTTCTGAAAATCTAGAAGAAGCAAAAAAAATTAATGAAACTTCTCAACATCGATGTGTGGCACTATGCATTGAAAACCGGCCAGATAATTGTTCTGAAGAAGAAATAAAAAGAATGTTAGAATTTGGAGCAACAAGAGTTGAATTAGGTGTCCAGATGCCTGACGACGAGTTATACAAAAAAACAAATAGAGGGCATACAGTAAAGGACGTTATAGAAGCTAGTGAAAAATTAAGAGACTCTGGATTTAAATTAGGATATCATATAATGCCTGGATTGCCTTATAGTAATATTGATAAAGATTTAAATTTATTTAAAGAAATTTTTGACAATCCTAATTACAGGCCCGATCAATTAAAAATTTATCCATGTCAGGTAATAGAAGACTCTCCTTTAGCAAGAATTTATGAAAAAATTAATTTTAAACCGTATAATCAACTTAAAACGCAAAAAATTCTTGAAGAAATGACAAAAATGATTCCAGAGTACTGTAGAACCATGAGGATTATGAGGGAAATTCCTCCTGAAAAACTTGTTGCAGGAATAACGAGAATTGATATTAGAAGAGAAGTTGAAGCAAGTTTAAGAAAAAAGAAAGAAAAAATACAGGAGATTAGGATGAGAGAATTGGGTTTTAACCAAAGGGATTTTAAAGAAACTGAATTTGATTATGACATAGAATTGAAAATCAAGGAGTATAAAGCCGGAAATGGCAAAGAATTTTTCTTGCAGTTTGTAAATAAAAACAATATTTTATTTGGATTATTAAGGTTAAGATTTCCATATAAGCCTTTTATGCCAGAATTAAAAAATTCAGCGATTGTAAGAGAGTTGCATGTTTATGGAAAATCTTTAAACATTGGAGAAAAAGGCATTAGTGGACAACATACTGGAATTGGAAAAAAGCTAATGAAAGCCGCTGAAAAAATTGCAAAAGAAAATAAGTATAAAAAATTAGCAGTTATTTCTGGAGTAGGAGTTAGAGAGTATTATAAGAAACTTGGTTATAAATTAGAAGGAAATTATATGGTTAAAAGTTTGTAGGTTTTATAGTTTATATATAAAAACCGTTAGTTAATTACAAGCAAGATTGATTTCTAAAAATAAAAATTAAGAAGATTCTAGAATTATTGAAGCAAGAGATAATTTTAAACGGCCTAAGAAACCAATAAGTTTTTAGCAGAAAGTTTTACCCACCTAAAAATAATTTTAAAAACTACTTCGCGGTTTCTTTGGCACCAACAGGACATATAGTCACTCCTATTTTTCCTAGAACCTCTATCACATCCCCAACAACAATTCCCTCAGCTATAATCGTAGTACTTGTACTAAAAGCAGTTACTTCTCCGCCATCAACTTTTAACGCACCATTCTTATAAACTTTATAAGAAGAAATATCTTTTGAAGGCCTTATTGTTACTGATGCAGAACTTGGAGGAACCCCTATAATAATCTTTGTGATATCTATGTTTAGTCCTATACAATCAGTTTGAGTTTCAATTTCTTCTGCACCACCCCTTACAGTTCCTTGAATTACTTGCCAAACAATTACAATAGCAGCAAGTACAAGCAGAATTATTAATATAACAGATATTATGTTTGCTTGTGATTTTTTATTAAAACTAATAAAATTATAAGTCATTTTGCCTCTTTTCTAATTTTGATATAATATAAAATATATAATCATTTTTGGGTTTATAAACATTTTGCTTTTTGGAGGTCTTATCCAGAAGTAAGATTCATTCGACAAATAAGATAAGCCCTAAGAATTCTTTAGAGCCTATGAAAAAACTGAACAAACGTAAGATAAAATGGATTGTTCGGGAAGTTGAAAGAATGGAGAATATAATAAAAAATAAAATTCATTCTTTAAAATATCTTTTTCATTAATCATATATTTATTAATTATGATTCTTTATTTTTTATATGGTAAAGATAGGTATTATAGGAGGAAGTGGGTTGGATGACCCAAGACTTTTAGAAGACTATAATGAAAAAGAGATTGAAACTCCTTATGGTACTCCAAGTTCTAAATTAACTTGTGGGAAAATAGAAGGGGTTGATGTTTGTATTTTAGCAAGACACGGAAAAAATCATGAGATTTATCCAAGCAAAGTAAATTATAAAGCAAATATATACGCATTAAAAAAAGAAGGTTGCACTCACATTTTAGCAACAAGTGCAGTTGGCTCTTTAAAAGAAGAAATTAAACCAGGAGATTTGGTTTTTCTAGATCAATTTATAGACTTTACAAAATCAAGGGAAAATACTTTTTTTGACAAGTATGGTGATGTGAGACATATTTCCATGGTAGAACCTTTTTCAAAAGAATTAAGACAGCTTTTAATTCAAGAATCAGAATATTTAGGATTTAAATTTCATAAA
Organism: Nanobdellota archaeon; assembly: GCA_038044985.1. Classification (GTDB taxonomy): domain Archaea; phylum Nanobdellota; class Nanobdellia; order Pacearchaeales; family GW2011-AR1; genus ARS1285. Next base: position 11,570 of record JBBSYY010000039.1, read on the forward strand.
AGGGCTACAATAATAGTGATCGAAGGCCCAAGATTTTCCACTAAAGCAGAATCTTATTTTTTCAAAAATTTTACGGATATTATTGGAATGACGGCTTTCCCAGAAGTAGCTTTAGCAAATGAGCTGGAAATTCCTTATGCTAGTATTGCAATGTCAACTGATTACGATTGTTGGAAAGAAAACGAAGAGCCAGTTAGTTTTGAGATGGTAATGCAAAGGATGAAAGAAAATGCTGAAAAAGTTAAAAAATTGTTTTTTAATATTATACTAAAAATAGCAAAAATGGATGAGGAATTTATTAAAAAGAGGATAAGAATAATTCCAAATTTTCCAAAACCAGGAATAATTTTTCGTGATATTACTACTTTACTTTTAGATCCAGAAGGAATGAAAAAAACTATTAATATATTTTATAACAAGTATAAAGATAAAGATATAGATGTAGTGGCTGGAATCGAATCTAGAGGATTTATTATAGCTGGAATTTTAGCTGATAAATTAAATTTAGGACTAGTTCCTATAAGAAAACATGGTAAACTTCCCCATGAAAAAATTATTCAGGAGTATGAACTAGAATATGGAACTGATAAAATAGAGATTCATAGTGATGCAATTAAATCTGGCGATAGGGTTTTGTTAATAGACGATTTAATAGCAACAGGAGGAACTGCTGGAGCTGCTGCTCAATTAATAGAAAGACTAGGGGGAAAAATAGAAGAAATTGCTTTTATCATAGAACTTTTAGACTTAAAAGGTAGAGAAAAACTTTCAAAATGGCCCATTTTTTCAATAATAAATTTTGAGAATTAGCAAAATTTATAAATAAAAACTAATTATAATAATGATGGATATTGGTCTTGCAGAGATTATACAGATTGCTTTAGGATTTACAAAAGTATGTTATTTGTACAAGAGATTATTTAATAATAAAGAATTAGAAAATGATTTATATGTGTCTGATAAGGAATTAGAGAGAAAAGATATTTCTTCTTTATTAGAAAGCGGTTCTGATAAATCCCTTTTAGACCTATTAAAATCTAAAGATTATCAATAAGTGACCTCCTCCACGACCTAAAGATCGTGGCTTCCTGCGCGATGAACTGATCTTTAATTTCAGATAAATTTATTAATAATAAATAAAAGAAATAATTAGCGAGAAAAAGTAAGAAGCAATTCATCCTCATATTAAAGTGTGATGGATTTCTTGCTTAGAGATTAATAAAATAATTTACTATTGGTCACATTAAAGTAAGAGTTGAGAATTTCTTTAGATAGTACAAAATACAAATAGCTACCTTTATTTTTTTATTTTGGTTAATAATATATACCTATTTTCTCTTAATACTAAATGAATAAAGAACAATTATTAAAAGAACTAAAATTGCAAGGTTTTTCAAAGATTATTTTGAAGGCATTTGAAAAAGTTAAAAGAGAAAATTTTATTTCAGAACATTTAAAATCATTTGCCTATAATAATGAGCCTCTTTCTATTGCAAATGGAGCGACAATTTCACAGCCTTATACAATAGCGTTTATGCTTACTCTTCTGGAACTGGACAAATTAACTAATGCCGATAATGAAAAATTATTACTAGATATTGATGACAATAAATTAGTAACTGATAAAACTAATAAGCGAGATTATTCTAGCAAGTATGAGAAGCCCTCGCCTTCAAAAAATCAAAAATATGATATTCTTAATAAAGTTAATAAAAATAAAATAAAAATTCTTGAAATAGGATCAGGTTCTGGATATGTCCTAGCTCTTATTAATGAAATCTTAAAAATTTTAAAAATAAAAAACGCTAAAAAACTTTCAGTTTTTGGCGCTCAAAAAATCAAAGATTTTTCGAGTTATGAAATTTATAGTATTGAAAGAATAAAAGAGCTTGTTGAGAGTTCTAGAAAAATATTTAATAAAAATAAAAAAATAATAATTGTCAATAGAGATGGTTCTAGGGGGTTGCCTGAAAAAAAACCATTTGACAGAATTCTAGTAAGTGCTGCGTTTGAAAAAATTCCTAAAGAATTATTCAATCAATTAAAAAACAATGGAATTTTAGTAACTCCTATTAGAAATTCTATTTTTCAATTCAAAAAAATAAAAGGAAAAATAAAAAGCAGAGAATTTCCTGGATTTGTGTTTGTGCCTGTTGTTGAAGATTAGAATACTTAAAAACAATAATTATTTTAAACCCGCTTCTCTTAAAAAAATATGGCAAAAACATTAGAAAATACCTATTTAGATGATGGCTGGAAAAAAATTGCAGAATATGATGAAATCCCCAAGCTTTATAAAAAAGCAGAAAATGGAAGTTATTTTTTATATAGTATTTCAAATGAAGATAGCCTCACAATCGAAACTAAAATAGAAGAAAAGCCCATTCTTGGATTTGACCTTATTCTAGATAATGAAAAAATCCTTCTAAATATTTTGTTTTTGTGACTTACGAATGATTTTTTAGATAGTTAATATTAATTGGTATACTTAATAGTTCTCTCTCGCTGCCGTAAAGGTAAGGTCTGGGAATATAAAACAATTTAATAAAAGTAGTTGTTAAAAGTTAAAAATCACCTAAATTCATCTGCTTCTTCCCATCTAACAATTCATTAACCTTTATATTAAAAACATCAAAAATATTTTCAACTGCAGGAAGAATCTGATTTTTTAAATAATAATCAACATCATATTTACCTTTTTCGTCAGGCATTTTAGCTCTTTCTCTTATCAAGGCTTTTTTCTCATTACTTTCAGCGATATAATATTCAACCAACATACCAATATTTACAGGCAAATTTTTTTCTTTCATTTTTTTAGCTATGGCCACATGAGGACCAACTGATTTATAATCTTGAATTGATTTCTTAAGTTGAGTTCTAATCATTAGTTTAATTAAATCAACTCGTCTTGCCTTAATTTTTTTAACAACTTCCTTTAAATACTCTACGGCTTTTTTCTCATTTCCGTTTTTTAAAATTAATTCTAAAACTTTATTTTGAGTTTCTCTGGCTAGATCACACCAATCTCTTCTAACAGTTTCAAATCCCCTTACCCTCATTTTGTCATTTTCATCAATTAAAGCATATTTTTTCTTAGCCCCAAAATCTCCTGTTCTTTTGGTTACCCATATTCCTCTTTTGTAAAAATCCTCTAAGTCTAATTCCATAATTCCAGGAAGTTTTTTATTAATCATATCCAATAAATCTAATATTTCTTTTTTTGTCTTTTTTCCTCGAACCAGGACTACAGAATCCGTATCAGCATATATTACTTCATATCCTTCTTTTTTTATGTTATTAATAGTTTCTTTAATTAATTTTCTTGCTAGAGCAGCTGTTGCAGCAGCAGCCTCTCTACAATAATATCTCGCTCCAAAAAATCCTTGATAGCCATAGGCAGCATTTGTCAATAATTTAAAAGCATTGCTTCTTGCTCTTAAAAGAGGGCTAGGAGCTTTGTTATATTCTTCTTTAAATTTTTTTCTTTTTTCAATTATCTCTTTTAACATTTCTGGAAAAAATGCTGGCTTTTTTAGAAAATAAACTTTTTTTCCAATATTAACTTCTAACGAATCTAGCTCTTTTTTCTCTAAAAAACTTGATTTAGAAAGATTAAAAGTAACTATAATGCTTCCATACATGCTTGTAAAATCAAAAAAAACTAAATCTTCATATAATCCAGGAGTTGGTTGTAAAACATAACCTCCTTCGTATCGTTCTTCTTCTAATCTCTCTCCAATTTCCCCAGGTAATGGCTTTTTCTCAATTATTTCGTTAAACTTTTCTGTATTATGGATGATATAACCTTCAACCTGATTAGACATTGAATATCTTGAAACATCAAATAAAGGCTCTTGAATAATTTTCGTAAATTCTAGCAAATCTGGCCAGATTTTTTCAGCTAGTTTATAGGTTAAAACAGAATCGTGTAAACAGTACTCAAAATACTCGTTCCATTTTTCTCCAGATATTTTTGAAGAATGAATATGCTGCCAGTCAGATTTTTTCTCTCCTAGTAACTCAGACGCAACTTCGTTTAATCCTAGAGTTTCTGACTGCAAATATTGAGAATAGGTTACTTTAATAAATCGAAATAAATCTATATGGACAATACCATTAATTCTTCCAGTTAATAATCTCCCCCTTGTAAAACTTGGCTGACTATCGTCAATTCCTAAACTAAGGCTTATATTATTTTTTTCAGCCCTAGCTCTTAAATAAGGCAGATCAAAACCATCGCTGAAATATCCTGTTAAAATATCTGGATTATAAGATTTAACACACTCTACAAATTTTTCAATCATTTCTTCTTCATTTTTAAAATTTTCGACATAATTTTTATTTGATTTTCCTTTCCATGTTAAAATTTTTTTAAAATTATCCCCCACCAAACTTATCATTAGTATATGACCTTTTCCAATCTCAAATTCATCTGTCTCAATATCATAAGCTAAAATTTTCGGATTAAATTTTAACTTTGAAGAGTAAGAATCGTCTAACTTCTCTATTTTCTCTGCTTTAATTACTAAATCGACTTCTATATTTCCAATACCATCAAAATCCGCCCCTGTTATAATATTACCCTTAATCTCATACCAATTAAGCGGCTTTAGCTTTTTTTCTAAAATATATTTTGTAATAAATCCTAAATCGTACTCTCTTCTTTTATCAATTTCTGGGAATGTAAGTTTATCTGCAAAATCATGGGCGTCTTTATAATTAGTAATAAAAATTTTGATTGCTTTTACCCTCTTCCCTAAAAATTTTTTATCATGAACTTCTGTTTTTACTACTCTAGATTCTCTTAATTTGCTTTTAATCTTAAATTTTTCAATTTTTTTTATTATTTCATTAATTTTATTTTCAGAAACCCTTTCTTTTAAAATCGCCCAAAGATATACTTCGCAGTTATCTATTATACAAGCTCTTTTGCCATCATCTGTTCGTCCAACTATTCTTGCATAATTCTCTCCATTATAATCAAAATAGCCATAGTCTATAGGAATAAATGTAATTGTCTTATCCATTTTTTATCATCTCATCTTATAACTAAATTATTATTTATTATAAAGCTTATCTTTATAAGATTATTATTGTAATCTTTACATTTTATAAAAAGGCAGATTTTGTTTGATGTTCTATAATTATATATTACTATATAGTGACGGTAAATAGAAAGGTTTAAATATTATCTTAGCTTATTAATAATATGATAAAAGAAGCAATATTAATAGGAAGAAAAAATGAATATAGAATACGGGAAGGAGAGTTTAATGTTGGCAGAGCTAAGGATAGTCCTTCAAATATTCAGATAAATGAGCCTCTAAATCTCTTTGTTTCTAGACGTCATTGCAAAATTTATAATGATGAGGAGAAACTTGAAATCATGGATATTGGCAGTAGAAATGGAACTTATGTTAATGGAAACAGGATTACGCCTAGAAAAAGAGTAATTTTAATAAATGGGGATAAATTAAAACTTGCTGGTTGTGAACTAGAGGTTAAAATTGTTGAAGAATCAAATGTTTTAAATAAATCTTAACCAACGAAAGTGACCAAAAACTTTAAGAAGCAGGTAAAAAATGTCAAAAACAAAAAATTTAGAGGGCGTGTTTGTAATTGCGTTGCCAGCATTTATGTCAGTTAGAGAATATGAAAGCATTAAAAAAAGAGGCGGAAGCGTTGCAACCACTACTGCTGGAGCTATTGGAAATTATTTGCATATAGTAACCCCCGGTTTAGCTAAAATTATTATGGCTAATTTAAGAGATAATGGTGGTTATGATAAATACGCAATGAAAATTCCAGAAAATTATATTTATGAAAATAGAGAAAAAGTATTATGAGCGGATTTAATAAAAATGCAGGAAATTGAAACTGCGGTTTATTTCTTTAATAGATACGGAGGAGACCCGGTAATCTGGCTAAAAGAAGCCAGAAGAATTTTAAATGAATTTTATTAGATAGATATTCCTATAATGTAAATTTTTTACATGCATTAAACAATTAATTTTATTAACCCTTTCTCTTTAATCTTTATATGGGATTGCAAATAGGTGAAATAATTCCTAAAAAACAAATTTCTTTTTCAGACTTAAAAGGAAAAACAATTGCAGTTGATGCTTTTAATGCTATTTATCAATTTCTAACAACTATAAGACAGCCAGACGGAACTCCTTTAAAAGATTCTAAAGGAAATATTACAAGCCATTTATCAGGACTTTTTTATAGAAACATGAATTTAATTATTGAAGGAATAAAATTAATTTACGTTTTTGATGGATTACCTCCTGAATTAAAAGAAGAAACCATTGAATCTAGAAAAGAAACAAAACTTAATGCCCTTGAAAAATATAAAGAAGCTCTTAAAGAGAAGGATATAGAACTTATGGGAAGGTATGCAAGAGCAGATACTTTTTTAGATAAACAAAAAATTAAAGAAAGTAAAATTCTTTTAGAAGCAATGGGAATAGCTGTTGTACAAGCTCCTGGAGAAGGAGAGGCTCAAGCCAGTTTTATTGCACAAAAAAAAGAGGTTTATGCTGTCGCCTCTCAAGACTATGACTGTTTAATTTTTAAAGCTCCTAAATTAATTCAAAACTTGAGTTTAGCTAGAAAAAGAAAAACTGTAACTTGGTATGTAGAAGTAAGTCCTCAATTAATTGAAATTTCTGAAGTACTAAAACAACTTGATATAAACCAAGAACAATTAATTTGTCTTGGAATTTTATGTGGAACAGATTATAATCCTGGCGGGGTTCGTGGAATAGGTCCAAAAAAATCATTAAAAATCATTAAAGAATTTAAAACAAAAGAAAAAATTTTTCAAGTTTTAGAAAATAAAGAAAAACCAGAATTTTCAAAATATGAAGTAAATTTTGATTGGAAAGAAGTTTATAAAGAGATTGAAAATCCTATAATAGATAAAAATGTAAAAATATATTTCCCAAAAATAGATCCTAAAAAAATTAAAAAAATTCTTTTAAAGTATGAGTTTTCTGAAGAAAGAATTGATAGTCAGCTAGAAAAATTAAATGATGTTAAGAAACAGGCTGCGCAGAAGACTTTGTTTTGAGTTTATTTACTCATTTCTTCTAATCCTTTTCCAGAAACTTTCCCAAGGGCCTTAATTTTTTCTTTTGCTGTTTCTAATTCTATTTCTTCTGATTGTTTAATTGATTTTTTCATAATAATTATATAAAGCACAAATAATAAAGCTAGTAACAATATTATAATTATTAAAATAAATATATTAGTAATAACTGCTGTTAAAAATACAACGACTTTAGAGATCACTCCCGCAATTCCTATTAAAGATGCAACAATTATTGATATTAGAAAACCAATAAAATTATTTTGAAGAACTCCCTGAAGAGGATAATAAATCATGATAATGAGTACTATCCAAAATAAAAAAGATAGGAAAAAAGCCCAGGACCAGGAAAAATCTATTTTAAAAACCGCTTTCCATAAAGGATTAAATATTGAAAAAAACTTATCAGTATAAAATAAAAAAGGTCCAAAAAATTTATTACCTGCTAGAATTTTTGTCCATTCTTTTTTTAAATAACTTTGATTTTGCTCTCTATATCTAAATTCGTCTGCTTTTTCTTTAAATTCAGAAAATTTTACTGGCAGTCCTGTATTAGGATTAATCTCTCCTAAACTACCTGATATTTTTCCTCCAGGAATTTCAGAAACACCTTTAGGAACATCGCTAACAACATTTCCAGCAACATCAATATGGTGAGCACTAATAATAACTAAAAATAAACCAATAAAAAACAAAGCCGATAAATAAAAACATAATCTTTTCATAATAATTAAATAAAAAATAAGTATTTAAGTATTATTAATTTAGGTTTTTAACAAATTAAAGATGACTAACAAAATTATCGCCTTCTTCTACCGCCTGCTTGTTCTTCCAAAGCTCTTGCTTCCATCTTTCTTAATGTGACGGCTTTTTCCAAAACATTTTCAGATCTTTCTGACTGTTGTTCAAGAACCCTTTTTCCCATCCATTTTATAATAAAATGATTAAACAAAACTACAAGAAATACAAGAACAACAGTTCCTAAGTAAATCCAAACAAAAGGATCGGTTCTTTCTAATTTCCCATTAACAAGTCCAACAACAAAAGTTCCTGCTAAAAAAGCTCCGTAAATAATCCATAGCAAATACTGAAATAAAACTCCTCCCGCTCCGCCAACAGCAGCTATTCTCAAAGTAAATAAACCAAGTATTATAAAAGGCACTACAAATAAAAGTGTTAACCCGAAGGCCTCATAAGAAGTTAGTAAAGTCCATATCTGATTTGGAGCTATATAAGCTACTGACAAGAAACCAACTATTATAGAAATCACCCAGTTAGCTAAATTAGATGGAACAACTCCTGAAAAATCAAGTATAGACCAAATAAATATAGTTACTAACGCCCAAAAAAGATATTTTGCTAGGTTTATATTTAAATTTCCCTCGCCGAATTTTGTAAACAAATCCTTAATTGGATCAAAAACAACTTCTCCAACAGTCGGACCTTCTTGTGCACTAATAAAATATAAACTAAGTATAAAAGAAAATAATGCGAAGGCAATTATAAATATTGTAAACAGTAATTTTTTAGTCAACACCTTTTTCATAGATTATCTAATTAATAATACTTTATAAAGATTTCTTAATTATAACACCTCAAATTAAGTTTCCTAGATAGTAATCTATAACTTTAAGAGAGCATCCTTTTCTCGTTTGCTTACCCCGGCCGATTATATTAACATATTACGGATATTTATTTAGAGACTTTCCAAAAAAACCTCTCAAAGATATTCTAGAAGATATATTTTCCATAATATATAATCTAATAATAGAAATCTTTATAAATCTAATTTTTTATAGATAACTACTGTAAAATTACTACATATAAAATGTTAGCAAGTCAAGAAAAACCACGAGAAGATTCTAGTGAAAAACAAGAGTCTCATGATGCATCAGAAGTAGTTCCACAACAGATACTCTCTGGTGATTTATTTTCTAGAATTAAGGAATATATTTTTCCATCATTAACAGTTTTAGCATTAGCTGGATCATTTGGATATATTGTTTCTAGAGTATTTCAGACATCCTACGAACCCGCGGTTGTTGAAAAACCAATCAGCTCAAGAACTTTAGAAGAAAATGTAGATGAAAAAACTAATTCTTACAATTATGTTTCAATAAATGGAGATTATTTCATGATTGATGGAAGATTAGGAAAAAACTTAGATGCCTTAGAAAGAGAAACTACAGAGAATTTAAGAAAAAAATACGAAGAAAGAACAACTCAAGTTGAGGATAAATATAAAGGAATGACAGAAAAAGTTGTTGATGAAGCTAAAAAAGCATGGGGATTAGAAGAACCCGTTAAAAAAACTGAAGAAAAGAAAAAAGAAGAAACAAATTATCACGAAAACGTTAAAAAATTAAATGAAAGATATATGCACATAGCAAATAAAGATTATAGGCATATAGCAGGAAAAAAATGAAATATAAACCTTTATTTTATGGGATATTAGCTACGGGAGGATTAACAGTTGGAATATCATTTGGGCTAATGTCTGGACCTTTTACTAGACAACCAAAAACTTCTGCTCCTACACATGTTTACACTGCAAGCCTTGACGATAGCGAACCTAAAGAAAAATATGATGATTTAGTTGTTAGAAAAGCTTCTGGAGATATAGAATTTTATTTAAAAGATGTTGAAGGAAATTTTACAAATATTGAAGGCTTAAAGAAAAAAGAATTAAGTGATTTAGTTAACTGGCGTAATGAAGAATTAAAACAAATAAAAAAGAACTTTGATGGAATAAGATCAAGGCTTAATTCTAATTAATTCTTTCATAAAAACTTAAAATAAATTTATTTAAAATAAATTTATACTAATTTTAAAATGATCAAATCTTTTATAAGTTTTGTAAACAAGATAAGAAGTTTTTTTATCAGTTTATTGCCTTTTATAATATTTTCTAGTTTACTTATTAATACAACAATGATTGTTTATCTTTTAAAAGAATTATTAATAAATTTATCTTATTCTATAAAAAAGACGATATAAATAAAAGAGATATCACATTAGCCGTAATCACGCTATGTTAATATAATTAAACCTGTCTATCAACACATAGTTGATGTTCTCTATTACAAATCTTTTTAAAACTTAAAAATTCGTAATCTTTTAATGAGTTAAAAATCTCATAAAGATTTTTAAACTTCTTTTTTCTTATTGATGTATGAAAGAAAGGAAAAGGGGATTTAGACCAATATTAGCTATAGTAATTTGCTTAATATTTTTAGTTTTATTAATGCCAAACATTATTGCTTATAGTCATTATGGAACTGGTTTTTTTGATTTTAGTAATATTGGCGGATTTATTGAACAAATAGGGGATTATATTGGCCAGATTCTCGGCCCAATCATAGGCCCATCTGAAACAGGAGAATTTTTATTTGCAAAAATATTGCTTTT
>JBBSYY010000040.1:0-2405 GCA_038044985.1 Nanobdellota archaeon
GGGGCTCCGAGAGTTGCTATTGATCTGATTAAAGCTTTAAATGAATTTGGCTATAAAGTACATTTATTAACCCCGTGGAAACTGGATTATAAAAAAATTGCAGAAATTTTTGAACCTGTTGAAATCGAAAAAGAGTATAATGCAGGAATAAAAAATAAATTTTGCGTTGAAAAAAATTTTTCTAGAAAATTAATGAAAGAGGAATTTGTTGAAATGACTAAAAATGTGAATTTAATAATTGATATTGATGGAGGTGTTTTGCATAAATACTTACCAGAAAACAAAAAATATATTATATGGAGGATTTCTGGAATTGGTGGAGAGAAAACAGAGTGGGAAAGAAGAAATTTAAAAAGATATCTCAAAAATGCTATTAAAAAAATTCTAGGCCAAAATGATAATACTTTATCTAAAAAACATAAAATTTATGCCGTTGATGATTGGACTAAGCGAATGTTAAAAGAGAGATGGAATTTGCTAGCTGAAGACTTATGTTTATATCCTGCAATAAAAACAGATCATTTTTCTTATACCAAAAACAAAAAAAACCGAGCGATAATTTTAGGAAGAATTTCTCCTAATAAAAGAATAGATGAATCAATAAAAGTTTTTGCTATTGGGGCCAAAAATAGTGACTATAGCCTGGTTGTAATTGGAGGAGCAACTCCTGATTCAGAAGACTATATTAAATATTTAACACAAATTGCAAAAGAATATGATATTGAAAGTAGAATAGAATTTATTAAAAATCCTTCGTTTGAAAAATTAAAAGAAACTGTAGAGCAATCTAAAATTCTAATTGAGTGTCAGAGGGATATTAGTTTAACTATGACCTCTATAGAATGCCTGGCCGCGGGGGTTGTTGTTTTAGTCCATAAAAATGGTGGGACTTTTAAAGAAGTATTAGAAAATGGAAAATATGGGATTGGATTTGAAAGTATTAAGGAAGGAGGAGAAAAATTAAAAAAAATAATAAAAGCACTAGAAATAAAAAAAATACGTCCAGAAAAATTTATTGGGAGGGTGGAATTTTTTTCAGAAAATAAATTCAAAGAAAGACTAAAAACTATATTGAAAGAAAATGGTGTTTAAGACGGATTATGCAAGATATTATGATTTGTTTAATAGAAATAAAGATTATGGTAATGAGATTATTTTTTTAGAACAAGTTTTTAAAAAATTTTCAAAATGTCCTGTTAAAAGTATTTTGGATTTAGGTTGCGGAACTGGATTACATACACAAGAGTTAGTTAGAAGAGGTTATGAAGTTAGTGGACTGGATTTATCAAAAGAGATGATCGAAATAGCAAAAAAAAGAAATCCAAATGCAAGTTTTTATGTTGGGAATATGTCTAATTTTGATCTAGTTAAAAATGGGGGAAAATTTGATGTAATAATCTGCATGTTTTCTGCTTTGGGTTATTTAACTGAAAACTCGCAATTAGAAAGTTTTTTTAACTGTTGTAAGAATCATCTAAAAGCTAATGGCTTGTTAATTCTAGATGTATGGAATGGTTTAGGAGTTATGCATGAGCTTCCTAGTTCTAGAGAAAAAATAGCAGAAGTTAAAGATGAAAATAATTTAAATTTAAAAATTATAAGAAAAAGTTTTCCTGAATTGGATAGTAAAAATCATATTAATAATGTTAAATTTATAGTTAAAATATTTGAAAAAATTGATAATATTAATAATAAAAAATATGACAACGATCGGGTTATTGGTGAGGTTATACGATGTGGGGGAAGTGAAGCTAAGTTAGGCGAGAGTAGTTTTTCCTCTCATAATTTAATAGATACTAAAATTAAAGATGATGAAATTTATAAATTAATAACAGAATATGAAGAAGCTCATAAAGTAAGATTCTTTTTCCCTTTAGAGATAAAAAAGTATATGGAAGATGCTGGTTTTAAATCGATTCATTTGTGTCCTAGTTTTGAGATTGATAAGGAGTTAACTTATGAATACTGGAATATGATTTTGGTTGGGAAAATGAAATAGCTATTACTTTACAATAATGCTTAAAAGGGGTGGATTGTATAAAAATAAAAATGCAAGACTATACTATAGAAACTATTGTAAATGGAGTGTTTCCAGATAAATATCCTGAAAGAAAAATATATTTAGTTAGAGGTAAAGACTTAAACCTTACTCCTGGAGGAGGATATTCTCCATCCTCAGATATTGGATTATGCAGAGCAGATTCCAATAATCCTGCTGGAAATAGAACAATAGAATGGTATGATGAAAATGTACTTAAGCCACTAATTGAAAGTGGAAAAATTAGTGATGGTACAAAAAGTAAGTTTGATGACAGAAAAATGAGGTATGATGGAGGTATAGGTTATATAGGAAATAATATAGATCCGTGCGATAGTATTATTGTCAAATTTGGCCATAGTCATTT
>JBBSYY010000040.1:2505-13012 GCA_038044985.1 Nanobdellota archaeon
GAAATAATATAGATCCGTGCGATAGTATTATTGTCAAATTTGGCCATAGTCATTTTCTTGAATATAGAGAAAAAAGAAAAAGAACTAAAGAAGAAACAGAAAATTTGACTAAATTAGGTATAAACCATTTCAATGATCCTTATGCATTTTTCCCTAGAAATCCTGGAGTAACTGGAATTGTTTTAACGTCTGACAAAAAAATAGTTGTTGGTCAAAGAAATGTCGAATTAGATAGATATGAGGGCTTATTGCAGGGAGCTGCCGGTCATTTAACTTACAAAAAAAATCCTAAAGATGTTAACTTAGATAAAGATATGTTAATGGAACTAGAAGAAGAAATGGGAGTTTCAGAAAATTTTATTAAAAATAAGGAATTTATCGGATTATTTTCAGACCCAAGTGTTGCTGGAGATGACTTAGATTTTTGTTATTTAATTTCTACAGACTTGCCATCAGAATATTTCACTAAAGAAAGTTGGAAAGAGAAAGTTAAAAAACCAGAGCATAGCAAATTTTTTGCTTTGCCTGATTATTATTCCTTACAAGAATTAATAAATACAGGAAATTTTCAGGGCAAAAATTATGATATTGTTTTTTCTACAAGGGGCGCTTTATCTCAAGTAATTTCTGAAGATTTTAAATAAAATGTATAAAGCAATTATTTTTGACTTTTTTGGCACTTTAACAGAAGGTAATTGTGCTCCAGAAGATAAAATCGTTGCAGAATGGAAACTAGATAAAAAACCTAACTTTAATTATGAATTTATTGAAGATGTTGTTTGTGGAACATCATGTAACCTTCCTTTTACAGAAGAAAGAAGACTGCAATATTTTCAAACATTAATTGATAAACTCCAGCTTCCTAATGATAGTGAATCAAGATTAATCGAAATTTTTAGAAAAGACATTGAAGGTGAAAAGTTAATTACAGGGTCTGCTGAAATTGTAAGCTGGCTAAAAAATAAACAATATAAACTAGGAATGATATCTGATCTGGCAAATCCAGATTATGATTTATCGTTTAGATGGGGATTCGCAGATTTTTTTGATTTCAGACATTTATCCTATGATGCTGAATGGGTTAATAGTAATAATTATAAAAGAGTTTTAAAACCAGAGCCAAAAATTTTTGAGAGAATGGTAAAAAAACTTGAATCAGATTACGAAAATACTTTAATGATAGGTAATTCGTTAAATTCGGATATTGAACCAGCTAGGAAATTGGGAATAAGAGCTATTTTAGTTGATTATAAAAAAAAGTATAAAGAAGATAAAGATAGAATAGAAAATTTAGAAGAACTTAGACAAATTTTATAATTCTCTCAACATATATACTTCTCTTCAATAATCTATTTAAGCACTTTTTATTGGAAATAATAATGTATGGTGAGAAAAAGAAAGCGCTTATAACAGGCATAACCGGCCAAGATGGAGCATACCTAGCTAAACTTTTGCTTGAAAAGGATTATGAAGTTTACGGAGTTGTAAGAAGAGTTTCTACACCAAATTTCTGGAGATTACAGCATTTAGGAATTTTAGATAAAATTACTTTAATTTCTGGAGATGTATCAGATATGGCTTCATTATCAGAAGCAATTCATGAATCAAAACCAGAGGAGATTTATAATTTAGCAGCCCAAAGTTTTGTTGGAAGCAGTTTTGACCAACCACTGCAATCAACTGATGTAAATGGGCTAGCTTTATTAAAAATTTTAGAAATAGTAAGAAAATTTAATCCAAAAATAAAAATTTATCAGGCATCTACCAGCGAATTATATGGAGACTCCATTGGATTAAGTGAAAGCCAAAATGAACTTACTCCATTTAAACCAAATTCTCCATATGCTTTAGCAAAATTAATTGCTTTTGAAACTGCAAGAATTTATAGAGAGAGCTATGGAATTTTTGTTTGTAACGGAATTTTGTTCAATCATGAAAGTGAACTGCGGGGATTAGAATTTGTAACTAGAAAGATTACAAATGAAGTTGCAAAAATTAAACTAGGCTTGAGTAATGAATTAAGGTTAGGTAATTTAGATGCAAAAAGAGACTGGGGATATGCTCAGGATTATGTTGAACTAACGTGGAAAATTTTACAGCATGATAAACCAGATGATTTTGTAATTGCGACTAATGAAACTCATTCTATAAAAGAATTTGTTGAAGAGGCATTTAGATTAGCTGGTTTAGATTGGAAGTTATATGTTAGGATTGATCAACAATATAAAAGGCCCTATGAAGTTCCTTATTTAAAAGGAGATTATTCAAAAGCAAAAAAAATTTTGGGGTGGGAGCCAAAAACTAAATTTAAAGAACTGGTTAAACTTATGGTTGAGGCAGATTTAGATAGGTGGAGGAGGCATTTAAAAGGAGAGAGTTTTGCATGGGACGCACCAAATAATCCTGGACATGTAAAATATCTTTTTAGAGCTAAAGATAAATAATTTAAAATATTTTTATATAACATGAAAAAAATTAATATATTATCAGAAAATCCAGAGGATTTTCTTGTACTCAAGATGCTAACTCCATGCTAAAGCACGGAGTTTTCGCGAGCATCTTGACATAACAAACAACAATTTAAATTATATTATTGAAGTTATCAAAATAAATTTTAATATAGAAAATTGAAATAAAATGAACTTGGGAAGAAAATTAACGAACTGTAGAATGTGCGAATCTAATGATTTGTATATATTTCTAGACCTGGGTTTTTTACCTCCTGCTGACAGAATTTTAAGCAAAGAACATCTAGATGAGCCAGAAATACATTTTCCACTAAAAGTTGCTCAGTGCCAAAACTGCGGCTTAACTCAGTTAACTTATGTTGTAAATCCAGAGATTTTATATGGAGAGACTTATAGCTATGAGTCTTCAATAACTGAAGCAGGTAAAAAACATTTTTTTGATATGGCTGAATATTTATTTAATAAATTTAACCTGTCTACTGATGACTTAGTTGTAGATATTGGGAGCAATGTCGGCGTCTTGCTTGAGGGCTTTAAAAAAATTGGATGCAGGGTGCTGGGAATAGACTATGCACCAAGAATTGTTGAGATAGCTAATAGAAGGGGGATTGAGACATGGAAAGCCTTGATGAATGTTGAAGTTGCAGCTATGGCACTAAGAAAAAAGGGCAGAGCTAAAATCATAACAGCTACAAATGTTTTTGCACATATAGATGATAAAGATGAACTAATTAAGAGTGTGAAAATTTTATTAGACCATAATGGGATTTTAGTAATAGAAGCTCCATATTTCGTTGATTTAATAGATAAACTTG
Organism: Nanobdellota archaeon; assembly: GCA_038044985.1. Lineage (GTDB taxonomy): Archaea > Nanobdellota > Nanobdellia > Pacearchaeales > GW2011-AR1 > ARS1285. The sequence continues at coordinate 5,789 of JBBSYY010000040.1, forward strand.
AGTACGATACTATTTATCTAGACCATTTGGAATACCTTTCTGTAAAGCCTCTAGTCAATTTTTTTAAAAAAAACGGATTAGAGGTTTTTGATGTAGAGAGGTATGAAATACACGGAAATTCAATAAGAGTTTTTGTTGGAAAAAGAGGTTTAAGAGAAATATCTAATAAAGTTAAGGAATTTATTGATCTAGAAGAAAAGAGTGGGATATATAAAAAGGAGGTTTTAAATGAATTTGCAAGAAAAATTAGTGGTCATAAAAAAGAACTTTTAAATCTTATCTATGAAATAAAAAAACAGGGAAAAAGAATTGTCGGCGTCAGCGCTCCTGCTAAAGGCAATACTTTATTAAATTATTGCAAGATTGATAGTGAATTGATAGATTATATGACTGAAAAATCAAAAATAAAAATTAACCATTTTACTCCGGGAATGCATATTCCAATTTTTGAGGAGGAAAAATTATTAAAAGATAGTGTAGATTATGGGATAATATTTGCGTGGAATTTCGCTGAAGAGATTATAAAAAATCCTGTAAATCGGGATTTCATAAAAAAAGGGGGAAAGTTCATAAAGCCGATACCAAGACCAGTTATAATGGAAACAGACACAGATAATGAATTAAGAAAACAGACTATTGATAACATAAATAATAATTATATTGAAATTAAAAAAAGCGTGAATAATTCTGATTTTAGTGGTTTAAATAAAAACAGTTCCAATATTAACAATGACTATGACAAAGCTAAATATAATTTGATGGCGAATAAAAATTCTAATTCTTTTATATCAAATACAAATATTATTAAAGAAGACATAGAAAAAAAACAAGATTTATTTGGGGTTGAGATTAAAAAAATAGATCCTGTTTTTATTGATGATAGAGGAATAATAAGCGATTTAATAAACGAGCCAGTAAATAACGTTGGCTTAATTACAACAGAAAAAAATGCGGTTAGGGGGAGCCACTATCATAAAAAATCAAATCAATACTCTTATATTTTATCAGGAAAATTTGAGGTTTTATTAGCTCCTTACGACCAGCCAGTAAATGTCAAAAAAGTTATTCTTCACGCAGGGGAACTAATCACCATTCCTTCTTTTGTCATTCATCAATTTAAGGCTCTTGACAGAGCAGTTATGATTAATATGGAATCGCAATCCAGATCAGGAACTGGTTATGAAGATGATACTGTAAGGGTTAAAATTAATATTGAATAATATAAATGTTGAATAATATAAATGTTTAAAAATAACTAAAAAAACTAATTTTTATGAAAACCATAGAAAGGAATTACTCTGTTGGAATGCCTTTAGATCCAAATAATAGATTGCTTTTACAAAGAAAAGATTCTGGATATATTTTTTGGCCAAATTACTGGTGTACGTTTGGAGGGGGAATGAAAAAAGGGGAGTATCCATTAGAAACAATCGTAAGAGAAATAAAAGAAGAGAATGGATTAGAATTAACTGATATTAAGTTATTTGAATTACAACCCTTTGTTGATTATTCAAAATTTGGAGACCCAATTGAAAGAAAAGGATTTGTCTATTATTTCGGCTCGAGATTTGATGGGAATTTAAAAAAGGTAAGGATTGGTGAGGGGGCTGGTTTTTCTGTTTTTGACAGAGAAGAATTGGTTAGATATAATAAACTTGGATTAATTGTCCCAAATAATTATGAGGTTATTGATAGGTTTATGAATTCTATTTCTCACTGAGTTTAAATATCTCTATCCTCTATATAAATCTTTAAAAATTAATTTATTTTTAACTGAGAATGAACAAATTTATACCTGTATGTGAACCTTATCTTCCTGGAAATGAGAAAAAATATGTTTTAGATACTATCTCTACTAATTGGATTTCTTCTGCTGGAAATTATATTGAAGAATTTGAAAAAAAATTCAGTAAATTTTGTGGAGTTAATTATGGGGTTTGTTGCACTAGTTGTTATGCTGCATTGCATTTAGCTTGCCTTGCTATAGGATTAAAAAAAGGAGACGAGGTGATAATACCGAGTTTTACAATGTTGGCTCCGCTTGCCGCTGTAATTCAGACAGGAGCTAAACCTGTATTAGTTGATGCTAATTCTGAAACTTATTGTATAGATGTTGATAAAATTGAAGAAAAAATAAATGAAAAAACCAAAGCTATAATGCCAGTCCATATTTATGGGCATCCTTGCAATATGGATAAAATTTTGGATATTGCTAAAAAATATAATTTAAAAGTAATTGAAGATGCGGCAGAGGCTCATGGAGCAGAGTATAAAGGAAAAAAAGTCGGAAGCTTTGGAAATATTGGATGTTTTAGTTTTTATGGAAATAAGATAATAACAACTGGCGAGGGGGGAATGGCTATTACTAATAATTCTGTTTATTATGAAAAAATGAAAAAACTAAAAAATTATGCTTTTGAACATCCAAGATTTTTACATAATGAATTGGGGGTTAATTATAGGATGAGCAATATACATGCAGCTATTGGATTAGCACAAACTGAAAATGCGGATATGTTGGTTGAGGCTAGGAGAAATGTGGGATTAAGATATAATAGATTATTAAAAGATGTTAAAGGAATAATTCTTCCAAAAGAAAAAGAAAATTGCAAGAACGTTTATTGGATGTATGGAATTGTTTTAAATGATGACGTTAAGTTAAGCAGAGATGAGGTTGTTAAAAAACTTAGAGAAAGAGGAGTTGATACTAGAAATTTCTTTATTCCTATGCATAAACAACCAGTTTTTTTAGAAAAAAAATTGGAAAATGTTCCTGATTGTAATGATAACTATCCAGTATCTGAGAAAATTGGAGTAAGAGGATTTTATCTTCCGAGTTCAAGTAATTTAAGCGAAGAAGATGCTATATTTGTTTGTGATAAACTGAAAGAAGTTTTGGATGAATTGAATAATTAGATATTATTAACTAAATAAGAAATGTGAAGAAAGAAAACCTTATGTGACTTATTTTAGTGATTAATAATTTAATGTGAGTTTATAAAATTTCACAAAAACTCCTTTTTCCTCTTATTAGTATAGTAAACATATAATTGAGAGAATTTAGTATATAGATAATCATTTACATAAATAAGGTCTATATAATCTAAAACCATATGAATAAAAATACCTATCAAGACAAACCAAATCAAGTTAATGTAATTTGCTATTATAATTAGTAATAGCCAAAATTCAATACCATGAAAAATAAAAATTGCTCTTTTATAATTTTTTCTTTTTTCAGGCTTCATTGACAGCCATTTTTTTCTTCTTTCTTTAAAATATTTAATAGCATTTATTAATGAAAAATCTTTTTTTCTAAAAATATAAAGAAAGTAATGGTCAATATCTATTAAAAAAGATGAAAGAAAAATTATTGTTAGTTGAAGGAAAGTAATTTGAAAAATTAAATATATGGCTAGAGAGACTATTGCACCCATTATTATGTGATATTTTGGGAGCATTTTTATTCCTCTTTTTATCTTATTAATTTATTACTTTATTATTTAAATTAATATTTTTTTAATTAAATAAATCAAGTAAGTAATGATTAAAAAGGATTTACTTCACTAGGTCTTCTTAACTTATTAATTATTATAATCCTTTATCGATTATTTCCTATTATTAAGGTTAGCTACTCTCTTATTTAACTCTAATAGATTATTAATATATTGATATAATAAATTTTACTCTTTTAAAATTAATTTGATTATATCTGAGAATGCTGGACGGGTAATTAAAATACCAATACTCACTCCTAAAATTGTTGTTAAAGCAAACCCTTTTAATAATCCTGCCCCTGCCCAGAATAATGGTAACATTGCAGCAACAATTGTTAAAAATGCCCCTGAGATAATAAAAAAAGCATTTTTAATTCTTTCTTTTAAAGATCCAACTTTGTTAGAGACTGCTTCAGATAGAATAACCATTTGATCATTAACTCCTGTTCCCATTCCTGCAATTATTCCTGCTATACTTGGTGCGTCTAAATTCCATTTTATTAAAGCGGCTAATCCAATGGTAATGATAGCTTCTGAAAACATTGTTAAAATTACTGCTAAAGTTATTTTTATTTTTCTATAAACTAAAAATATAATTACAGAAATTGCAAAGAAAACTAAAAGGCCAAAAATAATTAAATTTTTTGTAAACTCTTTTCCAAGGGCTGGAGAGATGGCATCTATTTTCACAATTTCTAATTTATAAGGTAGGCTTCCGGTTATTAAAATTGTCTGAAGGTGTTTCATACTATTAAGAGCATCATCATAAGCCTCTTGCCTTGCTGCTCCTGTACCAGAACCTGAAATTGAGATTTGAGTTGTAGCAGAACCTTTTAACTCTTTTCCAATAAATAAAGAATCTACTAATTTGTCATCTAAATATAGGTCTAATTTTTTACTGAGATATTGGGGATTCTCTGGGTCTAATGATAGGAGATTTGTTATTGCTGCATGGCTTTGAGCTGCTTTTTCGCTTAAAGATATTGCAAACCTAAAATTACAAGCCTCTCCTTCTTGATATTTGTTACAGGCATAAATTCCTGCATCTTGTCCTGTCCTCGCAACATAAGTTACGTCTTCTTGTCCTCCAATAAAAATTGTTTCATTTCCTATTTTTGCTTCAAATTTTCCTTGAGTAGAGATTAAATTTTCAATATCAGAAGGTGTTGCTCCTGCAACTTCTACTAACATAAAATTATTTCCAGACAAATCACTAACTGACTTAACAGAGATATCTGCAATGCCAAATTCATTTAATCTATTATTTGTTATTGCTATTAAATCATTCAATTCATTATAAGAAAGTATTTTATCTTGAGCCTTAACTAGTGCTCTAGAACCGCCGCTTAAATCAAGACCGGTTTTTATCTTAGTTTTGGGGGTATCAGAGACGGTAATTCTTAATTCTTCGTCTGTAAATAAAATAAATTCAGAATCCTTTGTACTAATAGTTATTTTTGTTTTATTCTGAACCGGAAAAATTGAACTTATTGACTTAGTATAATCATCTAGATTATTAATTTTTTCTCCATTTATAGAGGTTATAATCATGCTTTGGCGCAATCCAGCATTATAAACCGTTGAATTTTTTTCTACGCTTTTTATCACAACCCCTTTATCAAATTTTGGCGAAATTATAAGCAAAGCTATCATTAATACAAAAATAAGTATCCAAATTCTCCATGTTAGTTTCATTTTAAACTCCGTTATATTTTTTAATTTTTGATTTTGATATTTAATTTAAGTAACTTATAAATGTGAAGAAAGCTAAGCTGGTTTGATTGATTGGAACATAATTTTATTAAATTTAAATTGGTTATTAACATTTTTGATTAAATTTAGATTTTTTTAACTTCACAATACCATTTAATTAAACTAGCGTTTGTTAGCCATGTGTTTAAAATATCTGCAAATAATCCTATTGCTAATATAATAAAAATTTGCCTAAAAGAATCCGGAATCCCTGAAATAATAAAAAAAATAGGGGTTACTGCAATTAGAGCAGTTAAAGTCATTAAAATCCCTGTTTTAAATGCGCTGTAAATTCTTTGGTTCAGGGAAAGTTCCCGCCTTTTTAAGGCTCTTGATGTTAAAAGTATATCGGTATCTACAGAATAGCCAATTAACATTAAAAAAGCTGCTATTCCTGCTGCAGATATTTTCATTCCTAGGATATTCACTAAAGCTAGAGACATGATAATATCTGCAAGTGCTGCAAAAATTACAGCAATACTTGGAATAAAAGTTCTAAATAAAAGAAAAACCACTAAAGACATTAATATGAAGGAAATTATTAAAGCTGTTATTAGTTGTTTATAAAAGTTTTTGCTTAAAGAACTTCCTGTAAATTCTATATTTGAGTTTTTTTCATTTAATTTATAATTAAGTAAGTTTTCTATAATAGGTTTAATTTCTTCTGGCTTTGCAGAGGTTTCTATTATAAAAGAGTTTGCTTTATTTGTTCGTAGATCGGTTAACTTTCTTACTGAAATATCTGGAAATATTTTTTTTAATTCAAATTCAAAATTTTCAGAAGACTCTCCTTTAATAGTTATAGAGGTTCCACCTGTTAAAGTTATATCTTTTTTTATAAAATCTCCTGTTTTTAGATAAGTGTAACTTAAATTTCCAAGAGATAAAATTAGTAATAATATTGGAATAATAAGTAAAAACTTGTAATTTTTGTCGTAAAAGTTTGCAAATGATTCTTTAAAGTTTTTATTTTCACTTTTTTCGCTTGTCTTGGCTTCGTCCATTTATAAAACCTGTTTTAGATATTTAAAAGCTTTTGTTGTTTGTAGAACTAAAAATTATTTGTAAAATTATTTAAAAAATAAACTTTTCATTTTATCATAATAAGTAAATTCTATTTTAAGAATCTTAAATATTATTTAATTTTTAAGGTTATTAATAAATAATGGTAAGAAGGAAAAAATGAATACTTAATTAATAAATTATAAGATTTATTTTATTAATATCTATATCTTTTATAAGATTATTACTTAAATTACAACTATCTGCCCATTTTGCGTATGCATGCCAACCTTGAAAGCTTTTTAATAGCCCATTATAACTAATTTTTCCTTCATTAAATAATTTAATTTTATTTTCCATTTTTTTAATATTTCTTTTTCTTAATAATTTGAAATAATAAAAGTTTCTAAATCCGACAAAATCAATTCCTCTTGATAATGAAATTACTCTTGATAATGAAATTACTCTTGATAATGAAATTACTCTTGATTTTTCAGGGTGAAGCTCAAGTTTTAATTTATACTTTAAAAATTCATTAATCTCTTTTTTCCATTTTTCAAGTTGTTTTTTTGAGTTATGTAAAATAACAAAGTCATCAACATATCTAATATAATATTTTGCTTTTAGCTTATTTTTAACAAATTGATCTAAATCATCTAAATAAATATTTGCGAAAATTTGGCTTGTTAGATTTCCTAACGGCATGCCTTTTTTATTTTCATAAAAAGTTAAAGTTCTCTGTAACTCTCTCTCTCTCTCTCTCTCTGAACTCTTGAGTTCGGACAATTATCTAAAATTTTTTCTATCAGCCAGATTACTCTCTCATCTTTAATTTTTCTTTTAATTATTTTCAACAAAATTTTATGATCAACTTCTTGAAAATAATGTTTTATATCTGCTTTTAGAACAAAACAATGAGATGTATTATTTTTAGAGACTTTTCTTACAAACTTATCAAATCTTTTTATAGCAA
>JBBSYY010000041.1:0-3041 GCA_038044985.1 Nanobdellota archaeon
TTTCCATCCCATTTTATTTTACCTCAAAATTTATTTGTTATCATTTTATTTTTAGCAATAACTTTAAATAGTTCTCTAACATTATCTATTTCATGAGAGTTGAAATTAACAAATACGTTGTTGCAGATACTGAACTTTGCCATGGCAAGCCTACTTTTAAGGGAACTAGAGTTATGGTTTGGCAAGTTTTGGAGATGCTTGAGGCTGGTATGCCTATTAAAGAAATCCTTGAAGCCTTTCCATCTATCACTGAAGGTCATGTGAAAGCAGCTCTTAAGTACGCAGCTGATCTGATGAGAGGAAGAGACAATGTCCAATTCAGCGTTCCACTCAATTAAATTTCTTTCTGATGAAAATATTGATGCAAGATTAGTAAAATCACTAAAAAAACAAGGAGTAGATATAATCTCAAAACCAAAAGAGCTCTCTAATGACAAATTAGCTGAATTTTCTAAATCAGAGCAAAGAGTGTTAGTCACAAATGATGCGGACTTCGCAGATTTCTGGTCATATCCTAAGGAAAAAATATTTTCAGTTTTTTGGTTAAGAATACCCCAAGATAAATTAGAATTATCAATTAAATCATTTTCTAAACTACTTAAAGAACATCCTCCTAATAAATTTGAAGGCAATTTAATTACTTTATTTGAAGAAAGGTTTGAAATGCAGCATATTTTATCTAAATCAGAGCTTAAATTATCTAAAGGTTTCAAAGCAATTACATTAGTATAAGTCAAACTTCTCTTAATGTTTTCATCTGTATTTATTTCTTCCATTTTTTATCGCCTCTTTTTTCTATTAACCTTTTTGTGATTTTTTTAATTTTATCTTTTTTTATTGATATTTCTCGTAACTAATATCTATTGATTAATCTCGGTTGCTTAGTTTCATATTTTTTATCTATTATTAGTTTACTACCTTAAATATCATCATCTCACCCCAATTAATCCAGGAGGAATAACCGCACTTCTTACAGCGAACATGAATTTTTCTTCTGTATCCCTGTCAGTTATAATATAAATTTTACTTCCTTCTCCTTGTTTTTTCTTTTCAACTTTTATAGAAGGGTAGAGTAGCATATAATTTAAAGTTTCACTATCACCAAATCTAGTCTCCCATGTCATAATAGAACTTGCAATCATCACAAAATTATAAATTTTGGATTTTATTCCTATTCTTATATTATTATAACTTTCTGTATTTTCTTTTGAAATTTTTAAATCAATGTCTAGATTTATAAGAACATTGTCAGGAACTAGTTCAATGCTAATATTTGGAGTTTTCATTGAAACTTCATAACCACTTTTTTCAAGACTTTCTACTATACTATTTATACATCCGATAATTTTTGGTTGAGAATAAATTTTTAATTCATCTTCAATAGTATTCTTTAAAATAGGTTTTTGCATTACACAGGTTTTAAAATTCTCTTTTGTATAACAAACATACTCAATTTTATTTCCTTGATATAAATAATAATTTTGGGGATTTATAACGCCCCCCTGTTTATTTAAAATTTCAATACCATCTTTTATAGGAATTTTTGCGCAATCTTCTATATGTTCAATAGTAGTTTTAGGAACAAAAAAAGTTTTAATATCTGGCCTGGTAAATAATAATATTAATGCCATTAATATCAATAATCCTAAAATTATGAAAATTGTTAACTGTCCTTTCTTATTCACTTTCCTATCTCTCTCTTTTTTCCTCTTTTCTTTCATTTTATTTTAAGGTTTATGTTATTTATAAACTTTCTATTCTTGAACATAATTAATTAACTAATAATTTATAAATTTAAGAGAGGATTACTCTCCTTTGTTTAATCTTGCCGATTTATTATACGCGCCTTATATCTATTTTAGTTAATAATTTTTTTATTTGGATATAATCTTATCTTATCTCAATCCCGGTTTCAACAGCTTCTCTTACTATTGTTATTTGTTTTTTTAGCTTATTAAATTCTTCTGGAGTATAACATAAAAAATCTACAGGATAATCTAAATCCCAATAATCGTAAAAACCTAGGCCTCTATTCAAACTGTTAACGTTATTAAAATTATTACTTACAATTATTAAATCAAAATCACTCCATCTATGGGGTTTGCCACTTGCTCTACTTCCGAATAATATCATTTTTTTTATTGATACTTTTTTAGATAATTTATTCTTAAAATTTTTCAAAAGTTCTATATGTTTTTTTCTACCCATGACAAAATCTCCTTAGCGATATTTAAATATTTTAACGAATTTTCTTCAGAAAATTTTTCAGATGGTATTTTATTCCCTAATTCATACCTAGTTTCGAGATATGCTATTGAAAGTAACTTACATTTATCTAATAAATCATTTGGCAAATTAACTTTTCTTCCTAAAATAACTAAATTATGAATTTTTATAATTTTTTTTGTTTTTTCTAATAAAATAGCCTTTAACGCTTTTTCAGCTGCTTGCTGAGATAAAAAGGCACACACATAATATTTTTTATTTTCAAAGTTACTCCTCGCACTATCAAAATCGTCTTTTGCCATCTTAATCCATCTTTCAACTTCTTCTCTCATCTTTATTAAAATGTTAAGTTCTTTATAAATTTATTTGAGTTTTTTGAGCTACAAGTAATTTACTAGTTTTACTCATCCTATTATTGTTTATCGGTTATTAATTAATATTAATTAATTTATATTTTCGTCTTACAAGTTAACTCATTTATCTACCCTTAGCTATTCATTACCTTAATTGATTATTTATTAATAATAATCAATTTTTATTGATAATTTATATTTTTATCTTGGGTTAGATTCATCCAGCTCTATTATTTATCGTTAACTAAACCTTCACAAATAATTATCTATATTGATCCTCAAATCAAATAAGGTTTAATTTTCAATCTCTCTCCTTTGTTATTAAGAGTATCTTTACATTGTAGATAATAAGTTTTTCCTACCCAGCCTGCAAAATGACTTATTCCATCAGTACCCATTCTAGTAGCATTTTCAAAAATAAAATCTCTATCAAAACTATACCTGCATTCAGATTTTTCAGAC
>JBBSYY010000042.1:0-28360 GCA_038044985.1 Nanobdellota archaeon
AAGAGAATACCTCTGCGTAAATCAGATATCTATATATAAAGCTTTCTATACTATTGCATTGTTGCGTTGTCGGGTGCTATAGTATGTGTTAAAGGTAAAATATTTAAGAACTAATATTTTGTTATTTTTATGGACAGGAAGCGGTTTGAAGAAATAAGAAGAAACGTTCTTGATAAATTTAATAATCTTGAAATGTTAATGAATTTAGCAATAAGCTCGTATTATTTTAAAGAGGTTAACAAAGATTTTATTTTCAGATTTTTACATGATTCTCTCTTTTCTTCTTCACTTAGAATAAACATCTTTCTAAAAATAGTAAAAGATTCTGATAAAAATAGATATAATAAGATTGCTAATGGAATTAGGGAAATGTCTAATGTAAGGAATTATTTTGCTCACATTACTCCCCAATATTTTGATTCTAATGAAGAGATAACACTAGAGAAAGTTGGATGGTTTCCACATCCTAAAGACCCATCAAAAAGAATAGATTTAGAAGAAGAACATGAAAAATTTTTTGAATTAGAAAAAGAAGTTCATCCCTATCTCGTTGGTGTATGCAATGTTCTTGGAGTGAAATTTCCAGTAAAATTCTGATTTGCTAATTTAATCAAACTTAACCACTTATTTGTGCTTAAAGATAGTTCTGGTATGGCTTCTTCTGATGGCGTTTTGCCGTCTATTCCCTGATGCTTTCTAACAAAATTATAGTAAATTTCGTATCCTTTCATAATGGCTCTTGCACTTTCCAAATTTCCATGAAAGCCACGCATTATCTTTGTTCTATCTCTAATTGAGTTATGCAGTCTTTCTATTTTATGATTAAAACCTCTTTCTGAAGCTATGACAATGTTGTGCTGAATTTTTGGGTTAATCTTGAATTTATTATTAACGCCAAATGCTTTTCTTAAAACTCTTGGATAACCTTTTAGTCCGTCTGTTGTAATTACTTTAACCTGTTCGCCTGTTGCAAATTTTCCATGTTTTAGAACTCTTGTTAAATTTTCTATGGTTCTGCTTTTCATATAATCAGAAGCAACCACAAACCGAGTTTCTGTATCCATAACATCTACAAACCAATTCTGTTCTCCTAATCTATGATATTCCATTTCGTCAGACATTAACTCTTGCCCAGATTGTATTTGTAAATTATCTGTTAATGTGCTTATCATATTTGCATACTTTACAATCCATCGGTAAATAGTAGAATAATGAGAATTTTTAGGAGCAAACATCTGTAAGTGTTCTTGTATTTTTCTTAATGACATTCCAGCATAATACATATTCATACAAGCAGTTATTTTATCCTCGTGGTTTTTCATCTTCCAAAAACCATCGTCTATTGAAAATCTATGAGAACAATCTTTACACTTGTATCTTTGAACACGGCCTCTATTTTTTGTTTCTCTAACTCCACCTTTCTTAATGTTCTTTCCGTTGCATTTTTCACAAATTATTTCTAGGTTCATTCTATATACCTCTTATGTATATTATTCTCAAGGTATATAAGTATATAAACATTTCTATTCTGGAGTATATAACAAAAGATTTATATACTTTAGAAGTATAGTTTTAGTATGCCATTAGTAGAAATAACTAAAAAAGGTTTCAGGTGCGAAAGATGTAATCATGAATGGATACCTAACGATATAAAAGAAAAGCCGAAAGTATGTCCATCGTGTAAATCTCCATATTGGGATACCCCAAGAAGAAATAATAAGAAGTGAGTAAAATGGAAATAAATAAAATATTTAATGAAGATTGTCTTAAAACTATGGTGAAGATGCCAGATAATTTTATAGACCTAACTATAACATCTCCCCCTTATGACGATTTAAGGGAATATAATGGATACACTTTTGAATTTGAAAAAATAGCAAGGGAATTGTATAGAGTAACGAAAGAGGGAGGGGTATTAGTATGGGTTGTAGGTGATGCAACAATAAAAGGAGACGAGACAGGTTCTTCTTTCAAGCAGGCACTTTATTTTAAGGAAGTAGGATTTAATTTACATGATACTATGATTTGGTTTAAACCAAATAGTTTTAATTTTGGCTCAAATTTCTGTTATCGCCAGAGTTTTGAATATATGTTTGTTTTTTCTAAAGGCAAGATGAAAAAAATTAATTTAATTAAAGATATTCCAACAAAACTAAAAGGACAAAAAGTTAAGGGTGCAAGAAAACATGCAAATGGTGTAAGAGACGTTGTGCCTGATTTTGTCGTTGGAGATTATAAAAAAAGGAATAATGTTTGGGAAATTCCTGTAGGAACTTCTAATAATGGACACCCCGCTATTTTTCCTGAAAAATTAGCAGAAGACCATATACTCTCATGGAGCAAAGAAGGAGATTTAGTTTACGACCCCATGATTGGCTCTGGAACAGTTGCTAAAATGGCTCTGTTAAATGGCAGAAAATTTATAGGTTCTGAAATCAGTAAAGAGTATTGGGAAGAAGCAAATAAGAGAATAAAACCTCACCTACAATAAAAGCGTTTAATTTTATAAGACTAATATCTAAATAAATCACAGGGTTTTATTTTGAATTGTAACATCTTTCCAGTTTCTCGACCGCCATCTCCACCTTTTCTTTGTAAAGTAATTCTCCCAATAGAAATACTTCCCCTTGGGCTTATTTTAATATCCCCTTCTCCAAAAATGCTCATAGCTTTATTAATATCGGCTAAAACCCAACTTGTCTCGTCTTTCTTCTTATCATATCTTGTTACCAACATCCAATCAGCCGCAAATTGTCCCCTACCTTTTAAGATGTCAGTAACAACTAACAATTTATTTTTTGTAAAGAAATCAATTATTGCCTTTTGATGCCTCTTTTCAAATTCATCCATGAAAAATCTTCTTTTATCTCTCAATTTTTTATATTTATCTTTAGTTATCTTTCCTTCTTTTAGTAATTGTTTTGGAGATATTTTACCACAAAAAATCTCTAAAAGATTGATAATATTATCTGGAATATTCCATAATTCTATATAATTTTTAACCCACCTTTTATCTATCTGGTTAAAATCTGCATCATCATTAGTTTTTTTTATTGTTAAGTTCTGGACAGAAATGGCTTGTTTAATAGTAATTGTAACTTTTATTTGAACGTCTGTTTTATGTCCATGTAAAATAACTGCCTCAACCTTTTTTATCTCATCTAAATTGTAACCCATTATTTTGAGCCATTTTTGAGCTTCCTTATCTTTTTTCCACTTATCAAATTTCTTCGCTATTACCTTTTCATTAGCGAAACCACCCTTAGCCGTTTCAGAACCAATTCTTATTAAATCATTCATAAATTTAGTTATTGAAAACTAACTTAAAAAGTTATCTAAAACACCCGACAACGCAACAATGCGTTATACTATTTAATAGTTAATACTTATCTGAGAAAGTAAAAACACAAAGGCTCTTACTACATTTCTTCATTTAATATATTTACTAACTTTAATAAATTAAAATAGCTAAAAATCCTTATAATATTAATTTATAGTGAAAGATTAAAGCCGTTGACTATAAGGGATAAATAATCTTGGTGAATTCAAAACATCTAAAATATTATTATGTTTAATTATAGAAACATTAATAAACAAAATTTCAATACTTATTTTATGGTTATAAGAATACTTAGAGATTTTACAAAAAGGTTATTTAATGCAATTTTCAAAAGAAAGAAACAGATTAGCTTGGGATTCTATGGCCCGCCGAACGCTGGAAAAACTAGTATTGCAAATAGAATATGTAAAGATTGGACAGGAGAAGAGATAGGAACAGTTAGTAAAATTCCACACGAAACAAGAAACGTTCAGTTTAAAGAAGAGGTTGAAATTAAATATAAAGAAAAAACCTTAAGGTTTAAATTAGTTGATACTCCTGGTATTGCCACCAAAATTGATTATGAAGATTTTGTAAAAATGAAAATAGAGAAGAAACATGCCCAAAAAAGAGCCAAAGAAGCGACTCAGGGAGTTATAGAATCTATTAAATGGCTAGATGACATGGATGCAGTCATTGTTGTTCTTGATGCAACACAAAATCCTTATTCTCAAGTTAATATTACAATAATTGGAAATTTAGTTGCTAGAAAAATACCGGTTTTAATCGCTGCTAATAAAATTGATTTGAGAAAAGCTGATATTAAAAGAATAGAAGCTGCTTTTCCTGAATTTGAGGTAGTTGGGGTTTCAGCCAAATACGGAAAAAACATGGACGAATTTTATGAGTCAGTTTTTAGATTGGCAAAAAAAACTTAATTCATAAGATTATAATAATGAACAAAATAGTAAGATCAATTACTGTAATAATAAATAAATTAAGCAAGAGAAGTCTAGCTTTAAGTAAGATAAATCCGGCTTATTTAAATTACAAATTACTAAAACCAAATAAATAACATTTAAATATATAAATTACAGAATATAAATAAAAAGAGAGTGAAAATGGCCAAGAAAATTAAAAGAGGTTTTACTTTGCATTTTGTTCCTTTCAGTGAAGTTGCAAGACTAGGGGGGATAGAAAGAATTAAGAAATTATTGAAAATTATTTTAGATAACAAAGTTATTGTATTGCAAGGAAGGCTAAGGCCTGAAGAAGAAACTAGATTAATTGAAGATACTATGATAATGATTGATAATATTAAAGGATTTAAAGGAATAGAATTAGCTGTTATTTCTGGAAATAATTATAAAGGTTTTTTTGATAAGATAAGATTTGGTTTGGCGAAGGCAATTTCAGGCCAGCAAGACGCAATAACTATCATTGGACCGGCATCGATAGTTAAAGAAATGAAAAAAGATCCAACGAAATTAGAAGTCATGATGAAGTGAATCCTTTATAGTAAAATTTTCTATTATCAATTGCAATTAAATAAACCTATTTTTTGTCATGAATAATTTTAAAAATTAACCTGTACTTACTGAGAATTCTTGTGGATTTATAACCATGAAGATTGCCAGCGAGATACCCACCAATATTTTCAGGGTCTTCTTGAAATCTTTTTATTTTGTTATTTAGGGCTTTAACAAATTCTGAGTCTCTTTTATGTTTTTTAAATTCTCTAGAAAAAACCTCTGTTACTATAACTTTCTATCTCATAATTCTTCAATAGAATTTACCTCCTTGAATCTACCTATAGTGATATCATTTTCACTCTCTCTAATTTGCCTCATAGTTTCTTCATTAGATAAAACAGCGATTGTGTCAAGAGCTTGTTCCAATTCTTGTTTAGTTACCATGCTTCTCTCTATTTCTCTTAGTTTTTCTATAATTTTTTAGTTTGTTATCTGAGATTCCATAAATTTATTAAAGAAATAAAGTTTTTAAAGTTATTGGGTTTCTAGTAATTTTATATATAAAACTATTTGCCCTGTTTTTTTTCATAAAATCTTTTAAATATTATATCTCATCCAAATACTTATCATCTACATAATCCTGTGGTTCGTTATATATCTCATTTTCAAGTAATTTTTTATTACTTTGAGAAGCTTTTATTGAGCCAACAGCTAAATCATAATCTTTATATAATCTAGTTTTGTTTTCAATTTCATCAGAAGCCAATCTGTTACAATTGCTTCATTAACTGGATTTTTTAAATGCTCATGATAACTTAAAATAACTTCTTCTTTAGATTCCCCTTTAAGTTCTCGTTCTGATCTAATTTTTTTTCTTAAATTTTCGTAATCTTGAATGTTGTATGTTTTTGTCATTTTTCTTCCTTTAATTTATTTTTTATAATTTTCCGGTTTTAAATGATTCATTGCTCTTTCAAATCTTACACCAAATTCTACTTTTTGTTTGTCTCTTTCTTCTTTTAATTTTGATAGATATTCATCAAAATTTTTTGCCCCTCCGGAACTTACAACAACCACCCTACCGAAACTGTCTGAGTACGCAAGATGAACGGTGTAAGAGTCCAAATCCAGATCACCGGCCACGGAAAACCTAGACAAACTCTTATTTCTTGAATAAAGTGTCTTGTTTCCTTGTTCATTCCATTCTATAGTATAATCTGGATTAATTCTTGAAAATCTTTTTCTATTATTTATATAATCAAAATCAGGTGCTTCGATTTTCTCAAATTTTTCTCCTGGAACTAAAACTAGACCATAATCTGAATTTTCATCTGCTTTTAATTCTAATCCATTTAAAATCAAAGAATGTTCAAATTCTCTTTCATTTATAACTTCAGCAAGTGAGCTAGCTAGATAATCATTTGGCTCATAAGAATCTCCATTGCTTCTTAATACAACAGAAGGAGCATCTTCATAATGGACTATTAAATCCATGCCATTGTCAATTGCTTGTTTTAATTCGGATAGTGTTGCAGTTGGAATACCTATCTGATTTAACCAAAGAACCTTGAATAAATTTGATCCTTCTATAGGAATATTTAGAGAATCATAAGCTTTTCCTCTAAATTGTTTAATAGAATCTTCGTACTTTACTTGTTCTTCTTCTGATAGAAAACTAGCTATAGGAAAACTTGCTTCCCTTATTTCCCTTGGTATTAATTTTACATGGTCGTTTGTCATGAAATGTCTTAGGAATTGGGATTTATAAACCTTTCTATAATAACCACTATTAAGTTATAACTTATTTTAGATAGGAACTCTTGTTTTTAACAAATAGTTATAATAATAAACATATAACCTTAAATAATTAATTAATTAATAAAATAATATGAAAAAGAAGTGCTAGACTTGAACCAATCCTCAACAAATAATTGATAATTAATAATAATATAAAATCTAGCAAATAAGTTTTGTGATGATTGTCAATGTCACTTCTTGACTTAAACTAAAAGCCGTTTAAAATGCCCCACCAATGTACAAGATGCGGAGAAATTTATTTAGATGCTTCTAAAGAGCTTTTAAAGGGTTGTAATTGTGGAAGTAGGTTTTTTTATTATATAAAACAAGAAAAACTCGACCAGCTGAAAAGAGAAGTTAGAGAAGTAATGACGGAGTTGGAAAAAGCGGACAAAGACCAAATTGAAAAAGATATTAGAGAATTAACTGGAATGGATGAAAAACCAGACGAGCCGGTAATTTTAGACCTAGAATCTGTAAAAGTAATAAAACCAGGAAAATTTGAAATAGATATTGTGAGTTTGTTTTCTAAAAACCGGCCTTTAATTTACAAGCTAGGAGAGGGAAAATATATTATAGACTTATCTTCTTTAGAGACAAAGGGAGTTGAAATCAAAGCAAAGCCAGTCAGTCAGGTTAATCCTTTTAGTGAAATTAAAGACGAAGATGAAGAAGAGGATAATGAAAAGATAGACGTGAATGATGATGAAGAGGATGAAGAAGAGAACGAAGAAAATAAAGAAGTCGAAGACAATAAAAAATCAGAAGGCAACCAAGAAAAAAGCAAACAATTAATAGAGTTAGAATAAGATTTAAATAATTACTTTCTTTTAGTTATCAGAAAAATGGTTATTTTTAATTAACATAAATATTGGTAATTTAAAAGCTAATAGCTATCCTTACTACTAGTTATAGTTGATACCCATAAGTCCAAATAAGATTATTATTAATAAAATTAATTAATAAAAATAAATAAGAATTAACAAGAAGTTATGGATTCAAAAATTCAAAAAATTCTCAAAGAACAGCTAGAATTAATTAAACTCAGCGAGGCTGAAGTTCATGAAATAAATAAAGTTGGCAGAGAATTTAGCGAAGAATTTAGAGAAAAATTAAAAAATAAAAAAATAAATGGGGAGGTTTTTATAGGGGGGAGTTTAGCAAAAAACACTTTAGTAAAAAAAGACGCTTATGATATTGATGTCTTTGTCAGAATTAATGAACAAAAGAATATTTCAAGATTAAAAGAGATTCTACCAAATGCAAAGAAAATTCACGGCTCTAGAGACTACTATCAGATCAAAAGAAAAGGTATTATTATAGAGATAATTCCTGTTTTAAAAATCTCTAAGCCAGAAGACTCTATTAATGTTACAGATTTAAGCTATTTTCATGTTAATTATGTTTTGAAAAAAATAAAAAATAATAAAAAACTTGTTGATGAGATTATATTAGCTAAATCTTTTGCTCATGGACAAGATTGCTATGGTGCAGAATCCTATATTAAAGGCTTTTCTGGCTATGCTTTAGAGCTGTTAGTTTGTCACTATAAAAGTTTTTTAAATTTTATAAAAGAAATTTCTAAATTAGATTTTAAAAAAATACTGGTAATTGATGATGCTAAATTTTACAAAAATAAAAATATTATGGAAGAGATAAATAAAGCGAAAATTAGTTCTATTATTTTAATAGACCCGACATTTAAAGAAAGAAACACGGTTTCTAGTCTATCAAAAGAAACTTTAATTAAGTTTCAAAATGCGTGCAAGAGTTTTTTAAAATCTCCAAGCTATAAATTTTTTATTAAAAAACCGGTTTTTGAGAATTTTAGAAAATACAAAAATGTAAAAATTGTTAAAATTAAGACAAATAAACAAGCCGGAGATATTTCAGGAACTAAAAGCAAGAAGTTTTTTGGTTTTTTTATTTCAAGGTTAAAAAAAACTTTTGATATTAAAAAATCTGGTTTTGAGTATAATAAAGAAAAAAATATAGCTAATTTTTATTTTGTTTTAAATAAAAAGAAATCAAATATTGTTAAAGGACCTCCAGTATCCTCAATTAATAATTTGACAAATTTTAAGAAAGCTCATCAAAAAGCTTTTATAAAAAAGGGGTTTGTATATGCAAAGTTAACTTATAATTCAACATTTAATCACTGGTTTAAAAATTTTCTGAAAAAAGATAAAAAAATTATTGAAGAGATGGGAGTAAAAAGTATAAGTAATTAATATTACCAAATGGTAAAAAATTACTAAGGATAAAATAAGAGAATTAAGCGAGGAGATTGGTAAATTTTGAGCTAATTAAATAAGAATTATATAAAGTTAACAGATTTTTAGTTAATCATATAATTTATCTAGAAATTAGTTTTTTATTTAAACTATTAGAGAGTATTTATCTATTTTAATTCATAATCTCTCATTCTTTTCTCAGCTTTAATAAAATTATAACTATATTGTCTTAAAGGCTCTCTTAATTCAGGAACAAACCCATATAAAATAGCATAGCTAACTGGTTGTTTAATTGGATTATATATTTCTATTCTTCTTGAGTTATCTATTTCTTTTTTCATTTTAAATCATTGATAATCATTTATTTAAATTTTTTGTTAACTTTTCACCGCTTGCTCTAACATAAAAGTTAGAGTTGAAACGAAAAAAGGAGTATTTAACCAAATGGCAATTTCTTCTTCATTATCCTTTGAAATAATAAACAGTACTTGTTTATTATCGGCAACAAAAAATCTTGCATCAACATTAATGAATTTAGCATTAATTTTAAGTTTTTTGTTTATTTTGTTAACTTCTTTTTCATCTCCAGATAGAGCAACTTTAATTTTAACATTATTTTTTCTTAATCTTTCAAATATTAAAGAAAAAAATCTTGACTTTACGTTTAATTCTTGAACAGAGGTGCAAATAACTACTTCTTTCTTTGCGTTTTCTAAAAGTTCTTTAAGATGACTATAGATAATTAATCTTCCTCTTACAGCTCCAGAAATTTCTTCTTGTTTAATCGGTTTAATTCCAGCACTATGCAACAGTTTTAATTCTTTATATTCATCCTTATCTTTTAATTTTTTAATGCTCTCAATTTTTTCGTTGGCATTTTTTAAAACATTTGATTTTAGTTTTTCAATAACTATATCTGGTTTAACAGCTATATATTTAATTGGCTTTCCTAATTTCATTATAGCAAATCCATTTTTTTCAATACTTTCTAAAACGTCATATGTTCTGCTTCTTGGAACTCCAGAAATTTCTGCAATTTCACCAGCGCTTGAAATCCCTTTGCTAAGCAAAGCTAGCCAAACTTTAGTTTCATAAATGTTAAGATCAAAGTAATCTCTAACTTTCTTAATTAATTCTTGTTTCATTATCATTTTGTTTGTTTATTTTCTTTCTGATTTTATTAATATATTGATGAAATTGAGGTAAGGATTCTTTATATTGATGTTTTAAATAATTTAAAAATTGTGGAATAGTATATAACATTGTACTTTCTATATGGCTAGATTCCTCGTCCATGAAAATACTTATTTTAAGAATACCATCTTTAAACAATCTGTATTGTCTAACATGAGCGGTTCCTGGATAAGTTATATGATCATATCCCTCGCCTAAAAGATAAATGCCTTTAAGCTCATCTTTGTTATAATCGTAGTGGTCTATACTTGTCTCTTCTACATCTCCTAAAAGTTTCTCTAAATTATTTCTTAAGCTTGTTAGCCCTACATTCTTGGTTTTTGTTTTTTTCATTTTAACTTTTCCTTAAATATAATTTTACTAATATATAATAGTGAAAATAAGAGTATTTAAACCTTTCCTTTGTTGTTACTTTATGATTAAGACAGACCTCTCTTGAACGCAACAAAAAATAGATATTTGCCTTTAGTTGTAATTACAAATGGAAGATTGTATTTTGAATATTGTTGTGGAAAATGTCCTGAAGATAAATTCATGCTTGATTTAATAGGACAAAAGAAAAATATTAATCATCTACCATTAGGATATCCGTACAGTAAAGCGAGTCCTTTAATTTAAAAAGATTTTTTCTTTTTTATTCAAACTACCACCCAACTCAAAATCATCCCTAAATACAATCCAATTGTGATAAATGGCATGGCAGGATAAAATTTGCCTTTTCTCGCCAAAAGAAATAAGAAAATTAAAGCAATTGTTGCGCTTGACATTATAATTAAAGCTGGGAGCAACCCAAAAAATTTATAAAAAATTCCTGCAGTTATTATTGGAAAAATTATATCTCCACCGCCTAAAATAGCAAGATTAACTTTTATTCTGGATTTTTTAAATTGCTTTTCCATTAATTTAGTATTATTAGCATATTTTTGTTTTATTAATTTAATTTTCTGTCTTTGTTTTTTATCTGCATACGGCACAAAAAATCCTGTAAATAATTGCAGTTTATTAATTTGAAATTCAGCCATTTTTTGCATAAATTTTGAATGCCAGACAGCCCAAATATCATAAATAGAGATAAGTAGCAGTAAAATTACTATCCATAAAACATTAAGTAAAGGAACAAAAACCGTTGCAATTCCTGGATAAATTAATAATTCTGTAAAATTGTGCACTATAATATATTTTTTGAAAATTTTGATGTAAGCTAGAGGAATAGCCACTAACAAAGCAAAAAAGGTATTATAAATAAAATTTAATTTAAATAAAAATACATTTATAGCTAAAGCTAAAGCCAGTACTGTTACAACAAAATACCAGATTCTAATAAAAGTCTCTGCATTTAATTTAATTAATAAAGAAAAGAAAAGAACTGCTATTATAAACGCAAAAATAATCTCAGGACCCTGCGGCTTTTCTTTAACTTCTTTAGGAGGTTCCATTCCATAAGGAAGTTCCAATCCATTAACATAAGCAGAAACAACAAATAATCCAATTAATTGAGTTACAATAAACATAACTATTAGAATAGCGGTTATTTTTATGTTGTGTTTCATCTTTGATTTTTGCTGTGTTTCATTTTTTTATTAGTAATCTTAATTTTTAATTGATAACTTCTAATAATAAAGAGGAACGTCTCTCGCTTGATTTGTTGTTTTATATTAATCTATTTATCAATAATAAAACTATCTTTAATAGAAAAAAGAAATTAGGTATTTAAATTATACGCCTAAAGAGTTAATTAACAAAATTATCTGAATTTAGTCCATATTATTTAATCAGGATAATGATTCATCTCAACCTTATCGTCTCTAAATTTTTAGGAACATTTGTCTCAATATGGTGCAGTTTATAAATAGAGCTGGCTAGATCCAGGCATCTACTTAACTCTCCATGATTAAGTATAATTTTTGTAGATTTTGGCTGGGTCTTATTTGCATAATTCAACAGTTCATTTCTGCTGGCATGAGCACTCAATCCATCTATAGTAACAATGTCCATATTAACGTCAATTGTCTCTTCATTACCCTCTGCATTCATTTTAACTTGTTTAATCCCATCTTGAACTTGTTTTCCTAAACTCCCGGCTCCTTGATAACAAACAAAACATATCTTATTTTTTTTGTTTGAAGCAAAATGTCTAAGATACTCAACACTTGCTCCTCCAACTAACATACCCGAGGTGGCAAGAACAACACAAGGTCCCCCTTCAATCACATTTTTTCTTTCAGCAGCACTTCCAACCCTTTTAAAAAAATCTGCAACAAACGGATTTTTATTTTGAAAGATATCTCTTCTTACCTGGCTGTTTAAAAACTCTGGATAAGCTGTATGAATTCCATTAATATCCCAGATCATTCCATCTATATAGATTGGAATTTTTGGAAGTTTGCTTTCTCTTATTGCTTCTTCTAAGATTAACATAGTTTCTTGAGCTCTCCCTAATCCTAACTCAGGAATCAACACCTTGCCATTTTTCTCAATTGTTTCTTTAATTTCTTTAACTAGCTGGGTCTCTGCATCTTCTCTAAGTGGCATTATATTATCCCTCCCACCATAAGTAGATTCTATTATCATAGTTTCTAATCTTGGAAAATCTGAAACAGCTCTATCTAAGAGTCTAGTTCTTATAAATTTTAAATCTGCAGTGTAAACTAAATTATGTGCCCCATTTCCAATATTAAGATGAACTAGTGCAGACCCTAAAGCATGACCAGCATTGTAGAATGTTAATCTCACATCAGGAGCAATATCAGTAACCTCATTAAAATCTAAACAAATTGTATGTTTAACCATTTCTTTTACATCTGTTGAAGAAAATAAAGGAGTTGCAGCTTGTTTATAAGCAACTCCAATAAAATCTAAAGCAAGTATAGCTGCCAGATCTATTGTAGGAGCAGTCATATAAACAGGACCCCCGTAGCCCATCTTAAATAAATAAGGAACCAATCCTGAATGATCCAGATGAGCATGACTAAGTACAATAGCATCTAATTCATTTATCTTAAACTCAGGAGCATCTAAATATGGGAATTTTTCTTTTCCTTTTGCAGCTACATTAATTCCACAATCTAAAAGAATTTTTGTTTGGGGAGTTTGAAGCAAAATACAACTTCTTCCTACCTGTCTAGCACCACCTAAAAAAGTAACTCTAACCCACTCTTCTATTTTTTCAGGATTCCATTCTTTATAGACTTTTTTACCAACAGAATTTAGAAATTTTTTTCTGGCATTGTTGTTTTGATATAAAACCTCCCTAATATTTTCTGTTATTTTTGATTCTATTGCAGGACTTCTTTGTATTTGGGGAGTCCAAAGAGTTTTTTCTTTAATTTCTTTTAATATTAATCCTGATTTTCCAATAACTAACCCCGGTCTTTGTGCTTCAATGACAACAATACCTCTCTGAGGATCAAATAAAATTTTTTTCAGTTCAGCTTCCTGAGGAACTGTTTCTCTTATTACTTTTTCTACTTCTTCCTGCTCCTTAAGCAATTTATGGTCAGCTCTTAGTTCAATTCTTTTTTTAAACTTATTTACAAGCTCTTTTATCTTGCCTTTGTTATCTTTAAAAAATTCAGCGTTATCTGTATATAAAACTATATTTGCTGCTTCAAAATTTGCACTACTTATGACTTTAGGCAACTCTTTCTGTATGTCTTTTAGAATGTCTGACATTTTTACTGTTTGTATTTAATTAGTTATATAATTCAATTTAAATTTATAAAATGACGATGAAATATAATCACTAGCTATCTTTTTGAATCCCCTTTATAATGAACTATATGTTAATTAACAGATTTTTATTATAAGTTTTAATAATCTTCTAAGTTTCAAAAATTCTTTTTATTAATATAATTTTATTATCTGTTTAAAGACTTGAACTTCTGATTGAGAAGTATCATCTATTTTTGATCAATTTTAAATAGTTATTACTTTTATCTCTTATTCCCAAGTTTGTTTATATATTCTGGAGTAATTTCTTGAGCCACAACATGTTTAATGCCTTCTTTTTTTATAACAAAAACATCTATTCCATAACCGCTTCCTATATCTCTTTGAGTTGAGGATTTTACGGCTTCCACAACTAATTCTACACCTCTTTTTGTATCTATGCCTTTATCATACTCTCTTTCTAATAAACCTAAAACAAAAGGCATTCCGGATCCAAAGTTAGCGTCATAGTCTTCAACTTTTAGTGCAGTTCCAGCAGGCTCTATAGAGTAAAGTTCTGTTGTTCCATCTTCATTTACTCCAGCAACTAAAGTTCCTACAATTGATGGAATAGTTGTAAACTGTCTAATGTTTCTATAAGTCATCGTTCCAATTAAATTTGCAGTTTCTCTTACACTAGGTCTTTTTTTACTTTTTAATTGTTTAAGTCTTAACTCTGCCGCGATTATTTTTTTTTGCATTTCAATATCAGAAGCGTTGCCTGTTCCACTTAAAACAATATAGTCATTAATTTGGACTGTTTTTTGTGTGTTTTTGCTCATAACTAAATTGCCGGCAGTTGTTTGTCTATCAGAACCCATCACAATTCCATCTTTGCATACAACTCCGATTATAGTTGTCCCTGATTTAAGAACGCTGTTTTTTAATTCTTGCTCCATTTTTTATTAAATTTTTTTTATTATCAAGTTAGAACCTCATAGCTAGAAGTCCTGACGATATTATTTCATTATTAATTACTATCTTAAAAATTATTAATTAATTATTTTAATTCTTTTAGAATTTATAATATTTCTTGGTAGCTAGGGTTTATAAAGCTTTTGGAATTGGATTTTTTCATTTATCCCTAAAAAACCTAAACGTATTAAAAAAAATTCTTAGACTCACATAATAAATTATTTTAATTATTAATTAAAAACCATCACGCAACCCAGCTAACATTATTTTCCTTTCTTATTCTTATTATATTATCAACAAAATCTTCCATTTTTTGTTCATGACTTACTAATATTAATTGTTCGGTATCAAGTTGTTCTAAAACCTCCCCCATCTTTTCTAATTGTTGGGCCGAAAATCCATCAGTGGGCTCATCTAAAATAACTATCTTTGAAGTTTTTATGTTACTTAGTAAAGAATTAATAATCTGATTTAAAGCTAGTCTGTAAGCAAGTGCGATAGCTGTTCTTTCTCCTCCAGACAAAAAACTATATTCTAATTCATAATCTCGATGTTCTATTTTAGGAGAAAAGTCATCATCTAGTTTAGCTATTAAAGAATCTGAAACAAGCACCGAAAACCATTTTGAAAAAATATTTGAAAATTCCTGCCTTAATGTTATCATAACACTTTTTTCAGTAGATAAAATAATATTTAAAAATTTTTCTGAAACCCAGAATTCTAAGTTTTTTATTTTTTCTGTTTGGTTTTTTAGTTTGCTTTTTTCTTTAACCTCTTCTCTTTTTTCGTTTATTTGCTGTTCTAAAAACTGAATTTCTTTATTTATTTCAGCCTTTATAATTGCGGCTTTATTCTCTTCTCTTTTTGCTTCTTCAAGTTCCTTTGTTCTGTTTTCAAAAATTTTATCATATTTTTCATAATCTTTTATTATTTTCTCAATCCTTGAAACTTGGTCGTTTAACAATGAAACATCTCTTTCTAATGATTTTTTTTGGAGTTTAATATCTTTAACTCTATTAAATTTTTCTTTGGCATTCTCTAGTTTAATTTTTAAACCCTCCATTTCAGTTTTTTTCTTATTAAAACTATTTATTTCATCTTTAATTTTCTCTATTTTAGAAATTGATTCTTTTTTGGTTTTATCATGCTGTAAAATTTTAGTGTTAATATAATCTATTTCTTTTCTTGCATTTTCAAGGATAATATTTTTATATAACTCTGAAACTTGTTGAAGGCATGTAGGACATTTTTCTAATCCAGAAATTTTTTTTATCAGAGTATCTGTTTCTGACTTTTTAGATTCTAATGACCTTAGGTTTCCGATTATCTCAACATATTCTTTTTGAATCTCCTCATTTTTATTTTTTTGAAATTCAATCATTCTAACCAAAGAACCGTATTCTGTTTCATTTAATTTGAATTTTGATAGTTCATTTATTTCTTGTTCAATAAAAGCAAGATTTTTATCGTAGTTTGAGATTTGCTGTTTTTTTTCAAGAATCAATATATTGGATTTATCTTTCTCTGTTTCTAAAGATTTTTTTTCATTAATTTTATCTTGAATTTCCTTCACTGATCTTTCCTTTAAAATTCTTGTCCCAAATTTATTATCAAATCCTTCTTCAGATTTCTTTTTATTTTCCTTTAATTTTACAAGAAGTATCTTTTTTTCTTTTAAATTATCCTTAATCTTATCCAGGTTTTGTAATAATGCTTCATTAATTCTTATTTTTTCTCTTAATCTTAACCTTAAGATATTAGTATTTTCTTGAATTCTTTTGTATTTGTCTATACCAAAAACATGCCTTAGGATATTAAGTCTAACCTCTTTTGATTCTAAAACAATTTGTTTCATTTCTTCTTGGGGAGTATAAACTGTAAACTTATACAATAAATTTGTTTTTTTTGCAAATTCAGAAGGGTAATTTAGCAGTTTGAGTATTTTTGTTTTAATTTCTGTAATACTTTCTTCAAATTTTTCATTATTAATTATTAAATTAACATATTCTTGGGAGATAGATTTTTTGCTTCTTTTTAAAGTCCTTTCAATTATTACATTTTTGTCTTCAACTTCAAAATTTAAAATAACTCTTCCTGTTTCAGCGTCATTTCTTAAAATAGCGCTTGCTTTTTGTGATGGCTGTAAGCCAAAAAGAGCAAATTCAATTGCCAAAAGAATTGTTGTTTTTCCTGAGCCAACATCACCAGATAACAATATAGCTCCTTTTGGAAAAATAATCTCTTGATATTTATAGCTTCTTAAGTTCTCAATTACCAGTTTTTTTAGTATCATTTTTTATAGACCAGTTTTTGACCGCTTCAGAACTTTATTCCCTTATTTAGCTTAATATTATTAATTTCATTATTATTAAAATAGCCAAAACAAATAAAATTGCTCTGAACTGGATAAATTATTAATCTCTCTGATTTTTATAAAAATAGTTGTGATGAAAAAATATAATTCGTTATCCAATTATTTAGATAAATCATCTTATTTTTATTATTTTATTTTCTTCTCTTCAACGGCACTTTTTTTAACAACCCGCCTTTCCATAATACCTGATACAAACTTGGATCTTTTTCTTTTAACTGGCCTCTTGTCAATCCTTTATAATGTTGTTTGTAATAGTTTAAAGGATTTTGTCCAAATCTGCTAGCAATAGAAACCTCTTCCAATAATCTCTCTTTCCATAATGTCAGATACAAACTCTGATCTTCTTTTGCTAACTTACTTCTTGTCATTCCTGGATAATTTTCTTTAAAAAACTCAATAGGATCTTTATCTCTATCCTTTCTTTCAGCCCATTTAACTTTATTTTCAAGATTCATCGTCTTTATTCAAAATTTTAATAGCTATACATTTATTATTATTTCTATTATTAGTTGTTTAAGGTTATCTTGCTTTATAAAGAATTCTCTAGCAAGCTAACACCTTTTCTATTCTTTTAATTTTAAAAAATAAAGAGAAATATAAAAAGAAAGATAGAGACAAGCTAAAAATACAAAAAATAAAAATAAAAAATTAGTTTAGTAGTAGCTTGTTTCAGCTTCTTCAGTTTCAGGCTTTCTTGACAGTAATACTATAAGGATTATTAACAAGACTACGAAAATAACAACTAAAACCACTGTAAGTATTACTGTTGTATTAGTAGTAGTATCGGTAACAGCCCCCGTAATTTTAGAAAGTTTTTGTACATTAACACTGAACTTAACTTGTTTTGACATTCCAGTTTCAGTATTAGCGTTCACTGTCACTATATAAGTTCCTTCTTCAGCATTTTCTGTAGCTTTTACTCTGACTTTTACAGTTTTGCTTGACTCTGTTGAAACGACTACAACAGGCTCAGTCACGTCTACAAGAACACCTTTAGATTCTTCTGGAATAATTGTATAAACAACTATCTGGTTACTTGGATTCACTAAAACAAGGTCAAAAGTTGTTTCTTGGCCCGGAGCAATTGTTCTTGAACTTGTACTTGACAACACTCCTGTTTTAACGTCTTCAATAACCACTCTTGTAGTTGCTTTTGAACTTGCGTCATAGTTATATGCCTCAACTTCTAATTCATAGTTTCCAGGAACCGTGTTCTTAGGTATAGTCAGATAGACTACCTTATTCACAGCATCATTGATATCGTCATCACTTACATCTTGCTCTGAAGCAAGGTCTCCTGCATATACTATCCTGCTTATTCCTAAACTAGGGATAGAAGCCTTAACATACACATTATTCAATCTTTCATTGCCATTATTTTCAATGACAACGTCAACTGTAACTTTGTCTCCTAAAACAACAACGTTAGTTAAGTCAACAGACAAAAGATTCAAGCTATGAAGTTCTCTTTGGATTTCCAAGGGAACAAAAACTTCATCTGAATCCTGCCCTCTAGCACTAACTCTTACTAGTAATCTAAGTTCTTCTGTAAGTTCATCAAAGTCTAGAGTTGAAGGTACTGTTAATGAAAATCTCTTAATATAGGTATTATCCTTGATTACATGAAACCTAGAAGTTTCATCAGAAACTTCATTTTTGAAACCTTCAATGTAAACCTTAACTTTTACATCAGAAGCATTTTTTAGTGCTTTAAACTTAACTAAAACCGGTATGGTTTCAGAAGCAGTTACAGAAATAGTTTGGCTAGTGTCATTAGGTGATGCAGTTAATCCATTAATTTCAACCTCTGTGACATCAACAAACTGAGCAATAACTGTATTCAAAGCAAAAACTATAACAAAAAACATCAGTAAAAAACTTAAAACTGTTTTTCTCATTTTGCTTTTCATGTTAGGGTTTAAAATTTAATTAATTTTATGACCATAACATGCTTTATAAACTTTTCTATTGTGTAGTAACTATAAAATAATTACATATTGGAAAGATTTAAATAGTAGACTTTGGTATACCATTTTATTAATAGCTGGAATGACCAATTAGTTTAATAAGATAATCAAATAAACTAAGCTTAAGAATCCTAAATAGATTAACGACCCCAATAAGATAAATTAATAAAATCATAAATAAACAATAGATATCAATTTAAAACAAAATGAAACATATAACAACAATAAAAATACATCAAGAAACCAAGGAAAGACTAGATAGATTAAAGGAATATGAGAGAGAAACTTATGAGGAAATTTTGAGAAAGATTTTATTTATATTAAATATAAGTAAAAAAAATGCTGAAAGGGCCCAAAGAATTCTAAATAGAATTGATTCTGCAACAAAAAGAAAATTAAAACAATCAAAGCAATATAAAAAGGATACTGAGGTATACCAAGAAGATAGAAAGGATTAAAACCAAAAAAACCAGAATATTTTGCAGGAATTCCAATAGATGGAGCTTATGAAAGATGGCTGAAAAAGCAGGAAGAACAAGAGCAATCTAGAGATCCAACAATTAAACTAGGCCCGATAATAACTACAGCAAATATAAATTCTCAATAGTATTTACAAATTCCAAACACAAATTTCATAATTGCAGAATATGAGCCAGACTGGACTAAATGATTTAATTATGAAACTAGCCATAAAAAAGTATTAAAACAAGGATTGCAAGTACCAACTATAAAAATATTCATGCAGCATTTCTCAAATGTAATAAATGCTTATAGTAATAAATCTAAACTTTATGATGCACGGAGAAATTAAGTTCGGGGAAAAAGATTAGAAGATATTTACAAACATTTAACTATTAATCATATAAATAATGGTGCATGGTCATGGTTAAATACGGGGTTTGTAAAGGGTTCTGGATATAATAATATAGATTTAGAAATGATTACAGGAATAGATTCTCAAGGTCTAGCAACTAAAAAATCAAAAAACCAAAATTACAAACAAGGAGAAAATATTTACTTTTGGTATCCAAGAGAAAATCATGTCGCGGGGTTCAGGACGGGCTTCTATAGGGCTAATCTCTATTGCGACGGGGATCCTAGCGGCTCAGATGCCTCGCTCGGAATAGCTTATGAACTAGGGCTTTATTAAATGAAAACTTACAAGAATTTATACAATAACCTCTGTCACAGAGAAAATTTATTTCTTGCACATTTAAAAGCAAGAAAAGGAAAAACAAAAAAATATAATCTTTTAATTAGACAATTTGCTTTCATTAATGTGTTAGATTATTCAAAATCTCCAACCCCTCAACAGCATCTTCAACAGGAGTAGGAGCTTCATTAAGTATTATAATCTCTTTATCTTTTGGCAGATTTTCAAATAAATTCTTCCAGTCTTCTTTTTCAGTTTTTTTATGATGTTTTTCTCCTTTTTCTCCATAAACAATCCCTGTAAAATGACAATGCCATTTTTTCTCTGGAAATAATTCTTTTATTTTCTCATAATCAACTTTTTTATCTCTTGCTAAAATATGTGCAAAATCAATACAAAAATCACAGCCAGTTTCCTTATGTAATTTATAAATTTGCTCAAAGCTTCCAAAAACATTTACTTTTCCCATTGTCTCTGGAGCTATTTTAATTTTCCATTTTTTTTGTTTAATAACTACTATCATTTCTAAAATAGAGTTTTTAATATTCTCATAAGTTTCTTCTTCTTTCATTCCTGAATAATAGCCAGAATGAAAAACAACTATATAAGCCCCTAATTTTTCTCCCACATCGCAACATTTTAAAATTCTTTCCTTGCTTTGTTCAATTTTCTTTTTATCCTTACTGTTAAGATTAACCCAATACGGAGCGTGTATACTTAATTTAATGTTATATTTTTCTGCAGCCTCTCTAACCCTTTTTATATCCTGATCTTTTTTAATATAAACGCCATAAGTAAAAGGAATTTCAGCGGCTTCTATTCCAGCTTCTTTATATTTTCTAAAAGTTTCTTCGATATCTTTAACTGGGCCAATTCCAGCAGGGCCTAATTTTATTCCCATATTAATAAGTTTTTTATTTATTTATGAGTTGAATTTCTTTTTTAACTTGATAATCAATTTTAGTAGACTATGAATAAGACTCAGGAAATCTTTGTAGATGATTACCTTTGTTTTATTAATAACAGAATAATAATATTTAAATTCTCCGCAAGAAATTTATCTGCTTTATCTTGTAGATGAACGCGAATAACATTTATTGGTCATTTATATTAGTTAATAAACTCTAAATCTCCTTCAATCCTTCTTGTATCTCTCCAAGATTCTCTAAAAGATAGTTATGCATCCTATCTATGATAATTTCTTGCAGTTCTTCTTTTAAAATGCCATTACATCTCAACATATCTTTTTCAGGAAAAATATCATCAACCCTCTGCACTTTGCATACCATTGTTTTTCCTTGCAAATCCTCAACATTTAATTTTCCTAAATTTACTTTTAACAGTCTTGTCTCAACATTACATGCATCTTCACCAACTGCTTTTAAAATCTCATATCTCCAAACATAATTATCTTCTTCTCTTATAAACCAGATTTTTTTACAGTTTAATAAAGCTCTTTCATAACAATTAAGTTCTTTACATTCTTTAGCAACAAAAACATTAAAATATAAAAAAAAAGCTATTATTCCAACAATTAAAATTACAATGGCTATAAGCATTCTCTTTTTGTATCTTTTAGATCTAAGTTCATAAATCTCTTCTTTAAAATATCCAACCCTCATTTTTCACCTTTTTTATTATTATAAGTATGATTTTCTTCTTTTAAAATTTTGCTATTTTGTTTTTTTTCACCAACCTTTAATGTACCATGGAAATATTTTCTTAAGTTGGGTTAATTAAAGATATACTGCTTCGCTTTTAGTAAACTATAACTTTCGCCTAGAATTACATACTTACTAAATTAATATTTGTATCAGAACTAACGAAATTAGTTGCAATTAAATTACTACATCCAAGTCTTTCACAGCTTTCTATAATCCTTGGTGTCGCGGTTCCATCAATTGCAATAACATAGGGTTCTTCATTAAGCTCGTCTGTTTCTAGTGATATTAATTTGCCAATAGGCAACTTTTTTATAACTTCTAAGTTTTCATTAAAAACTAATGCTGTTTTAGTTCCAATTAATTCGTCGACCTCTTCTTTAATTTTTTCTTTTTCTTTAGACCCCAATTTTTTAATTTCTGTAATTTCTTTTTCTTTAATTTTAGTATCATAGCTACCTCTTTTTTTCCTGAAATATTCATCAACAGGAATTCTTTTCCTTAAGGCTTGTAAGACTTCTTTTCCAGTTAGCTCTTCAACTTCTTTTCCTTCTGGGGCAATTGCAATATAAATGATATTTGCATTTTCGATTACGTTTTTTATTATTAGTTCTCCTCCTCTATCTCCATCAACAAATAAAACAGTTTCTTTTTCATTGGCCAGTTCTTTGATAGCTTTTGGAAGTTTTGTTCCATTCATCCCTATAACATTTTTAATTCCTTTTTTCAACAAATTGATAACATCTGCTCTTCCTTCAACAATTATTATTTCATTTCCCGAAATGTCTCCGCAAGGCAAATTTTCAGTCCCATAAGTTTGGATTCTTGAAACTTTAACATGATTTTTTATTTCTTCGCTCATTTCATCAATTTCATTATAACTTTCTATATTCTCCATTAGTTTTTTAGCTCTTTCAAGAATATAGTCTCTTTTGCTCCCTCTAACATCTTCTATATTTTCTATTGTAATTTTAGTGTCTGTTGGCCCAACTCTTTCAATTGTTTCTAAAGCAGCCGCAATTATTGCTGTTTCTGTTTTATCCATAGCGGTCGGAACTTCAATTTCTCCAAAAGTTTTTCCATCTCCATAATTTAAGCTGGCTTCAATTCTTCCAATCTTACCAGATTTCTGCAATTCCCGCATTTCTAATTCTTCTCCTAATAAACCTTCTGTCTGACCAAAAACAGCTCCAATTATGTCTGGTTTTTCAATTGCTCCGCTAGCTTCAAATTTTGCATGAATAATATATTTTATAGACATAGGACTTATCTTTGCCATATTCACAAACTCCTAAAATTTCTTACATTAAAAATAGAAGCTAAGCTAATACAATTTAATTTATGAAATTTATCAATTTTTGAATACTTTTTATTCATTTATCTCTCTAGAGGGAACTAAGAAAAAGATTTTTGGTTAGGCTATTGACTTAATAGTTAATATTCAATTATTAGTTTTATAGGCTATACCCCTCGCTGTAATGATATTACTATTTACTTTTTAGTTATCCTTATTGTTTTCACTTTATTAATCGCTTTTCGTTCTATTTTTTGATTCATATCCATAATAAATATGAAAGGATATAATAATCATGATTATAATCTAATAAATGAGATTATAATGATCTTTTTCTTAATTAATCTCTTAAATTTATTGATAATCTAAAAAATCTAAAGTTTATAAGGCTTTCGACCGAAAGCTTTTTGTGTTTATTATCCAGAGAGCGCATCTTCTTATAACACAGAAAAAATTAAACTCAGAGAAATCTCTTGCTCCTAAAAGCAATTTTTATTATGTCAAGAATTCTCAAAAACCACGCACTTTAGTGCGTGGGAATTCTTGAACACCTCAAGAATTCTGACAATTGAATTCTTGATGGTCATCAGGAATTTTATTCCTGAGACAAGAAAATTTCTTACAAAGGAAATTTTCTGTACAGAAAATTCCAAACAACAAAAGGAATTTTCTTGCATCCAAAAATCCAAACAAACCATGCCCTTTAGGACATGGTAAGACGAAAGGATTTTTTGATATAAATTGTAAATTGCTTTTGCTTGACACCACAAAATCAATACAAAACAGAAAGTTTTTGATATAAAAAAATTATAAATAATTAATAACATTAACTGAAATCAGAAAAATTGAGATTAAAAATAGAAAACCTCCTGTCTTTTTAAACTTTACTCTTCTCAAAAATAATAAAAGTAAAATAAAAAACTTTAAATACCCTTTATATTCTATAAAATTAGAAACTTTTTGTATTTTTGTCTAAAGTTTCTGTATTAAAAAAACGAGGAGTTAAAATGTCTGAAGAAGACGAATTTGAGCAAAATCTAGAAGAATTTAATCTAGGGCTTGAAGAGGATGAAGAATAATTTTTATTTTTTTAATTTGTCTGCTTCATAAAAAATAGAAGATAATTTTAGAAATATGTACCTATTGGTAGATATTAATATAATATTTTTTAGTTGAGATATGTTATTTTCTTTACAGAATTTATAATTAATATATTAATAATAAAAGAGCAAATCAAAAGATTTATTTAAGAAGGTTCTATCTTGATTATTATAACAAAAAATCATCTTATCTTCTTTTCAACAAGATCAGTACAAACACCAGCCGCAACAGTGACTCCAGCATCTCTTATAGCAAATCTTGCCATATGAGGATTTACAGAGCTTTTTTCAATAACTAAGTTTCCTATTGGCTTAAATTTGCATAAAGCAACATCTCCGTTTTTCAAGAAATCAACTTTTCCTTGCATTGGCTGTCCACTAGTAGGGTCAATCTTATGTATAATTTCAATTAACTGGCAAGGAACTTGGGCTGTATGAACATGAAACACCGGAGTGTATCCTTTTGCAATAACTGTTGGATGATTAATTACAGCTACCTGGGCAGTAAATTCCTCTGCTATAGTCGCTGGTTTAGCTACATCACAAATAACATCCCCTCTTGTAATGTCTTTCTTTCCAACCCCTTTAATATTAACTCCTACATTAAATCCAGCCGGAGCTTCTTGAAACTGCTCATGATGCATTTCTATGCTTTTTACCTCTCCTTCAATTCCTATTCCGCTTCTTGCTGGGAGAATAATAATTTTTTGTCCTACTTTTAAAACTCCTGTTTCAATTTTTCCTACAGGAACAGTGCCTATTCCAGTAATTTCATAAACATCTTGTAAAGGCATTCTTACAGGAAGCCCGACAGGTTTTTTAGGTTCTTCAAATAAATCCAGTTGTTCATATATTGTCGGTCCTTTATACCAACTCATTTTATCAGATTTCTTATAAACATTATCTCCCTTTAATCCAGACACAGCTAAAAAAGTAACCTTTTCAACTTTAATTCCAACTGCTTTCAGTAATCCAGAAACTTCTGCTTTAACTTTATTAAAAACATCTTCTTTATAATCAACAGTATCCATTTTATTAATTATAACTGCAACTTCTTGGACACCCATTGTTCTTAATAGCCATAAGTGTTCTTTTGTTTGGGGCTGAACTCCTTCTTTAGCAGCAATTGTCAAAAAAGCTGCATCAGCCTGCGAAGCTCCAGTAATCATGTTTTTAACAAAATCTTTATGTCCGGGAGCATCAATAATTGTAATCTGTCTTTTAGGAGTAATTATTTTTTGATAAGCAAGGTCTATAGTAATTCCTCTTTCTCTTTCTTCTTTAATTCTATCCATAATAAAAGCAAACTCAAAACCAGGTTTTCCATGTTTTTCAGCTTCTTCTCTTAATTTTTTCATTTCTTGTTCAAGAATAATTCCTGACTGGAACATAAGCTGACCAACACAAGTACTTTTACCATGGTCAACATGACCTACAAACACTACATTCATTGTTGGTTTTACTGTCGGCATTTTTTATTCTTTCTTCTTAGATATAATTTGAGATATTTTAACTAAGTAATTATTATAAGTTTTTTGATCTTTTAATAGAATTTCTTTTCCCTCTTTAGTTCTTCTCTGGCTGACTATTGGATCAACAAACTTTCTGCTATAACCAAAAAGAATTCCTCCTCCTAAAGGCATTTGTTGAAATTCATAATTGTAAAAATTAACAGTACCGTTGTTATTATTATCATGATAGGAAGTGAAATGACCGGTTGTTTTTCCAGGAGAAACATTTGATATCTCTAAACTAGTCATATCCAGTCCATATCTTTTTAGAGAAATATCCTCATCATCAATTTTTCCTTCAAAATCTCCAGGATAATCTACTGTTGGAACTCTATTAATATATTTATAAGTAGTAAAACCTAAAGTTGCTAGTAAGCTCGCTCCAATAATCTTTATTAATTTTTTAGTTGGCATTTTTATCTTCTACTTTTTCTCAATTTAATGTCTTCACGAATTTTGTTTAAATAATCCTCTCCAAAATCCTTGATTAACATAGTATCATAAAAATTTTTATATTCAATAATTCCTATGCGAGATCTAAACTGGCTTTTATGCCCAGCTAATCCATCTGGCGAATTTTCAATATTATAGTCTTCAACACTCATTTTAAAATCTTAATTTAAAATTTAAGTAATTATACCTAAAAAAGTAGATTTATAAAGCTTTCTGTTTTTTTTTAGACTATGGATAATAACGAAGAATTAATTTTGCAAATATTAAATCAAGTAAAGCAAAACCGAAAATACAGCTCTATTTCCAACGATATAGTTAAAGATGAAATAAAAACTTATTTAAAATCACATCAAATAAACCCTAATCCAAAAAAATATAAAATTAAAAAAATAGTTAAAGAAATTCGTGCTAGATTGCATAGGCTTTATAGCAGTTATCAAATTAGAAAGAAAAATAAAAGAGATTTTTATTTAGAAGAATTAAAAAATATAATTAATAAAGAAAATAAACAAGTTGAGCGAAAGCAAGTTGAACAAGAGTTTTCGTCTCACTTCTTGCATCACAATAAAATATTAGAAATCACTAATAAATTATTATCTACTAATATTTCTACTAAAGAAAGATTAAATGATTATCAATATATTTACAACGATATTTTTAAAATAACAGGAAAACCAAAAGCAATTGTAGATTTAGGAGCCGGGTTAAACCCATTATCATTTCCATTCACAGATTTAAAAAAGTTAACTTATTATGCTTATGACATTGACATTAATGATATCAATTTTCTTAATAATTATTTCAAGATAATGAAATTTTTTGGATTAAATGGGAAAGCCGAAATTTTAGATGTCCGAGGATTAATTGAAGTTGATAAATTAAATCAACTTCCCAATTCTGATATTATATTTATGTTTAAATTGATTGATTTAATTGACACTAAAAATAAAAGAAAAAAGAAAATTTCTGAAGTTATAATAACTAATTTGTTAAAAAATAAAAAAACAAAATTTATTGTAGCTAGTTTTTCAACGAAAACACTTTCTCAAAAATCAATGAAGCTCCCTATAAGGAGAGGTTTTGAGTTAATGCTTTTAAGAAATAACTTAAAATTTAAAATTTTTTCAACAAGTAATGAGGTGTTTTATGTGGTTTCAGATAATAATTTTTGAGATATCTGCATACTTAAACATATAAATTTTTCTAGTTTAAGTCAATAGTAATTTTGATTTTATAGTCAACGACGTTTATATTTCCCCGATTCGTCGTTGACTTATTAGGGAAAGACTTATGTCTTTCACTATAGTTTTTTTAAATATCAGATTATAAGCCTTTTATATCACAAAAACCTGCATTTTACCACATACTAAAGTATGTGGTTTGTTTGGGTTTTGAGACTTCAGAATTGAAAATTCTGACAGTGATCAAGAACTTTGTTCTTGACATTCCCAAAAAATCCACTACAAATAAACAACTATCTAAAGATAGTGGATTTTTTTAGGATTAATAATAATAGGTTCTCCTAGGTATTCTAGGTATCTTTTATCTTCATAGATTTTGTAATTATTAATATCAGAAAAACCCTTTTGTCTAACCACACACTAAAGTGTGTGGTTTGTTCGTTGAGTTTTTGGGATGATCCAAAATTGAAAACTGTATCTTAACTAAGACCACATAATAAATTACGTGGTTTTCAATTTATGGACATAATAATCTTTTCATCAAGCTTTTTTTATTTTGTTAAGTTAGCCCAATGATTTATTATTAATCCTAAAAAAATCCACTATCTTTAGATAGTGATTTATTTGTAGTGGATTTTTTGGGAATGTCAAGAACAAAGTTCTTGATCACTATCAGAATTTTCAATTCTGAAGTCTCAAAACCCAAACAAACCACATATTTTAGTATGTGGTAAAACGCAGGGTTTTGTGATTTAAGTTTTTAAAAATTAGATTTTTAAAAATCTTATTTTGATTTCTTTATATTTGAAAATATATTTAAAGCAGACAATGCAAATTATTAATAATAAAATAGAAGAGATTTGAATAGGTAAGAGAACCACAACATACTAAATTATAAATTATTGATAATAAAAAATACAAAAACAACTAATAATTATTAATGAATAACCTAGAGAACAGGGCTTTTAGCTTTATTAATCCTAAAAAAATCCACTATCTTTAGATAGTGGTTTATTTGTAGTGGATT
>JBBSYY010000043.1:0-13271 GCA_038044985.1 Nanobdellota archaeon
TCATCAATCCATTTACAAACAGATAAACTCTCACAATTTGCTCTTCCAAGATTATTTTTGTTTTCACAAGCTAAAGGGTTTAACTCTCCGTTACATAAACCACTTGCCTCAACCCCGACACCACAATCAATACTATCGCAACTTAAACCAACACCAGGAGTTCTTCTCGCTAATTGTTCACATGTAAATAACTCTCCTTTCCCCTTTTCTTCAAAAACAACATTTCTTCTCTTAGAACAATAATCATAAACAGACTGTGTCGAACATGACACCTGACAACTACTAACAATTGTCTGAACATTTACCTGCCCCCCACCATACCCAATTAAATTTTGAAATAAATTCCCCCATCCAACTGTAAATCCATAAATAACAACAACCAATACAACTAAAGCTAGAATAATCAAAACTATTGTTCCAATAGCAAGCTCTGCACCTTTTTTATTCATCTTTGCCATTTCACTTTTTTTATTATATTAATATCTACTAATCGGATAAAACCTATGGTTATTAAGCTTAACCTCTAAATTTATTAACCCCTAATTTTATTATATTATTAATTTTTATTATTTATCTATTTTAGAGTTATACTAACTTTTTAAAAGTTTTCACATTATTAATAATAACTCTTCATTTAAAAACCTTTTCAAACTGTTAAGTCAAGTATCAAACTTAACATTCTAGAACTAATAATTTCATTAATAGGTTATTAATAAAGATATAATAATAACTGCGCAAACAATCTTTAAGGCAACCGAGCGAAGCTGGGCTGAAGATGTTAAGAACTAAGGTTTACTTAATACAAACTCTTTCTCATATTTATAAATGAACGTGCCGCCATCTCCACCACCATTAACATAAACCTCTTTTAATTCTAACCTTGACCTTAAAACTAATTTATCTTCAGACAAATCTAAATTTTCTTCGTTGATGCTCTCGGCTTGTTTTAACTCACTCATAGGATATAATCCATTTTTATCTTTATATTTTTCTAATTCTTTCCTAAAATTATCAATAAAAATTTGCTTTCCATTTACATAATTAAACTCATTAACAGCTTTTTCAAAAATATCATCTAAATAAAAGTTTAATAACGATTCTTTAAGATATAGTTTATCAATTTCGCTTGAAACCACAATTGTTTTTTTTATATCTCTATTTTTAATAATAAGGTAACTTAAACTAGTTATACTTAATATTAAAGTACTTATTACTAACAATAAAATTGAAATTGAAACTGCTTTTTTGTTCATTTTTATTTTCTTTTGAAATTTTTATTAATATTATTTGATTTTTTAGTAATTAGTTGGGAGGGTTCTAAATGAGATGCTCCTACTCGCTTAACTTTAAACAAGTTATTAACCCTTTAGTTTCATTGTTTAATTTTTTTATTTATTTAGTAAACTAGATAACTTGAGTAATCAATCTTAAAAAAGTTAAGCTTTTATTCTTCTATTATCTTTAAAACCTTGATTTTTTGTAATCAACAAATGATTAATTAGTTTAATTGATATTATCAACACATTCTCTCGACACTCTAAACTTAATTTCAATGTTTTCTCCTCTATAATTTGTTTTGTGGATAATTGGTTGAGTATAATAAAAATTATTTTCTGGATTAAACTCTTCATTTGCTCTAAACCTATTCCCCATTATAATTCCCTGAGGAATTTCTAAATAATATCTGTCCTCTCTATCAATATAGCAAAACTTATCTAATTCTTTAATAATTTCTTTAATACTCTCACTTTCCTGAAACTCAAAATTAGTCTGTATAAGTTTATCCCAATCACTATCATCAAATCCATCAGATCTCATTCTATTTTTTAGCGCAACTCCTTCTTCCATTAAAGCCATTAGCCCGAACTTCTCAACAAAACTTTCTTCTTTATCATTTTTAATTTCAAAATATGGATTTAAAGAATTTTTTATTATATAAATTATTTTTTCTTCCTTACCATTTATAAAAATACTAGAACTTAAAAAATTAAGAAATTTAGAATTTAAATATAATTCAATTTTACTTTCTTCAAAGACAATATCAATATCTCTAGTTATTTTCTCCTCACCAAAAAGAAGTAAGACAAACATAAAATAAATTATCATAATAAAAACTATAACTAAAAA
Organism: Nanobdellota archaeon; assembly: GCA_038044985.1. Lineage (GTDB taxonomy): Archaea > Nanobdellota > Nanobdellia > Pacearchaeales > GW2011-AR1 > ARS1285. Next base: position 2,128 of record JBBSYY010000043.1, read on the forward strand.
AGCAGCTGTCCATGTAAATAAACTGTCTTCTAATGCTTTTTTATTCCATTTTTTATTTATTCTTTTTCTATTCTCTATTTTTGATAATCGCGCATATAAACAATCTGAACTATTCTTGCTTGATTGATATTTTTTTATCATTGTTTTTATTTTTGTTTAATTTTTATTAATATCAATTAAAATTATTAAAGTTAACATATTCTCTTTTCCTAATTTTCAATTGATTACTAATTTTATTTATTTTTATCCATTAACCTTTAAATTAACATTATTACTTTAAACTTCTCCTTGCTGATTTGACGCAGCCAAAATTTTAACCCTATAATTATCAATCAGAAAATCTTTTTCAACGCATTTTGGAAACTTTTTTCCTTTTAAACCACATTCGACTACAAAACCCCTGTTTCCCTGCTCGATTTTTTTAATAATATTAGAATTATCAAAAATTTCAATTTTAAAATAAAAATCTCCATTATTAATTATTTTATCATTTAATCTAGCTTCTTTTAAAATATTAAAATCATTTTTTAGAATATCTTCGTTTAATTTTCCATTTTTAGTAATAGCTATTACTAATCTATCAGAAATAATTTTAGCCTCGTGATCTCTGATATCAACCGTATTAGAATAAAATAAATAAATTCCTATTGCTATTCCGACAGTTACAATTGCGAAACTTAAAAAAAACATCCCAATATCCGCAAATCTATAATAACCTTTTTTATTCATTTTTTCTATCTTCACATATTATTCTTTTCTGTTTTTTTATTTTTGATATTGATTACTTTTTGCATTAAGCTTTTTAATTAATAATTAACTATAATCTTTACTTGCTTGAGAGCTAGAGAGTTGAAGAGCTAAACTGTTCATTCTATTCTTATAACCATCATATTATTTCTACTTGTTATTTATTCTATTACTTCATTATTTTTTGTCTGTCTATTAACGATTTCCAAAATCAACTTCCTCTCATCCTTTTTTAAATTCCAAACCACATTAACATCATTAAAAAAATAATAATTATAACCATTTCCATCTATAAGTTTAACATTAACTTTATTCTTATCATTATCAATATTAACAAGATTTCCTAAAAAATTATTCTTTCTAGCTATTCTCTGCATCTCAAATGTATCTAGCTCAAATTCCATTCCAGGTTTTGCTTTATCTATCATTAAAGCAATTTGTTTTGCATAAATCTGTTCATAAAGTATTGACTGACTGCCAGCCCTTGTAATAGCAAAATACATAATACTGATAAAAACTATAACTAACAAAATAAAAACTAAATTTTCCAGTAAAGTATTAGTTGCTTTTTTGTTCATGTTTAATAATACATTAATCAATATTTACTAGATTTTTTATAATTAATTTAGTTTATAGTTGAAGTTAAGGCGCAATCTCAAAACTATAAACTCCTAACTCCTTTAATTTTGTTATATTATAAGGATAGATAGCAGGAGGAAAATAATCATATTTTTCATCAAAATTATACCAAAAAACAGCTCCTCCTGCAGAACCGCTAATTAGCGCAACTCCTAAAGGCGAGCCAATTCCAGTAAATAATAAACCCCCGCCAACAAGTCCGCCAACGCCCAACCCCCTTAATAATTCCCACCCCTGGCTTTTAGTTGAAATACTTGCTATTATAGCATGTCCATTTTCTTGACTTAAATCTATTTTCCATTCTTTAAAATCTGGAAGCTCTTTTCCGTCAACTAAAATTCCTTCTTCCTTGCTCTTATCTTTAATATAATTATAAACAAGCAAAAATTTTTTAGAATCTTTAACTCCAGGATATAAATAATCTAAATAACTCTTATCATTAACAGTCTTTTTCTCAAGATAACTGTAAAACTCTCCAACACCAATACTTTCAACTTGTTCTTTAGCTTCTTTATCAAATACTAATCTAATACAAATTAATCCATATTTAGTATCGTCTAATTTTAAAATATGGCTTGGAAGAAAATTTAACTGCCCCTCTCCAATCATAGAATGGCACTCAATCATTTTATCGGCAAAAACTTCTTTTATTTTTTCTTTAGCTTTTACTTTGTCTTTTCCTAAATTTATTTTATTAACAGGATTTTTCTTTGTGCTGGCTAACCCACAATCATCTCCAGACATGGTTAAACAAATTTTTTCTGTTTGGCATTTTAATGGAATAGTTTCGCTTAAATCAATAGCTTTTATTTTGGCAGTGCTTCTGTAAACAATAGATTGATGACAAGTTTCTTTATCAATAACTCCTGTATAAGGAACTAAAAAAATAAAATAAAGAATAACAACAAAGCTTATAACCAAGATAACAACTTCTATAATAAATTCTATTGAAACGTCTGCTTTTTTATTATTTGTTTTTTTGTCTTTGTTCATTTTTTATTAGATCGTAACCCCAATTATTCATTAATTATAATATTATTATTAATTAGGCTAAATTTAGGATATTTATTCACGCGCCCAAAATTTTTTAATTGTATCTTTTATTTTTCATTATCAGATCTAAATACCAATTTTTTTAATTAAATAATAAATTCCTAACAAGGCTATAATAAAAAAAATTATCCACAACAATATTTTAATAAAGTCCTCTAAGATTGCTTTTTTATCTTTCATTCTAACCCCTTTATTTTAATTATATCTCCTTCTTTAAAAATTTTTAACTCGTGGGCGGGTTTCTTTAAAATTAATATTTCATTAAACACCTCATAATTACTTTCTGTTGGTATAGCGTAGGGAAGACTACCAACATACTTTCTATAAACTTCATCTACCCTGATCTCAAAACTAAAACCCTCGCATTTCCTGGCTTTTGGATTACTACATTCTAAATCTTCACATATACATAAACAACTGACTTTTCCCCTACACTCTGCCTCTGGAAAATCAAATGGAAAAGTCATCAAAGACCAACCAATTTTAGGAGGAAAAATCTCAACTTTAGATTCTTCTTCAGTTTCTTTAACTTTATTAACAACCTCAACAATTTTTTCTAACTGAATTACTGCTTTCTCTAATTCGTTTCCTTGGGTAAAGATTCCATAAACCTTAACCACTAAATAAATTAAAAAAACTAAAATAATAACAGTTATAACTAAATTAATAATATGCTCTCCTAAAAATTTCATTCCTTTTTTATTTAGCATTTTTATTTAATTTTAATAATTTTGTGATAAAAGAGAGCAAAGTTAATTTCTACTGCCTACAGGCTCGTACTTATTGATTAATTACTCTCTATTACCTATATTAATTTTAATTAAACAGTTTTCATATTTATTAAACTAAAATCTTCCAGCATCTCTTTTTCTAACAACCCCTCTTGAAATTTGGTTGAAAATATCTATTAAACCATCTAAGTCTTTTAATACAAATTTTCCTCCACTATCTGACTCATATTTTCTTTCTGCTTCCCACTTTCCATTAACTTTTTTTCCAAAATAAACTCTTAATACAACATCATAAATATAATTTTCTTCCTCATTTCTTAACACTCTTTCTACAATTAATTTTAAACCCTCTTCAGGAGATTTTCCAGCTAACTGACTAATAAACTCTTGGTTTTTAGAGCTAAGTTTTTTAAAACTAGTATGTTGTGTAGAAGCACTTAACCACCCCTTTGCGTCCTTAGCCCACCACTCTTCTTTCTCTACAGACCACCAACTCCAACCAATAATTCCTATTTGAGTAGTACCTCTAATTACAGGTTTAACACTATAAGAAATATAAATGTTAGCATCTCTGCCTTCTATATAATAAACCATTAATTCCGGGTGTTCTAAAAAAAATTCTTTATTCCAGCTAACTATTCTATCTTTTTTTTCAAAATCTGGAAAAAGATCTTTTAATAAACCAGAAGCATTTAACTTTATAATACTAAAAATAGCAACAACTAAAACTAAAGCTAGAATTATCATAATGATTATGGTATTAAAGGTCGTGCTTTCTTCCATTTTTGTTTTTTGTTATTCTTTTAATTAATATTTAATTGTTCAGACTATAGAGCTAAAGTTTTTTTGCTTCACATTAATTTAATAATTCTTATTATCTATTTTTTAATTAATTTATTCTAATTAATAAATAATTATTAAATCGGCTAGTCGAAGGCGAGATTATAACAACAAAACTGAACTTAAACAAATCCTTAATAAAGTCTATCGCAGCTTCACCCTTCCCTGTCAAAATCATAATTATAAAAATAACTATAACTAAAACTACTACTCCTAATATCAACCAAAATAAAAATTCTAATGCTACTGCTTTTTTATTAAACAAAAGAGCAGTCGAACAATCTTCAGACTTAATTCTATCCTCTTCTTTTTTATTTGTTTGAACTATTATTTTTTTCATTTTATCTTGTTAATAACTCTTTATAGTTTGATAATTCAAAGCTAGCTTAAAGCGAGACTCATGCCATCTACTATTCGACTTCAATTTTTTTAGTATCAAAAAATTCCTCTCTGTTACCACGCACTAAAGTGTGTGATTTGTTGGAATTTTAGGATGCTCAGAAATGCTTCATCCACATCTTAAAAGATGTGGTTTTCGCATATGCATTTCTGACATAATAAATAAACCCCTAAAATCATTTAACATTTAATCTTCCCACAATCTAAACTACTGATTTTATTATTAATAAAGGTTTTATTAGTTAACTCGTTACAACTAAAATCTCCTTCTATCTTTTTATCATTTTTGTAATATTTAACAACTTTTTTCCCACAACAAAACTCATAAACAGAATTCGTATCAGCTAAAATATTACAACTAGTAATAATTTCATCAACATTAACCTCACTAGAATAACCTCTAATTTTTTTAAAAAAATCTTTTCCGGCTTCAGTAAAAAATAAAACTAAAAACAACAAAATAACTATTGCTAATACTAATATAACAATAGTGTTAATTGCAAGTTCTAGTCCTTTTTTGTTCATAAGTTTAATCATTTTCTCCTCTTTTTTCCCAAGCGAATTAAAGTTTCTAATTAATCCTCTTCCCATCTTTATTAATAAATAAACTATATTAATAAATATTTGGTTGATTACCAACGTTGTATTATCAAAAAATAACTTCATCTAAAGAAAATTACATAGTTATATGAATTAAACCCATAATAATTCTTCTTTAATAATATCACCCACCAAACACCCCCTGTAAAGCGACGCTTGCCAATAAAGACAGTGCGAGAATAGAAAAAAAAGCTGTTATTAAATATAACAAACCTCCTTTTAACAAGCTTCTTGAAACTTCATAAGTCCTTCTTAATCTATCTTCTCCAGAATCAATTGTAACTAAAGCTCCTGTTAAAATAAAAATTATTTCAATAATATAAATTCCTATGGCCAGCTGCATATGATAAGGAGAAATCATGTTCTCGACATTAAACAATCTTGTTATATTGGCTAGATTTCCTAATCCAGTAATATCTCCTCCCTTCAACTCAGTTAAAATTTTTAGTTGAGATAAAATTCCAGTAATCATTGCTGCTAATCCAACAACAATTCCGGCTAATAAAGGAGCCAAAAAAGTCATATTGCTTCTCATGTCGCTAACAACATCTGCTAATAGATCTCTTAACCTCTCATTAATTTTCTGAATATTCCTAACATATTCTGAAATGCTCATTAAACTTTCTGCAGCTACTTTTAATCCCTTTTTTACACTTTCAATTAAAATTTTCATGCTTGTGGATATTAAATTACTTGGATAGTAAACTAATGCTCCCCTTCTCTGATCAAAAATAGCGCTTTCTAAACTCATTCCCATTGATCGAACATTTACATTAACTATTCTAAAAAAATCAGCTGTTTTCTGGCCTTTCATTGATTCTGCAACTTTAGCAAAAGCAACTTCAGCAGGAATACCGTCTCCTAGCCTATTTCCAAGAGTAAACAAACTGCTGTTAAACTCATTTTCTAGATCTTCTGTTTGAGTTCTGGCTTTAATCAAATTTTTAGTTTTCATTGAAAAAGCTATCATAAAAAATATAGAAACTGAAAAAGGAACTAGTAAACTCAGCAACAGAGCAAAAGTTCCAAAAGGTCCAACCTTTCCTCTAGAAATGTCAATAAAATCAAAACTTTTTGCTCCTAAAAACCTTAACCAACTTGGATTATCAAAGTCGTTATTTAAACCAAGCCATTGAGGAATTGGAGTATACCCAAATATTAAAGGCAATATTCCAATTAAAAAAATAGGAACTGCAATTAGTAATGCAATTAAATAAGGTTTTTTAGAATTATATTCATAATAATAAGGGTTATTCTCTAACAAATCAGTTTCTCCATAACCGCCCGGTCTTTTTAACATTACTTGAGAAACTAAATAAAAAACAAAAAACGGAATTATTAAATTAAAAAATACAAAAATGTGATGAGGTCTTACTGCTCCCCCTAATAAAGTAGAAGCTAGAGGCAATAAAGCTAATCCTAAAGTAGGAAGAACAATTCCTAACATATAAATGTTGGTTAGAGGGGATTTAATTGAGTGAGTATATTTCAGCATTCTTTCATAAACGCCGTCTAAAATAACCCTTAATGCTCTTTCTAAAATTTGGATTCTTCTAGAATTATCCGGTTCATATAAACTGCTTTCTATTAAATGAAAGCTTTCAACAAACTCTATATTATAATCTTTCCAAAAATCTAGATAATTATCAATGCTATCTTTAATATTAGAAAATTTTCCTGTTTCAACATCCCAAATAACTTTTTTAAAATCTAAAGCTAGAGGCGGTTCTATTTGCTGGGCAACAAAACTAATTGCTCTTTCTAAATTACTTGTATGTTTCATATAAATAACAGTATAAAGAACAGCTGGCACCATTTGACTGCTAGCTTTTAGTCTCCACCTTACAGCTAATCTATTAGGCATGCTATAAAAATAATAAAATAAAAACATACTTACTATTAAAATTAAAAACAAGAAAAATGCCGGAAAACTCTCATTAATAAACCAAATTGCAATACTTGCTAAAACCCCTAAAAAAAATAAAAGAAGAGAGGTAATTACTGCAAAACCTACTACCTCTGTTGGTTCTAGATCTATATGAGCAGCCACTAATTGTTGTCTAAACTTAATATCCTCTTTAGGGGAAATCTTAACTCTAATCTTAGTGCCTAGACTTCTAACCCATCTTTCATATCTAGAAAAATCTGGCATCATATCTCTTTTAAAAATCCTATATTCTTGAGAAATTTCAGAAATATCTAACTTTCTATTCTCGCTACTAACTTCTTGCTCAATTTTTCTCGAATATTTTTCCAAAACCTCTTTTGTGTCCATCTTTTATACTTACTTTTTCCTCTTTTTTATTATTAAATTAGTAACTGTTAATTAAAATACTATCTATACAGTATATAATTTTAAGTTTACTTTATATAAACAAAAGATTTATATAGTTTTTATTCTTTTGTTTTATGTAAGGGTTGCCTGGAGAAGCTGTGTGGATGCCTCTGGCTTTCAAGCACAGCATAATCGGGATTGTGGCTTTGCCAACCACCCTTACTAACTTTTCTTAAATTTAAATATCAAGTTCTCTATCATTTCTTTATTTATTAGATTACTTGCATATTTCTGTCTTCTAAAAGTCTTTAAAGCAAACCTATGAGCTTTAGATTCTGATTCACTGCCTTTTCTAAATGTTATTTTTATTCCTTGAAGATAATTTTGTTCTTTAAATAAAAAAGGAACCTCAAAACCTTCTCCCTTTAATTTCTTGTTTCAACCACGCCTGCCAAATAGGAAAAACTCTATTGCTTTCTGGTAGTCCAATTTCTTCCTGAACATCTTTAGAAAACTGATGAAACATATTGTTGCTTAAAGAATTAAATTCAGCTTCTAAAATTTCTGGTATATTTAACCTTTCACTTAAATCAACAATTTCTTGTTTTACTTTAGCTCTCAATAAAATATTATCATAAACAGCATCCCAATTTCCTGCCCATCCTCTAACCGTTGATGCAACTGATTTAATTGCTTCAGAATCGCCATTAATTAGCTCTGCTGTTGGCTCTAAAGAATCACTATCAACATTATATTTTAACAAATCAACAAAACCACCTTCTTCTTCAGGATCTTTTAACCAGTGTTTTCTAACTTCTGTCAGCTGAATTACTCTTTTCATACTTCTTAAACCATCAGGAGTTTTAACAGGATTTGCTACAATTATACAATCAGTCGCTTTAAAACTTGTTGTTGGAACTTCTAAATCATTAACAACTCTATCAAAAACTCCGTAGGGGCTTGCTCCATGAATTGTTCCTGCAACAACATTTGCTAGAGCTCCTACTCTCATTGCTTCATATAATGCTTTTGCCTCCAATGACCTAACTTCTCCGACGATTAAACTACTATCACCTAGTCTTAAACTAGTTCTTATTCCTTCATCGGCACTAATCTCCGCGCTTTCTTTTAACAGACTTCCTCTAACTTTCATTCTTAAAATATCATAATTTAGTTTTCTAATTGCATCGACAGGAAGCTCTAAAGTGTCTTCCAACACTACTATACGATACTTTGACATTATCTCCAACATTAAAGCTCCCAAAAGACTAGTTTTTCCACTAGACCTTGTCCCTGCTACAAGCATCGTGCGAGCTCCATCTATAAAAAAACTTAACAATCCTGCAGAAAAACTATTGATCATTTTATTTTTAATAAATAAAGGCAAGGTCCATGGAGCTTCTCTATGTCTTCTTATTGCATAAGCTAATCCCCCTGGAGACAAGGGTTGTTGAATTACGGCGATTCTTGCAGTTATATTTCCTAGAGCAAGATCAGTATCTAGTATGGGGTTTGCTTCATCTAAAGGTCTTCCAGAAATCATTCTAAATTTAGCTGCCCAAGAATCAGCATCCTCTCTACTTGGAATTATATTCGTTATGCACTCGTCATATTCTTGATGTCTTAAAAAAACAGGATTTAAAGAAATTGGAGCATTAAGAACAATATCTTGTAAATTTTTATCCTGTAACAATACCTCTATTAATCCAAAACCAATAGTATGTCTGACTAAAATATTAGCTAATTTATTTAAATCGGCATAATTAAGTTTTATTTTTTTACTTTCTGCCAACTCTCTTAATAAATCTCTTGAGACATTTAAAAAAACCTGTCTAGTTTTTTCAGGATCCGTAAACTCTTCTGCTTTTGGCTGATGTTCTATTAAAACATTTCTAGCTAAATTCACTAATTCTTGCAAACCTTCTTCTAAAGAATATTCTGGAGGCATTAAATGATAGATCGGCTTAGCATCTTTTTCTCTTTTTAAAATTGTAACATTGCTTTTATCAAATTCTTCGCCAATAACATATTGGTCTAAAATTTCTGCTTCTTCTGGCAAACTACTAACTAATCTTGTAAAAGTAAAATTTGGAATTATTTCTGGCCTAAAAATACTAGAGTAGGCTCCTCTATTATATTTATAATCATCTAAATATTTTTCAGTTTTCCTTAGTAATTCTGTATTTTTTAATAGCTCATAAAAATTTTCCAAAATTTTTACATAACTCAGCTGATCAATTTTAATACTTTCTGGAACTTTTTCTAAATTAGCCCTTTCTAGATTAACCAATTTTTTTAACTCAATAAAAGCTCTTATTGGATCTCTTTTTAAAGTCATTAATGAATATCCAACATCATTATATCTTTTTCCTAAATTACCTTTATTTAAAATAGACAATTTACTAGGGGATAAAATTTTTTCTTGTTTAGTTAAATAAATATATAAATTAGCAATTTCTTGCAGCATAAATGTTTCTTGGGCATCATAACTGTAATTTCTTTGCTGTACAAATACAATTCTTGCAACCCCCGGGGTTTCTATTAATAAATCAATGACTCTTGCCATAACCTCTGCATTTTCAGCTATGCTAGGAACAAAATTTGCTCCCATATAATTAACGTATAAAACTTTTGTTCCAGCTTCTCTAATAATCTCATAGGCGTATAATAAAGTTCCTGGTTTAAATAGCATTTTTCATCTTTTTTTCAATTGTGGTTTTTTTCTTCGTAGTGTTCTTTCTTTTCTAAAGAAAGAAGTTAGTCTTATTAAAATTTATGGTTTTTAATAACCTAAATTTTATAATTATGTAATTCTACTTTTTTGTATGATTTATTATAACTCATCCAGATTAACTTCTAGGTATCTTATCAAGTTTAATTATCATATATTTATAATAACAAGCATTTAAAAAATCACAACAATTTTAAACCCAAAATACTTAATTAAAACAGAATAAAAATTAAAAAAGAGGAAATGTCGCCAAAAAAATATAAAATATTATTTATGTATTTGAAAATATTATCATAGATAGGTAGTTTAATAGCAATAGGGTTACTATTATTTGCTATATATAGAGCTTTAATGTAAAATGAAAATTGGGGAGCCGTTAACAATAATATGAGAGTTAATAAATGTATTAATATTTATTTACTTTTCAATAAAATCTGAGATATTAGATATAATAGGATTATCAATTAGCGCATTTGGATTGTTTATGTCACTAATATCAAATATTTTAAGTACACTCGAAGAACAATATAATTAAATAATGTTTATAAAAAATGCCAGATCAAACCAATTTAATAAGTCCAGTAAATGCACTTCTTGCTGAATTTGGAACAAGACTAAATGAAGTTGAAGAAAAACATAGGCTTATAAGAGATAGATCTTTATTAATTGGAGAAAACTTAATATCAATAAAAGAAGATCTTGAAAAACAAAATTTTGAAATTAAAAAACAAATTAACGAACTTAATAAAGAAGTAAAAGAACTAAAAAAATTTGTTAACAGGATAATAAACGAAATGCCAAATCTTGCAAGAAAAAGCGAATTAGAAATCCTTGAAAATCAATCAAAAATATTCCAACCCCTAGAATTTGCAAGAATAAAAGACGTTGAACAGTTGATAAATAAAAAATTAAAAGATCTAAAAAGCAAAGAGGCTAATGTTTAGTTAAATGGCTTTAATTAACTTTTATATTATCAGTAAATCACAAAACCTTGGGTATACCGCACCTTAAAACCTCAAGAATGCTTGCAATTACATTCTTGATGGCCATCAAAAATCCATAAAAGATTTTTGAGGGGTGCGGTTTGTCAAACAAAAAGCATTTTACAAAATTAAAGTTGGATAAAAAA
>JBBSYY010000044.1:0-7137 GCA_038044985.1 Nanobdellota archaeon
TAGCAGCATTGCAAACAAGAATAGAGGCATTAGAACAAAGAATTGCTGCTTTAACTTAAACGCCCTCTTAGTTTTTCTTTTGAAAATAAGTATGTTTTTTGGTTTCGTGATTATTAATTTTAGTTTAAGAAATTTGTAATTAATTCTTTCTGTCTTACTTCTGGGTGAAATAAAACACCATAAATTTGTTTTTGGTTATGTTTTACAGCCTGACTAATTTTTCCAGAAGAACAGAAAATTCCAAATTCATTTATGTTATTAAAATTTATATAATAGTTATGCAAATGGTAAACTTTTTGTATGTTTTTTAATCCTAAAAATTGTTTATTAAATTTTTCTTCATAAAAACCTATTTCAGTTTTTCTTTTTAGTTTTCCACAAAAAGCTAATCCTATTATTTCCATTCCTCCACAAATCCCTAAAACAGGTTTATTAAAATTCTTTATCCAGTTAAATTTATTAGTATATTTAATAAATTCATTATCCATAAGACTTGTTCCACAAATTATTATTTTATCTGATTTTTGTAGATCTTCTTTTTTTATATTTTTATAATGTTTAATCAAAAAATCAACATTATTTTTATCTAAAATATCTTTAATTGGTTTTATAAACTCATAGTAATGAAGTTTTTCTTTGCATATATTAATTATAAGAATCATTTTACTTTAATCTCTCTTCCCCAAGAGTTTTCACTACCGAAATCAGTAAAACTGACGATTTTTAATTTTCTTTTAAACAGAGGGCAATTAGTAACAAAAGTCTCAGCTTCTCCACCCTCAAACGCCGGATTAATCCTATATTTATTATTTAAATTTTTTAATTCATTAATCATATTTTTATTAATCCTTCTGCCTAACCAAGATGCATTAAAGCCCCCCGCAGATATTCCGCTAATAATAACCTCAAATTTATTTTTAATTAAATCATTTAATAACTCAAATTGATTCTTCTGCCATAACGGATTAAAACACCCTATATTAAGTTTATTGCAAATTTTTTGAACTCTAGTACTCTGATAAACACTTTCTATAGTCCCTGTTACCACTCCTTTAATTTTATACTTTTTGATGGCTTTTTTTATTGCGATTTCTAAGTCCTTAAGTTCTTTTTCTTTTTCCCCTTTGGTTTTAACAACTATTAAAGGAATTTCCATAACTTTAGATTGTTCTTTAACCATCTCTATAGAAGGTGTATGAAACATAAAACTTTCTTTGTTTTTAGAAAAAATACTGATTAGACAACTAATTTTATAGCCTTCTTTTTTCGCTAAATACATCGCGAATGTAGAATCTTTTCCCCCAGAAAATAAAATTCCTAGTTTCATTTTACTTCCTACTAACAAATTTATTATCTTTAATGTAAAATCTTAATTTTTTGGGAAGGTCTTTTTTTACACCTATTCTAAAACTTTCTATTATTTCAAAATTATTTTTATTATTAGTAACTATTAATTCTTTGTCTTTGAGTGCGAGAACTTCTTTTGATAGCATGCTTTCGCTAACTGATTCCTTACTTACTTTATCTTGAGTTTGGTTATCATTATTATCAAATTCGATACAAATTTTCTTATCCCTTAAAATATTTTTCTTATGAAATTCTTTTCCTATTTTTAGGCTTTTAGTCAATAATCCCGGGCCATTACATTTTCCAAGAAAATTTAAAGGTTCAACAGCTCTAATAAGTACTGCTGAAGCTATTTCTTTCTCATCTGTAATAATATTCATCAACCAGTTGTTATGAACCCCATAAACTAAAATAATTCCTGGATCCATCATCATAGTCTCTCTCAAATCTCCTTTTTGTTTTGCCCTTGAAGCGGGGTCCTTTTCATCAAAATAAGCTTCTGTTTCAACTATCAATGCTCTTAATTCTTTATTGCTGACTTTTCTCACCAAAATTTTGCCAAGTAGCTCTTTAGCTACAATTTTGGCATTTCTATTAAAAAAATCTTTGTCTATAATCATAATACATCTAATTATTAATAATTTCATAGTATATTTAGTTCTTTTGTTGAATATTTTAAAGTTTATAATATTTCTATATAATAAATTTTAAAAATTATTATTTTATAGGCCTCTCAAGCTAAAAGTATTTAAACACCACCTTAATACCTTTAAAATGAGATTCAAAGAATTTTTAAAAGAATTAAATGGAAATAGAGTAGAATGAGAGTTAATAAAGTCAATAATTTATTCTTTGGTTACTTCTTTTATTATTTTAGGAATATTATATTTTAAATTAGGAAATAGTTTTTTTTCAAAATCTGGTTATTTTATTTTTTTTGCTGTTTTAAGTTACGCAATTCTTATACTTACAATAAGACAGAGGTAAGAGCTTATAGAGAAATGCCCTGTATGGCTGGAATGATGGTTGGAATGACAACTGGAATGATTGCTGGTTTTCTTCCAGGATTTTACATAGCTAGTACTAATGGGATGTTTGTTGGAAGTTTGTTTGGAATGACAATAGGAATTGTTTTAGAAATATGGAACGGTAAGTGTTGTGGAATTATGGGAGTTCTGGAAGGAATTATGGCTGGATTTATGGGAGGATTAATGGGAGCAATGACAGCATTTATGTTATTAAACGATAATCTTAAAATAGCAGCAATAGTTGTTTTTTTTATATCTGCTGTAATAATTTTTGGTTTAAATTATATGATTTATAAAGAAATGAGGGAAAGTGCAAGGGAAAGAAAAGAAGATCAATTTTGGACTATAGTATTAACCTTTATTTTAACAGTTGTAACAGTCTGGTTCATGGCATTTGGACCTAAAACAGGGGTGTTTGCTGGAGGTTGATGTTTAATCTTTATTAATCACTTATATTCTTAATTAGCAACCATAAATTTAATAAAACTTTCACCCATCGCTTATTAAAATTAGTTGTTTATTAAGAAATTACTTGCTTTATATTCTTAGTGAATAATTATAAAATATAATAATAAATAAAGAATAAAAAACCTTTTATACTGATTCTTACTTAAATCCTTAGGGAAATGGAAAATAAAAAACTTGGCGTATTACTAGTGATTATTAGTTTAGTATTTGGATTTTTTATGATTTATTATAGTTTAAATATGAATAAAAAATCAGTTGCATTAGGCTGTAATCTTCCTGAAGGTTGCGAAAATATAAAAGAAGTTTTGTCAATAACTCATATTGGGTTTGGGTTTTTTGGTTTTATGTTAGCTTTAGGTTTTTATTTGTTATTTTTTAATAAAACAGAAGAAAGAATTTTGAAAAGACTAGAAGAACAGAAAAACGCACAGATTGAAGAAGAGAGATTTTCTATTATACTTAAGGCACTAGATGATTATGAAAAAAGGGTTTTATATTTAATTAGAGAGCAAGACGGAATAACTCAAAATACTTTAAGATTAAGAACTAATCTATCAAAAGCTAAATTAAGTTATGTCTTACAGGAATTAGAGAAAAGGGGTTTAGTAAAGAGAACTCCTAAAGGAAAAACGCTTGAGATTCATTTGAGTGTTTGAGATTTTTTATTTCAATTTTAAAAGTTTTAATTATGAATATTTCTTTTTATTAGAAATATCTAAATACCGCCCGTGTCTTTGGAATAAACATAAAAACCCAATAAAAACCGAGTATGAACGGTCTATTCATTAAATTTAATGATTTTAAAGCTTAAAATCAGTTATGTTTATACCCAAAAATAGATATATATAGGAATATTAATAAAATAAATGAAATGTAGAAGACAATATATTTATAAACATTAATTTTTATAATTTAAAATGGAAGAAGATGAGCTAGATGAAGATTTGGAAGCAGAATTGGAACCAGATTTAGAAGATAGTTCTAATAATGAAATTAAGAAAAAAACACGTACAAATAAAAAAGATTCTCACAAAAAAAGCCTTAAACAAGAAAATGAAGGGTTTTTAAAACACAGTTTTGGAATAATAAAAAATGATAAAAAGTTTTTCCTTTGGCTCTTCGTAGGGTTTTTGGTAGTATATTCATTTTTATATGGATTATGGAAAATTCCTTTTATAGGATTTGGAATTAATAGAATGTCATCAGTTGGATTAGTAGATTATTTTTTTATTTTAGGAGTATCTGCTTTTGTATCACTTTTATTCACGCTAGTAAGTTACGAAAGAAATCAATACCACACAAATTCAAATAAAGTGTTAGGAACAACTGGGGGAGGCTTTGCAGCCTTTGTTGCAGGAATTTGTCCTGCATGTCAGGGTATTGCGTTAGTGGCCCTTGGATCAACTCTCTTAACTATACCTACCGCTTTTCTTGTACCTTACCTTGGTGTTCTTAAAACTCTTTCTTTGGGCTTATTGGTATTGGCTGTTTATGTAAAGGCAGACAGCATTTACACAAAAACATGCCCAGCTTGCTTAACATCTCCTGAAAACACCAACAAAAAAGAAGAGCCATTTTTATTCAGAAATAATTACTTCTTTGGCGCGATTGTCGTCCTAGTTACATTAATATTTATTAATCAGTTAATGATACCAAATGCATTTGCATCTTTATCTATCGGCTCTTTTGGAACTATTAATTTTGGGAATTTTGAATATGGATCAAAAATTACTTTGAAACCAATGCCTTTATCAGTTAGTGAGCAAGCAAAAATTCCGGGATACAAAACAAAGGTAAAATCTCTTCCAACAATAAGCGAGCTGTCAATTACACCATCAACAGGAGATGTTGTGCAGGATTTATTAAATAATGTTATTCCAAAAGGAACACCTTTTTATGGAGCAGAGGCAGGAGTAAATTTTGACGACCCAATTGGATCTCAAAAAAACTGGGCAAAGGGCAGAGCCATACAACTAGATGCAGTACAAGAAGAAAGATGGAATAGAATTGCAAATTCATTTACGTGCGATTATTGTTGTGGAAGTCCGCAAAATCCAACTATTATAACAAGATGTGGGTGCGCTCATGCAGCTGCAGCACAAGGGATGGCTAAGTGGTTTATCAAATATTATGGAAGTAGTTATTCAGACGAAGAGATCTACGGAGAGATGGCAAGATGGTATGCTTTGTGGTATCCTAAAGGAACAATTGAAAGAATAATTTTGGAGGCTCAATAAAAATGAAATGGTCCGCTACTCTACATATTTTAACTGTAATTGTTGGCATATTTGGGATTTTAGCGCTAGTGGGAGCTTGGATTGCTACATTTAGTGGAAGTTTTCTTGGATTTACTGAAGCACATCTTTTTAATAATACTATCTCCCTTATGTTAATTGCAGTTTGGCTTTCTTTTGGAACTATTATCCACAAATGGCAAGAAGCCAAAAAGGAAAAAGGATGGTAATTAAATAAAAAATGATCAGCGATATAAGAATAATGAAAGGAGGAAAAGAAAAATGGAAACGAAAGAAATTTTAGTTATTGTACTGATAGTTATACTTTTACTTGCTGTTGGATTGCAGACAATGCAACTAGTTGGTTTGTCTAAGGCAGGAGTTGTTCCTGCAATGACCAGTGCTACTGTTGCTCCTGTTAAAACAGCATCAAGTGGATCACCATCAGCGCCAACAAGCCTGCAAAACCTTCCTTCAATGGTCGGAGGTTGTTAATTTATTTTTAATTAACATTTTATAGAATATTATTTTTAAAACATTTTTATAGAATGAAAAATGGAAGAGAAAAAATTTGAGAAGAGTTTGTTAAATAAAATTGTACTAATAGCAATATTTGTAGCTATTGCTTTAGCAATCTTAAACAATTTTATAATTTATGAAGGAGGTATTAAGGTAGGTGAAGCAAGAGAAATTATGAAAGAAAAACTTAAACCTGCTGAACTTCAGCTTGTTAAAATAACAGTAGAAAACTGTGGATTTTGTTTTGATATAGAAAAAGCAACCGAAGAACTAAAAGCTCAAAATGTGATTATAACTAATGAGAAAACTATCACCTCTAGTTCTGTAGAAGGAAAAGAATTTATTACAAAGTATGGGATTAAAAAATTACCGACTATTTTAGTAAACGGAGAACTTAACAAATCAGAACAACTTGCTTCATATTTTAAACAAAAAGGAGAAATCAAAGAGGATACGTTTATCTATACATCATTAGCTCCTCCTTATTTTGACATTCAATCAAATAGAATAAATGGACTTGTATCAATAACTAATGTCGTAGACTCTTCCTGTGAAAAATGTTTAGACTTAACAGCGATTTCATCATCATTAAAAGAGCAGGGCGTATTTGTACAAAACGAAAAATCCGTTGAATATAATTCAAAAGAAGGACAAGATTTAATTAATCAATTTGAGATTAAACAAGTTCCAGTTGTTCTTATCTCAAAAGAAATTGATTATTATTCAGATGTGAAAGATGTTTTAATACAATCTGGCGCTAAAGAAAAAAATGGATTTTATGCAGTCCATTCTACTCTTCCACCTTATAGAGACCTTTCACAAAATAAGATAGTTGGTCTTGTAGATGTTGTTTATCTAACTAATAATGCCTGTTCTGTTTGTTATGATGTGTCAGTTAATAGGAATGTCTTAATTAGACGTGGACTAACACTTAAAACCGAAAATACTTATGATATTAATTCACCAGAAGGTAAACAATTAATACAAAAATATAATATAAATAAAGTTCCGATAATCATTCTATCTCTAGATGCTAAGTACTATTCTTCTTTTGAACAAATATGGGATAGCGTTGGCACGGTTGAGGCCGATGGATGGTTTGTAATGCGTAAGCCAGAAGTGATTGGAACTTACTGGGATTTAGAAACGAATAGAGTAGTAGGAAATGAATAAAATGAAAAATGACTATACAAATAAACAGACATTGTATATTGGATTGGCGGTTTTGTTTATAATTTTTGTAGTTGGTATTATGTGGGTAAATTCGACTCCAAAAGTTGAAGAATATAATTTCCCCTCTCCAGAAAAAGTAGTGGAACAATATTTTACTTCATGGGATAATAAAGACTATGTAAATATGTATACTACATTTTCTGATGTATTTAAAAAAATAGAACCAACAGCAAAAAGCCTCCAGAATTTTAAAGATTATGTTAATACACAAAACATAAATGGAGTTAATATAAGAGATATCAAAGAAATAAACAATGACGGTCAAACTGCAAGTGTAGATTATAATGTTGAATTTGTTTTAGGCAATG
>JBBSYY010000045.1:0-17390 GCA_038044985.1 Nanobdellota archaeon
CAGAGATAACAAACATCTACAACAATCAATCATTAAGATTCAAATCACAAGGAACGCTTTCAGATGTATGTTGCTTAACTGAAAAATCCGTATGCGGAAATAATATCACAGAACGAAGAGAAGGGTGTGATGATGGAAACAATAAAAATGGAGATGGATGTTCTGATTTATGTAAAATAGAACAAGATTTTGATAATGATAATGTATTTGATGAGTCAAACGCGGAAGATACCGATAAGGATGGAATAACCAATAATTTAGATATAGATGATGATGGAGATGGAATTTCAACAAAAAGAGAAATTGAAATAGATACAGATGGTAATTTGGTAGTAGCTTATTTAGATCCTAATGAAAAAATAATTAGAAAGAAAAAGCCAATAAAAAGAGTAGAAATTATTTTAGAATTTATAGATAATATTATAAAAGAACCTTTATCTTTAAAGCCAAGAATACTAAAAAAAGTATTTATAGTCTGGCTATTATTTTTAATATTATTAATTTTGATAATTTATCTTATCTACAAAACAAGAAAACATAGGAGAAAAAGACATGTTAATAACCTCAAAAAAGTTTACGAGGATTATAAATAAGAAAGATGATATGAAGTATCTAATAATTATATAAATGCGAAGATAAATCTATATAGAATAATATATTGAGAGTTTTGAAAAACCTTAAATTCAAAATTCTCAAGGAAGGACCTTGATACGATTTCCTTCGGAAATTGGTGGTTATTCAAAGCCCCCTATTAATAAATAATTAAGGTTAAGAGGCATAGTAAAAGCTATACTGTTGTAAGTCAACCCCTCAACTATTACTAAGATGAAGAAAAATAATATAAAAAGAGATAAAAAAAGAGGAAAATTGATTAATAGATGGGTCTTAATTTTTTTTATTTTAATATTTATCATACTACTATTGATATCAATAATAATTAATTTTAAAAACCAAATTGGAAATTATATAAAATTAATTGGAAAAAATATTTTAGAAAACGATTATTGTGGTGATTGGAATGAATGTTATTTTACTTATAGTCTAGACGATAGCGATAATATTATTTTAGATGGAGAGCAAAAAAGAACCTGTTTAGTTAATGGTATCGAAAAAACTGAAACCAAAAAATGTTTTTCTAAGGAATCAATAACTGCTAAGAAAACTGATAATTATATAGAAGTATATGATTCTCAAGGAAATTTGATTTCAAAACTAGAGATAGTTAAAGATGATGAATATAAAAAACTAAATATTGAGATTTTTAATCCTTAAAAAAATCCGCAATATTTATGTTGCGGTTATCTTTTTATGCGGATTTCCAGAGAAAATTTCTTATTATAAAATTTTCTCGGCCAAGAAAACTTTTCAAGTTTTCTCTGGTTTTAGGAGTCCCAAAACCAGCAAACAAAAAACATTTTTTATCCAACTTTAATTTTGTAAAATGCTTTTTGTTTGACAAACCGCACCTTTTAAGGTGCGGTACACTCAAGGTTTTGTGATATAATAATTTAGTGCTTACTATTTTCTTTGAAGATCGTACTAATTCACAACAATAAAAATTATTAACTGAGCAATAGGATAATAATAGAACAATGCTTTAATTTATAGTGACATTAGTAATAATTACAGTAATATTAGTTATGTCAAGAATTCTAAAAAACCACGCACTTTAGTGCGTGGGAATTCTTGATGGTCATCAGGAATTTTATTCCTGAGACAAGAAAATTTCTTACAAAGGAAATTTTCTGTACAGAAAATTCCAAACAACAAAAGGAATTTTCTTGCATCCAAAAATCCAAACAAATCATGTCCTAAAGGGCATGGTAAGACGAAAAGATTTTTTGATTTTAATAACAAAATTCTTAAAAAAACTGAAAAAAGCATGAGTTAATATTCTCTATAACCTTTTTCCAGATAATATTGAATTGGCAGCAACATCCCAATAATAAAACTAACCCACCCTATAAATGTTAAACTTATTAATATAATGTTTTTTAATAAAATAGTTATTATTAATAACCCAACCCAGTTAGTTATTCCAAATAAAAAAAGCATTACCCAGGTCGTCTTTTCTTTTCTTTTTATAATAAAATCAGACAAGTAAATAATTATGATTCCCGCAGAAATTAAAAAAATTCCTAGAAGAATATTAAAAAGAGCAAATAAAAAAGATATTTCTGGATTAAATTTTGAAAAAAATCCCCATAGTTGGTTAATTGCATTAAAGTTCTGTTTCATGTTAAAATTTACAAGAACAATAAAAAAAGCCCCAAGAAAAATCATATATATCCCATTCACTAGAGTTATTTTCGCACCTTGTTTTACTCTCTGAATGTTCATTAAAAATTTAAATGTTTTAAGTTTAAAAGAATTTGTGAGGGGGATTAACTATTTTAGCGAATTAATTTTTCATATTCTCTTCATCTAAATTATCAAATTTTAGTGAGTTAAGATCAATCCACATCTCTCCATAATCTGCCATAACAATTCTAAAATCAAGTGCTACAGTGGTTGTATCATCTCTTGTCTTAAATATACCTTCAAAATATTCCCATTTCCCTTGTTTTTTTGTTGTATTTGGACTTGGTAATTCAGATATTAATCGAGATTTATCTCCAAGCAATGTTTGATATAACCTTTCTTCATAAGCTTTCGTAGAAACTACCTTTCCTAAATAAATAGATTTTCCTAATCCAAGCTCTGCGTCAAATCCTCCTTCTAATCTATACCAAGCATTTGGTGTATCTTGATATTCCATAATTCTTACATTACAAGATCCTTCAGTTCTATGAGCAATTAAATAATCAAAACTTAGTTTAAGTATATCCCCTGCTCTAATCTCCATATCATCAAACCTATAATATTGGTAACTTGGAATATCAGCAGCTAAATATAAACATTTTCCAGTTCTTCCTGCAAGATGTTCTTTCTTGTCAAGTCTCTGAATATCTCTACTATACTCGTCTATTCTCTCGTTAGCTACTCTATTTAATTTTGGAATTACAATTGCTGGAGATATTTCATCTTTAATTCTAAACTCATCATGAATTTTCCCAGGGCCTATTTTAAGATTAATCATTCTATCTCCAAAAAGCGGATCATATTTTCCATATAAGAAATGCTCATGTTCTATTTTTATAACTGCTTCTAATTTATCTCCATAATTTAATTCAAGGAAGTCGTGATTAGTATTAGAGTCAACCAAATAATCTAATTGTTTATCAGAAACTTTTTGTTTTGTTAAAAGTTTCTGAGACAGAAATTTCTGGTTTAAAGTCGTGTTAGCAGAAATTTCTGTATCAAATTTTCTTATTTTTATCTCTAGTTTTTCTCTACACTTATCTTTATCAGAACCATTAGTAACTGGCACAAAAATCTTACTCCCTCTGTTTAGTGTATGTCTAATTGGTTCATAAACAATTTCTTTATTTTCGTTGGAATATCTAGGATTTGATTTTTTAGGCGATGTATGTGGTTTTAACTTAGAATTAGAAAGGTTTTCTGCAAAGTATTCAAGAATTATTTCATTAAGTGTTACTACCGTTCGTTCGCCGTTATATTTTAAGGTATAAGTTTTTATCCAACTATTGTTTATTTGACCTAAAGTTTCATTTTCAATTGAATAAACTGGATTATAAACATTATTTAAAACAGAGCTTTCTGTTTGATGATTTTTTGATGTTTCTATTTGTTCAAAATCTTGGTTAATAATCCCTGCTAATAGTAAATTGAATAACAAACCTCTTATTTTCATTATACAATTAATGTAGTTTTAATTTATATTTAAAGATGACTATAATAGAGTACACTTGAAATAGTAATAGAATCCTTGGATGATTAAATCTTAAATAAACCATGAATCTTAACATTAAATTATATTCCTAATATTAACTTCATATGTTAAATCAAATCTTTACTCGCTGATTTTATTAGTTTTATTAGCTATTAATAAAAAGTAATTTTAATTAAATTGAAGATAAATATTAAGTTGATACCTGACTTAACATAAAAATAATTTTAAATACTGTTTTCTTCTTAATTATGTCATGGAACCACATTGGGATTTAATTAAAAGAATAATAGCTGAATCTGATCTGGTTTTAGAAATTTTAGATGCAAGATTAGTTGAGCTTTCCAGAAATGAAGAAGCTGAAAAAATTGTGGAAGAAATTGGAAGGCCTTTAATTTTTGTCATTAATAAAAGCGATTTAGTTTCTAAAGATATTTTAAAAAAACAGGTTAAAAATTTAATGGAAAAAGGCAGGGTGGTCTTTGTATCTGCCAAAAGTCCAAGAGATATTAGGATATTATTATACGCAATTAAAAAAACATTTAAAGAATTTGGCAAAAGAGAAACAAACGAACTTGATAGACGACATAGAGTAACTAAAGGGGATATTGTTGTTGGAGTTATTGGATATCCTAATGTGGGAAAGTCAAGTATAATCAATGCTTTAGCTCATAAAAAAAAGGCAAAAGTAGGCAAAAAACCAGGAACTACACACGGTATTCATTGGATTAGAGCAACTAAAGAAATTAGGTTAATAGATTCTCCTGGAGTAATACCTCTTTCTAAAGAAGATGAAATTAGGTATGGATTAATTGGCGCAAGAGATACAGAAAATTTAAAGAACCCAGAAATTGTTGCTAATTCTTTAATTAAATTATTTTTAAAAACAAATAAAAAAGGATTTGAAAAGTTCTATGGCATAATTATTAAGGAGGAAAATCCAAATTATATCATAAGAGAAATTGCCATTAAAAAAAGATATCTCATTAAAGGAGGAAATTTAGATGAAAATAGGGTTTGTTCAGATATTATAAGAGATTGGCAACAAGGCAGATTAAGATTATGATTGTTGATAAACAAATATTAACTTAATCATAATAAAAAACTTGCTTTTTAATGTTTGGATTATAAGACAGGCTTAAATAATAAACCTGCTTGCTAATAATATCAATAATAATCTATAGACAAACACATATTTGATGTATGAATGATGTTTCTCGGTTGTTCTTTAATAAAAAAGAGAAAAATGAAACTAAAAAAAGAGACAAATAAAAAAAAGAGAATTAAAGCAATAATTTTTGATGTTAACGGAGTTCTTCAGTTAGAAAAATATCCCCCCTCTATTTTGAAGAGAGAGCATTTAGGGGTTCATGAGTATATGGCTAAAAAATTTAAACTTGACCTAGATTCTTGGTTTGATTCAATTGATACATTTTATTCAGAATCTATTGAAGGAAAAATTGATGGAAAAAAGGCTGTTAAAATTATTTCTAAAAACCTTGCAACAGACCCAAGAAAAATTGAAAAGCTTTTTATTAAAACATATAAGAAATTTTTTAAGAAAAATAAAGAACTGTATAAAACTGCATATGCCCTTAAGAAAAAAGACTATTTAGTTGGAGTTTTGAGTGATCAGTGGCATTTATCTAAAAAAGCACTTATTACTAAAGACATTAAAAAGTTTGAGATTGTAATCATTTCTTGTGATGTTGGAATTAGAAAGCCTGATTTAAGAATTTATAAACTGTTAATTAAAAAAATAAAAGAAAAAAATAGAAAAATTAAAACTAGTGAAATTTTGTTTGTAGATAACAGAGAGTGGAATTTAAAACCCGCCAATAAATTAGGTATGAAAACTATTTTGTTTAAAGACAACAAAAAGCTTTTTAGAAAATTTAAAAAATTAGGAGTTTTGTGAGTTTCTGTTTAAGCTCAATAGGAAAAATCAGAATTTTCTGGATAATTCAAATAAAAACTATCTAAAATTATTATTTATATAATTGACTAGTTTGCTTCCTGTTATTTGAACAGTTGCAGAGCCAACTCTTATATAAAATTCTTCTTCTTTATTAAATTTTAAAAAAACAGGCTTATCAGATTTCATACAGTCAACATTTAATATATTCTTATTCTCTACTAAAATTAGTTCAAAATGCAAATAAGGCAAAAATTCATTTCCAACATATTCTTTAATTAAATTTGTAAAATGTAAGTTAAACTTGTCATTACTCTGAAAGTTATCTTTTTCTATTCCAAAAATGGAGTTATTGTCAGAAACTCCAATTAATAAAATTCCCCCACCTGAATTAAGAAATGCTGATATTGTTTTTAATGTAGAGTGCTCAATTTTTCTATCAAACTGATTAGTGTGTAGGTTAGTTCTCAGGGTAGATTTAAATTCTAATCTATCATTCTCGCCTTTTTTTATTAAAGCAAGAACTTCTTCAGGAGAGTCTGTTCTTTCAATAAATAAATTTGGGTTTTTTGTTTTAAATTTTTGTACAAAATCTTTTAATATAGTTAGTTTATGACCAATTACATAAATATAACTAGAGACAGAGGCGATTAATGCCCCAGCTAAGACTAGTGTTAAACTTGTTATGGCATAGTTATAGTCAGCTATATCTATTTGGTAATCCAAAAAATATTTCAAATAATATTTAGATAGTTCAGAAAGTGTTCCGAGAGTAAGCGAGAAACTTAATGCAAATAAAAAGATTAATAAATAGTTCGGCTTTATTTTGCTGTTTCTGTATAAAATTAAGATTAGGGCAAACCCAATAAAACCTATAGCAAGCCCAAAAAATACCTGAATTACTAGTCCCCTTAAATCTCCCAATAAAAAAGAAACTACGACAAAGATTAATAAAATAAATTCTATTTCTCTTGGTATTTCTATATTATATTTTTTTATAATTGTTGGAATAAAAATTAAAAATAAAAGTAAAAGATTAATAAATAAAATTCTCCATAAATGAAAGTAAAAAGTATATAAAATAGATATTATTAAAATTATTTTTATTACAAGTGATAATGAAGTTTGTATTTTCGCTTCATTTTCTTTAATTGTGTTAATCAGCCCCATTTTTAAAAATTCAGCCTTTTTTGCTGTTTACTCTTTTAGTATTAATTATAAGAATGATGAAGATTTAAGGTTTGTTGTGATTAAGTTAATAAAACTTAGAGGGTTTTTTAAAGCATTTATGAATAAGAAAATTAGTATACCCCTGATTTTTAAAAATACATTAAAAATGCGGTATGGGAGAATTGAACTCCCGTTTGAACATTGGCAATGTCCTGTTCTACCACTAAACTAATACCGCATGAATTACATAGTTATTAATAGTTTAAAAGATTATTTATAAAAAGCGCCTCGCTCTTAAAAATCCCTAGTTATAATTAGAAAACCAAAAGATTTATAACAAGCGAATAATTATTATTATTAATTAAGTCCATGGGGTTTGCAAAAACCCTATGTTTTCCAAATGAAAGATAATTTTAAGAAGAAGAACGTTGTAGTTTATATTGATGGAAGCAACCTCTATTTCTCTGTAAAAAATACATTTGATTTAAAAATTGATATTGAAAAGTTTTGTAAAAAACTTGTTGGAAATAATAACTTAGTAAAAATTAATTTTTATATTGCTCCAGTTAATCAAAAGACTCATCCAAGGCAATATACAGAACAACAGAAATTTTTTGATACTTTACGACAAATAAATAAATTAAACATAATATTCGGAAGATTAGAAAAAAGAAAAAGAGGTGGTGAGATATATTATGTAGAAAAAGCTAGTGATGTTAATTTCGCCTTGGATTTGGTTTTGGATGCACAGAAAGGAATTTATGATGAGGCATATCTTATTTCAAATGACGGAGATTTTTCAGGTGCAGTTACTTCTGCAATTAATTTTGGTAAAAAAGTTATTTATATTGCTATAGGAAATAGAAAATCAATTTCACATCATCTTAAGAAAGTTGCATCGAGAACATTCTTTATAACAAAAGATTTTATCTCTGAGTGTAAAATATAAAACATGGGCGTAGGCAGAATCGAACTGCCGAGTGTTCGGTGTAAACGAACTAGTTTGCCACTAGCTTATACGCCCATTGATAAAAATGTAAGAAAGAAATAGTTTTTAAAGGTATTGTGATTTGAATTTTTTGTGATCAAATTTTCTATGATCAATCGCACTTAAATAAACTTCTTTCTTATCAATGATTATCTTGAAAATAAGCCTAAATTTTCCATTAATTCTTTAGGTTATTAGCATATTTATGCTTTTCTGGGGTTTTTGTGAATATTTAGTTTGTAATTATAGAATAACCTAACTTATGGTTGTTTATTATAGAAAAATAGGATTGTTCATTTAAAGTAACCCTAAGATTTAAAAAGAGCTTTATTTTAGATTTATTATTGATTGGTATAAATTAATAGTGTAAACAAGGTCTTGATTTCAAAAAGTAAAAATTTGAGATTATGAACAAAAAAATGCCAGACAACAAAAATCAAAGATTTTTGAGCCCGTCATTTTCAAATTTAAAAGAAGAAAATGCCAGAAGAAAAAAATACGAATAAAGCACAAGAGCATAAAACTGAAACAAGAACTGAAATTAATTTAGAAGATAAAAAATATCAAAATCCTGAACTTAAAAATGTTAGTGTTCCACACGTAGTTAGTGATAAAGAGCAGAAAGAAATGCAGAAACTTCGAGAGAAACTTGACGATTTAAAGAAGTTTATTTTAAACAAGCATAAGTTTATTAGCGCAATTGGAATAATTCCCCCCCAAGCTGCAGCAATGTTTGATGAAGAAAACGAATTGTCAGAAGAGGAAAAAAAAGAAAAGCCAATGCATTTATTAGTTGTTTTGCCTGACGACAAAGAAAAAGAGTTTAATAATGTTAAGCTAGAAATTGTTAAGAAAGTTAAAGAAGAAAAATTGAAAATTTGGTTGAACATTTTTTTAGAATCTGGCTTGTGGGAAATTTGTCTAGATAGTAAATATGAAATTATAGAAGCTATTGGAATGTCTTTTCCTTTATATGATAAAGGAATTTTAGGAGCTTTAAGAGTAGCACAAATTCACAAATCTCTAGTTTTGAAAAAGTTTGAAAAATATGTTTACAGTTATGTTATTGGTGGAAGTTTAGTTAGGGGGGAGGTCATAAAAACAAGTGATGTTGATATTTATATCATTATAGACGACACTGATGTTAAAAGAATGCCTCGTCTTGAATTAAAAGAAAAACTAAGAAATATAATTTACAGTTATGTCATGCAGGCAGGTGAATTAGCAGGCGTTAAGAATAAACTCTCTCCGCAAGTTTATTTATTAACTGAGTTTTGGGAAGGAGTTAAAGACGCAAATCCTATTTTTTACACTTTTTTAAGAGATGGAGTCCCTATTTATGACAGGGGAGGATTTTTACCGTGGAAATTATTATTGAGGATGGGAAAAATTAAACCTAGTCCGGAGTCAATTGATATGTTTATGAGCATGGGGGACAAAACACAAGAAATTGCCAAAAAAAGATTATTAGAAATTGTTGTAGGAGATCTTTACTGGGGGGTTATAACCCCGAGCCAGGCTTTATTAATGTTATACGGACTTCCTCCAACAAATGTTTACGAAACAGTTAAGGAGGTTAAGAGGATTTTTGTAGAAAAAGAGAAGCTATTAGAAAAAAAATACGCAGACATATTAGAAGAAATTGTAATTAAATATTATAAAGGTTATGAACATGGAAACATAAAAGAAGTTTCTGGAAAAGAAGTTGATAAGTTGTTAAAAGATTCTGAAGATTATCTAAAAAGATTAAAAGAATTAAGAGAAGCGCTTGAAAAAAGGATGAATGAAAAAAATTTTGAAGAAATTTATACCAATGTTTTTAAGATACTAAAAAATTTGTTTGGAGATAAGCCAGAAAGCAGTTTAGTTAACGACTATGGAAGAGAAATTGTAAATAAAGCAAAGGGAAATCCTAGATTTTTGCATACTTTAAACCAATTGCTTGATACAAGAAAAAGATTCAAAACAAAAAAAGCTCCAAGCAAATATGACTTTGAGAGATTACGAAGAGATAGTGTTTATTTAATTCAGGAAATAATTGAATACACCCAAAGAAAAGAATTGGGTTTGTTACAAAAAACTAAAGTTATCATTACTTTTAAAGAACACGGTAAGGATAAACACGCAGAGTTATTTTTATTAAAACCGGTTTTTTTAGTTGATGGACAAAAAATTTTAAAAATCGAAGGAGAAAAATTTAAAGAAACTGATATTAATGAGTTAAATAATAATTTAACAAGCTATAGGGGCGGGAGAGTTGTGTTAGATAAAGAAACTATTAAAGCGTTAAAAAAAGAATTTGGAGACTTCGAAATTTCTTTATAAAAATGGGCAAAAAAATAATTAGTTCGGCTTCTGTTTGTATTGGATTTTTTGGTTTGGGATATCTTGGAGGAACTTATATTGATGATTATTTTAGAGAACAAAAACAAAAGGATACGCTTGAATTTATTGAAAAAAGAAATTATAACGAACTTATTGGAGAGAAATAAAGCTTAAAGCATATTCTGTGCCTTTCACGCCAGTTGGATACTTTACAGCAATAGATAATGAAGGGAGAAGATATAAAATAGATTATGATGCAGTTAACCGAGAAGTCTCAATTAAGGAGATAAAATTATAAGGCAAAATTGCTAAATCTGATTGATACGATAGTATTTAGTTTATACAATAAATATAAAAATAGTTATTTAATGATAATAGAAGCAAGCAAATTAAATACGGCCTCTAATTAAATAGTACAAATACAAAAATTATTAATTAGAAAAATCTAAATAAAACGTTAAAATAAAAGATGAAAGGAAAAGTTATTCAATTCAGAAGAAGCAGAAAAAGAATTCACGAAAGGCATTTTATATTAAATGTTGGTACAAAAGATATAAACGAAGCAGAAAAATTTGTAGGCAGACAAGTTACATGGAAAAGCCCTGCTGGAAAAGAAATAAAAGGAAAAATTTCAAGTCCCCATGGAAATAAAGGACTTGTTCGAGCAATTTTTGAAAAAGGTCTTCCAGGCCAGGCGAGAAACGAAGAAGTTGAAATAAGATGATAAAAATTAATTAGTAATAACGATGATTAACTATTGGTATATCAAAAAGTCCTTAGGTTTTACCTCGGCCTTTAAGCCGAGGTTTGTTTAGGACTTTTGAATGCAAGAAAATTCCTTTTGTTGTTTGGAATTTTCTGCACAGAAAATTTCCTTTGTAAAAAATTTTCTTGTGCTCAAGATTCCCACGCACTAAAGTGCGTGGTTTTCTAGAATCTTGACATAAGAAAATATATATAAGCCAACAAATCAAAATTATATTAATAAAAGTTATAAATTAAACAAGATAAAAAACAAGAAAATGTGCGAATGTTATGATCCTAACGGACAGAAATACTGTAATATTCATAAAGAATTAACTAACAATAGTAATAAATTGAGCTATACAGGATTAGAGGGCTTGATAAAAGAGGCCCAAAATCAAGAAAAAACATACCATTAATAAAACTCAGAGAAATCTTCTACCTTTAGGTAGAGTTGATATTTCTCTAACTCACAAAACCAATACAAAACCGAAGGTTTTGTGATATATTAATAAAACTGACTAAACTAATAATTTAGAAAATTAATAGATAATAAAGATTAGAAGTTAGATTGAAATACTAATGCTCGCATGATTAGCTTTTATCTATTAACAAAAAATAATAGAATAAATAATAATGACATATAACAAGTTATACGATGGAATTAGAAGTTATCTTTCAGTAAAAGATTATACAAGTAGTTTTGATTATTCTAATTTTGATAGTAGAAGTAGTCTGTACTCACGCATTAATTCGGTAGATAAATTGGAGTATAAGGATTTTTGTTCAGGAGATAATTTATTGAGTTTTAATTAACTAAAAATGGCAGCACAAAGAAAAGCATCAGCATATTCAAAGAAAAATCCAGTTATAAATACTAGGAAGTCTAAAAAACTGCAAAAAAGCTATGTAAAGTCTGTTCCTCCTCAAAAAATTGTCAAATTTAATATGGGAGATTATGAAGGATTTGAAAAAAGCAGGTATAAACTTAAAATTACTTTAACGGCTGGAGAAAATATTCAAATAAGAGACATTGCTTTAGAAGCAGCAAGGCAATCTTTAATTAAAGACCTCGCAAAATTATTTCAAAGCAAGTTTTTTTTAAGATGTAATGTCTATCCTCATAACATTCTAAGGAATAATAGGGTTTTCTCTGGTGCAAGCAAGGGTGAAAGAGTTCAGACAGGAATGCAGCAAAGTTTTGGAACTCCCGAGGGCAGAGCTGCAATTGTTAAAAAAGGGCGTCCTGTTTTTACAGCTTATTTTAATGGGAATGAAAATGTTCAAAAAGTTAGAGATAATTTTAAAAGCGCAAGTCCAAAACTTCCTTGTAAGTCTATCATAACTTTGGAGAAGATAAGTTAATTAATTTGTTTATGTCAGAAATGCATATGCGAAAACCACATCTTTTAAGATGTGGATGAAGCATTTCTGAGCATCTTAAAATTCCGGCAAACCACACACTTTAGTGTGTGGTTACACGGAGGAATTTTTTGATATAGCAACATCTTGCCTTGAGGATAGTGAGAAAAAACCCTTAAAAAATAAAATAGATTAATTGTCTAAACTATAAAATTTAAATAATAAATAATGTATCAAGAAATAGAGAGCCCTAAATTTAGTAAATATCTTTTATGATGCTCCTAGTTATTGATGTGAAGAGGTCTGTTTTTAAAAACTATTTAATTTAAAAAAGATGATGGAAAATATAAAAGTTATCCATGCGACAGGAATTGACAAATTAACCGAAAAAGAAAAGCAATTAGTTGATAGGTTATTAAATGAATATTATGTAAGAATTCAAAGACAACTGAAAAATCTTGTCTCTCTTGAATTTAACATTAAAGAGTATAAAAAAACTGGAGAAAGGTGGTTAACAAAAAAGAAAAAATTTAGTGTCCATATAAGAATCAATTCAGATAAAGTTTATGAAGCAGACTACGGAGATTGGGATTTGGCAAGAACAATTCATAAAGTTATGAACAAATTAATAAATGAAATTGAACATAAGCAACACCATTCAGATCAACATTTTAAAATCAGGAATCTACAAAAAGTTAGAAAAAGATAATAATTAATATGATCTTATAAGTTATAAGGTTTTCTGATGAAAAATCCCCCAGGCAGGAGTCGAACCTGCTTCAAGCGGTCTACAGCCGCCTGTAATAACCGTTATACTACTAGGGGTTAAATTAATAGAATATTAATATTTTTAAATGTTTAGGAATTGTTGGTAGATATTTGATACAGAAAACAAACTCCAGTTTTTAAACTGGAGTAATTGCAGTCGTTTGTTTTCTGTCTCCCCAACTCAGAGAACAAAGTTCTCTGATACGTTCAACTCTAACGAATTGAAGTCTTTAGAACAAACCTCGGACTTTAGTCCGAGGTATACGTAAAAAGTTGGTGATATTCAGTTAAACCAACGAGCGAGATCTACAAATTCTCTTTGATAAATTTAATTCTTAACATATTATCATTTATTATTAAAATCTTATATCATCGATAAACTAAAAAAAAGGAAATGGTTCATAGCTTTCTAACCTAACAAAACCAAAAAAGGCGGGATTAAAACCTCAATACCTCTTCGGCTCATTAATATAATAAGATCTATTTGAATAAACCTCTTTTATCTGACCGTCTTTTTCATAAGACGCCCTCGCTTCTGGAAGTTCAAACCTACCAACTACTCCTATCTTTGAATAAATTATATAAGTAAAAATTCTTGATTCTCCTTTATTTAAAGATTCTATATTCCATTCAAGTCTTTTATTATCTAAATCTATTTTATCTGGATGGATAAGTCCAAATTTTCTATAAAGCTCAACCAGCGAAGGAAGTTTGTCTATAATATTTATTCTTTCAACGTAATTCTTGGCTCTTAATTTTAGTGTAATTTTTAATGCAAATTCTCCTCCTTTTGTTTTAACATAAGATACCCTTTTCGTCAATTCTAAATTAGGATAAATGGATTTTCTTATTAAAACAATTCCAGTTATAATTATTATTAATATAATAATTGGGAAAAACCAGTTTGTTTTAAGCTCTACTTTTAATTCTTCATTTGGAGTAAGTTCTCTTTCCCAGATATAGAATTTTTTAAATCCAGCCGTTTTAGTTGTTGATGGAGGAAGGTTTGTGGTCGTGAATAAATAAGAAATTAGGTTTTTTTCAGCATCGAGTGTAATAGTTTTTTTAGTGTTTCCCGTATTTTTTCCTACGATTTCTGTTTTTTGAATTATAAATCCCCTATTAATCTCAGAGATATCAACCCCTTCCTGCTCTAAAAATTTAATTTCAGATTGAACGTTTACTATTTTTTCTCTTACAGTTATTTTAGAACCCATTAAATAAGTTCCAGCATCTATAGTCTTTAGTTTTTCTTTATTTATTGAAACAAGAATTTCTTTTTTTTCGTTTGGACCTAAAGAAAAAGCTTTTTCATGATCAAAGAAAATGGATGTTAATTTAAGATTTACAGAAGAGAAATCAAAAGCCCCTTTATTTTTTATAGTTATTAGAATTTTTTCTGTGTTTGGATGAATGATTTCTGGAGTTATTGAAAAAATAGAACTTAAATCAAGAATATTAATTGATAGGGTTTCTTTTTGAATCTCGTTTTTTGAATTGCTTATTTTATATTCAAAAGTAAACGGGGTTTCTCTTTTAACTTTTAAAGATTCTTCTGGCATTAATCTTACACTTACAATTTTTGTGTCTCCTGATTCTATTCTAATTGGCTCTTTTGGCGTTATGTCTATTCCAACTAAAGAATAAATTTTAAAAGTATCGCCATCTCCCAAATTTTTAATAATTAAATCAAAAACCGCAGGTTCATCCAAATCAATAATAGCAGTATTTGAAACTGGCTTACTTGTTACTTCTAGATTTATTGCATTAGCAGACAAAATATTAATTAGTATAACAAACAGAATAATCGGCACAAATGATCTTTTCATAAAAATTATTGATGAGAACAATATTTAAAGTTATTTATTGAAGAGAATATATTTAAAAGTAGTAATTTTAAGCAAGTTTATTTGTTCTTTTTGGATTTTTAAGAAAAAATAATTGTTAGTAGTTAATGATTAAAGGCAGAAGAGGATAAACAAATTTTATCATTATCAATTATATTACCTGAAGTTATAGATTTTTAATAAGACCGTATTCCCACAAAAACTAAAAAACATAAATTTCATTAATCCTAAAAAAATCCACTATCTAAAGATAGTGGATTATTTGTAGTGGATTTTTTGGGAATGTCAAGAACAAAGTTCTTGATCACTATCAGAATTTTCAATTCTGAAGTCTCAAAACCCAAACAAACCACATACTTTAGTATGTGGTAAAATGCAGGGTTTTGTGATTTATTAAAATTATATAAAAATATTAAGATATGCCCATTTCATTAAGAGTAATCTTTTTCATTGCCGTTTTTGTTAACAAGAGCCGTCAAAAAATATTAATAAAATTCCTATATAGAGACATTGTAAGATTAATAGTTTATGGAATACTATGCTGGCCTTCAAGTGACAAAAAAGATTTTGTTTGTGCGGTTAGCTCATTAACTTCTTGAAAAAGCTTTAACTCACTATCATCAATTCTTGTCCTTATTATGTAACGATCGTAAATTCCCCTAGAAAATTTTAAGAAAGCATTACTTTCCCATCTATTCTCATAATCTTTAACTAAAACCGCTTCAAATTTAACTTCAATACTTCCAGAATCCATATCAACCTCTCTATTTTCTTGTTTTACTTTAACCTTTTTCATTCCAGCAATAAACCAGTAAAGGGTAACTTCAAACCTAAAATAATCAGAAATTTCTTTTGTTGTAGTCCACTTTATCTCAACGTTTTTTGAATCTCCCTCGATTTTTTCTACATATTTGTCTTCAAAAACATCATAATTTTCATCAATTAAGTAGTCATATAAAAATTCATAAATATCTTTAAAATTGAAAATCCCTTTTTGCTTTATTTTTCCACTAAAAACTCTGTCTCTCTCCATTTTGAATTATTAATATTAATACCTCTTTTCTTTTATTAATATAATAGAATTACGTATTTAAAGATTTTCTTTAATCAAAATCTTGAGGTTTTTGTTGACAGGCTTTGGGATTTTTAGAATAACTTCATTATTAATAATTTAGAAAGCTAGAGAGAGATTTAGCTTTTAATTTTAGTATTAATAACTAATTTAGACTGATTTAGAAGAGCCCAACGAGTCTTATTTTGTTAGACTGCTCTTACTATTATTTTATCTCCTTGTGCTATATACTATACATAATTCTGTTTAGATAACTCAAGAATTTGAGTTCCTGTCATTTTTAAGCTCATAGAAGACAAGAATTCAAGCTTATCATAAACATGAATATTATTTTCTTCAACAAATTTTTCTAGTTTATCTTTGCTTTCTTTAAGTCTAAGAAATAAATTTTTTATATTTTTTCTTTACAATTTTCGCAAACCAGCTTCCCGTTTCTATTATACAAAAGATCAAACCTTTCACATTCCTCACAAATTCCTTCTTTTACTAAATCTTCAATTTTCCTTTTTTCATATCCGTGTCTTGCTATTTCAAATAATTCTGGCTGAATTCTAAGAATATCTTTTAAAGTTAAATATCCGATAACCTTTTTTTTGATTACAACAGGAAGTCTCCTAAATTTATTTTTTTTCATAATTTTTACTGCATCATAAATATCTGCAGAAGGCCTTATTGTTGTTATTTTTTTAGTACAAATATCTTTTGCTTTTATTTTTGATAGATCGTTTTTTTTGCTTAACGCCCACATAATGTCTTTTTCTGTTAGAATGCCTTTTAAAAGATCTTCTTCCTGTAATATTAAACTTCCAACTCTTTTTTTCACCATCATTTTAATAGCTGCTAAAACAGAAATATCTGGATTTGTAGAAATAAAATTTCTGGACATGATATCTCCGACCATTATTCCAATTTTGATATTGTTTTTCATCTCTTGTTTTTTATTTATCACCAACTTTTTACGTATACCTCGGACTAAAGTCCGAGGTTTGTTCTAAAGACTTCAATTCGTTAGAGTTGAACGTATCAGAGAACTTTGTTCTCTGAGTTGGGGAGACAGAAAACAAACGACTGCAATTACTCCAGTTTAAAAACTGGAGTTTGTTTTCTGTATCAAATACCTCTTTCAACTTAATTATAATAATTTAAAGCAATTAAGATATTTATAGTTAATTGTTTTTCAGTCTTGGTGAAATTCTGGTATCTGGCTTGCTTCACCCGCCAGCCTTTTAGATACTTCTACTTAATCATCTCCCCCTTCTCGATGATTTAAACAAAAAGCATTTCCAAATTATTTATAAGATAGTGAAATGCTTTTTGTTTGCGCGGCTATTAATGATTATTATTAATAAAATATATTAATCCTTAAAAAAATCCGCAACATTTATGTTGCGGTTATCTTTTTATGTGGA
>JBBSYY010000046.1:0-3636 GCA_038044985.1 Nanobdellota archaeon
ACTAACAAAAAATCTTTTTTCTTTTGTTTCTATTTTTCCAATTGATACATCAACAGGATTTAATAAACCATCATTATTTTTATCAACATAAACTTCTAAACTTATAGTAGAATTTTCAGGACTTTTAATTTCTATGATTAAATTATTTAATATTATATCTTCATTTTCAGCGACTAACTTTAACAATAAAATTTCATTATCTAAATTTAGAGCAGGTTCTTCTGAGTCATAATACCAGGAAAAATTTGCGATATTCTTTTCCTCAAGAGAGATTTTTATTATTCCTTCTTTAACAACAACTGTAAATCCTATATTGTATAGAAGCTCGCTGGCTTCATTATATCTTTGGTCATTATTACAATCTATAAGTAAGTCATAGTCTCCTGGTTTTGGACTTTCCCATATTTTTTTAGAAGAAAATCCGGAGTTAGGTACTTCAGAACTAGTTATTTCTGTAAAAGAATCGCCATCTTTCCAGGAATCTTTGTTTTCAACAACTGACAGTTTAATCGTTTGTGAAGGATTTTGAGATCTACACAAATAGTCATTAGCTCTAATATTACTTATAGCATAGATAATTTCTCCTGTAGTATAATTATTTTTGCTGGTTTTTATGCTAGCACTAATAAGAAAAATATTTAGTAAAAGCACTAAAAAAAATACAATGTAAATAAACCTTCTTTTCATATTGTTTTTAAAAGAAAATGATATTTAAACATTGTTGCAATTTAAATATTACAATTTAAAATATTGGTTTAACTGGTTGTCTTAAATTAAGGTATTTGTGACGATTCAGTTAATCTAAAGCTTCTAAAAAATAATTTACTAGTTTTATATTTATATAAAGGGTTTTTCAAATAGAACTGGAAATTCGTTTTTGATTCCTGGAAGTATTTTTTTAATTTCTTTGACAAGAGCTTTATCTTTCACATTTAATTTCTCCCGGGAATTTGCTTTATCTATTAAAGGATCTAAATAAACTTCTAAACAACCCTTATTCAAAATATAATATCTTTTTACATAATGATGAATACAAAGGGGTTCCATTTAAATAAATGGAAAAATCCTTATTGCATAGTTTACATCTTTCTTTTTTTATTTTTGATTTTGCCATTCTTAAAGTTGCACTAGTGATTATAAAAGCTTTTATATTTAATATATCTGAATAAATTATGAATAATTTACTTCAACAAACTGATTATGAAAGAGATCTCAATAAAACGAGAGGTGATGGATTTTTTATGGAATGCCTTTGGGAAGTATAATTGCTCTAGGTGCTATGAGTTACCTTGTGTGGGATTATGAATAAAAAATTGATCAGATAAAGACTGGTAATTTAGAAATAATGATAAAGAAGGAATGATTTTTAGACCATTAATAACTTATAATTTTATAACTCCTGTTAATTTCAATATCAAACTTAACATTATAGATTTTTCTTGAAAAATTAAATGAATATTTTTATTTAGTAATTAAAGTAGGATAATTAAGATAAGCTCTAAGAAAAAATTCTTTCTTAACTTAAAAAAGTCCCATTTATTATTACTTTTTTATTGTTTTTTATAATATATCACAAAACCTTCAATTTTTAACCCACGCCATTAGGTGTGGGTTTGTCAAACAAAAAGCATTTTACAAAATTAAGATTGGATAAAAAATGCTTTTTGTTTGCTGGTTTTGTGATGCCGAGCAAAAGCAATTTACAATTTATATAATAAAAATTGCTTTTGTGAGTTAGAGAAATATCCTACTAACTACTACCTAAATGTGTGAGATTTCTCTGAGTTTTCTGATAATCTGGTATAAAACTCCTGATCTAAAAATAGTTTTTTATTACAGAAAACTATTTAAATAGGTTCTAATATTAATAATCATGTTAAAAATAAAAAAAATTACAGAGGTTATAGGAAAAAAAGTTTATACAGATGGTGGAGATTATTTTGGAGAGGTAGAAGAGGCAAATTTAATTGAAAATAAAGTTGAAAGTTGGAGAATTAAAGTTGTTAGTTCAATGGGGGCTTTTCTTGGTGGTGCAAGAGGAGTTATAATTCCGCATCAGTTTATAAGAGCTATTGGCGATGTTATTATAGTAAGCAGATCTAGTTTGCCCATAGAAGAAAGTATGGAAGAAGAAACTGCTAGTTTTTCTGGAGAAGTTGAAGGAAGAGCTGTTATGTGATTTCAAATTTCTAAAAATAATCCTATTAATTTGTTAAGAAGCAGTAATGATTATTATTATCAATAAAGGTTTATTTAATCACCAGCTCGCTTAATGACCCTGAAATCA
The DNA here is from genome assembly GCA_038044985.1 of Nanobdellota archaeon. Taxonomy (GTDB): domain Archaea; phylum Nanobdellota; class Nanobdellia; order Pacearchaeales; family GW2011-AR1; genus ARS1285. The sequence goes on from JBBSYY010000046.1 coordinate 2,288, forward strand.
GCAATATTTATAAGCTCTTAATTATTAATTTAATAATAAAAAAGAGGATTAAAGTTTAAGAATAAAAAATGCCAGAAATATTTTTACTTAATCCGTATTTTGTAGATTTTATTCTGCCATTTGTTTTAGTGTTTACTCTAGTTTTTGCTATTCTTCAAAAAACCAAATTATTGGGAGACGACAAAAAACAAATTGACGCGATGATTGGATTAGTTGTTGGTTTATTAGTTATAGCTTTTCCATATCCTAGAAGTATTATTGTTTTATTAATGCCATTTTTGGCAGTTGTGGTTGTTATATTATTAGTATTTATGTTATTATACGGGTTTGTGGTTGGAAAAAAAGAAGGAGATGTTTTAGGTAATAAGTGGAAAGTTGTGCTTGGAGCAATTTTAGCAGTAGGATTAGTAAGTTATCTTATTTATATTGCTGGTTATTGGAATTATGTTCAGGATTTCTTTTTTAGCGGAAGTTACGGCCAAATTTGGATTAATGTTATCTTGATTATGGTCATTATAGGAGCAATTGTAGCTGTTATTAGAGGAGATAAAAGTTAGTCTTATAGCAAACGGAAATAATATTTCGATTTGTCTTTTGCTATATTCGGAAGACTTAAATAAGTTGGTCAAAAATTTAAGTCTTACGTTATAATTATAAAGAAACTAACTAAACGAGAAATTATATAAAATTTTTCTATAATCTTTTATTAATCAATTTTATAATAAAAATTAATAACTGAGAAATCGAGTGGTAAGTTTGCGAGACAAATTTGATATAATAACAAAGGGAATTGTGAGTTGGCGATGAAGCAGATTATTTTTAATGAGACATATGAGTCAATCGAAATATATATAAACTTAGTTTTTCTTTTATAAATAATAAAGAGGGAATATAAGAAGTTAAAATGCCAGTTGGAGGATTTTTTGGATATTCAATAGGAGATGTTTTAAATAGATGGGCAGATTTTGGGGTGTTTGCTTATGTACTGCCTTTTTTAATGGTTTTTGCTTTAGTTTATGGAATTTTATCAAGAACTAATATTATAGGAGAGAATAAAGGAGTTAATGCAACTATTGCCTTGGCTTTCGGTTTATTAGCGTTACAATTTGATTATGTAAGTGGATTTTATGCAAGTATTTTTCCTTATGCTGGAATGGGTTTAGCGGTTTTGCTAGTTGCATTAATTTTACTTGGATTAGTGGGTGTTAGGGGTGGAATGGCAACTAATTGGATATGGCTTGGCCTCGGAGTTATTATTTTCTTGTTTGTATTAATCGGGACATTAGGAGATACGTATTGGTTAGGAGGCATAGGATATAATTTAGCAGATGCAGCTCCTGCTTTACTAG
>JBBSYY010000047.1:0-2547 GCA_038044985.1 Nanobdellota archaeon
TTCTCGGCCAAGAAAACTTTTCAAGTTTTCTCTGGTTTTGGGAATGTCAAGAACAAAGTTCTTGATCACTGTCAGAATTTTCAATTCTGAAGTCCCAAAACCAGCAAACAAAAAACATTTTTTATCCAACTTTAATTTTGTAAAATGCTTTTTGTTTGACAAACCGCACCCCCCAAAAATCTTTTATGGATTTTTGATGGCCATCAAGAATGCAATTGCAAGCATTCTTGAGGTTTTAAGGTGCGGTACACTCAAGGTTTTGTGATTTATTAACGAAATTTTAAATTGGATTTTACTAAGACTTGTTTTTCCTAATTCATAAAAACATCTAGTAATTACTCAATTCTGTAATAACATAGAAACTTTACTCAAATATATACTTTATAGAATATATATTAATCTTTGAAAAGTTTTAAAAATAAGTTTTTTGATGATAATTATAGCTTGTAAAACATAAATTAATATTAAGCGACGGTTATAAATTTATAGACAACTACTTAATAACTGGATGAAATTAGTGATTTTAATAACAGCATTAACATAGAAAGATAAGTTAAAGGAATTAAATAATAATAAAAAATAAAAACATGTCAGACAAACAACCAATATTTATTTTGCCACAGGACACTGAAAGACTTTTAGGAAAAGACGCCCAAAGGAATAATATTTTGGCAGCAAAGCTTGTAAGCGAGGCAATTAAAACTACTTTGGGTCCTAAAGGAATGGATAAAATGCTAGTTGATTCTGTTGGAGATATAACAATTACTAATGATGGTGTTACTATATTAAATAAAATGGAAATTGAACATCCAGCAGCTAAAATGATGGTTGAGATTTCTAAAACACAGGAGGCCGAGGTTGGCGACGGAACTACAACAGCCGTAATGTTGGGCGGAAGGTTATTAGAAAATGCAGAAAAACTTTTGGATATGAAAATACATCCAACCGTTATAGCTAAAGGATATAGAATAGCTGCTGAAAAAGCTAAAGAATTTCTAGAAGAATTAAGCATAGATTTTAATGACAATGAAGACATTTTAAAAAAAATTGTTAAAACAGCTATGACGGGAAAAGGAGCAGAAGTAGTTAAAGAAAAATTTGCTGAAATTATTATCCAAGCAATTAATCAGATTCAAGACCATGAAAAAGTAGACTTAAGCAATATTAAAATTGTCAAAAACAAAAGCAATGGAATTGAAAATACAAGATTGATAAAAGGAGTTGTTATTGATAAAGAAAGAATTAGTATGGATATGCCCATTAGAGTTAGGAATGCAAGAATAGTTTTGTTTTCAGAAGCGCTAGAATTAAAAAATCCAGAAGAAGCAAAAATTTCAATTACAACCCCTAATCAATTGCAGGATTTTGTTGACAGAGAAGAGAAAGTTCTTAAAAATATGGTTGAAAAGGTTAAGACAGTAAAAGCAAATGTTGTTTTCTGCCAAAAGGGAATTGACGATCTTGTTCAATATTATTTATCAAAAGAAGAAATTTATGCTTGTAGAAGAGTGGCAAAATCTGATATTGAAAGTTTAGCAAGAGCAACCGGAGGTAAAATTATAGGTAAATTAAATGAGCTTTCTGAAGAAGATTTAGGAAATGCAGAGATTGTCGAAGAAGTGAAACATGGAGAAGAATTAATGACTTATGTTCAAGGATGTAAAGATCCAAAAGCTCTTACTATTTTAATTCATGGAAGCAGTGAACATGTTATGGATGAAATTGAAAGAGCTTTAAGAGATGGTTTAGGAGATGTGGCAGCGGTTATTAGAGATAAGAAAATTGTTCCGGGAGCAGGGGCTGTTGAAGTTGAAGTAGCAAGAAGATTAAGAATGTTTTCAAATACTTTATCTGGAAGAGAACAATTGGCAGTACAGGAATTTGCAAATGCTTTAGAATTTATTCCGATAACTCTTGCTGAAAATGCTGGCCTTGATCCAATAGATATTTTAACCGAATTAAAATCAAGGCATGATAATGGAGAGATAAATTCTGGAATTAATCTTTTTACTAATAGAATAGAAGATTCCTTGGAAGAGGGGATTATAGAGCCTTTAAAAATTAAGACCCAGGCTGTTTTATCGGCAACAGAAGTCGCAATGATGATTTTGAGAATTGATGATGTTTTAGCTAGTAAAGGTGGCGGAGGAGCCGGTCGTGGGTCTGTTGGAAATCGTGGAATGTATGATGGGATGGAGTAGATTTTAAAAAGCAGTAAAAGTTATAAAGTTTTTAACAAAAAAACGAAGGTAGTTTTATGGTGAATAGAACAATTTAAATACTTTATAAATTAATTAATATTATGGAAAAGAAAAACTTTAGTTACGATGATATGGCTGATAGTTTGATTGTTTCTAGAAAGTCAGATAATGATAAAGTAAATGGTGGTGCTATTATTGGTGATTTGGTGTTGGATTTTACAGATGAAGGAAAGTTAGTTAATGTTGAGTTTATGAATATATCTAAATTTTTAAAATTTATTGGAGTTGATGTGAATTTGAACGAATTAATTGAAGCAGAGCTGGTTGTTCGTGAATATGATAAAGC
>JBBSYY010000048.1:0-4141 GCA_038044985.1 Nanobdellota archaeon
GAGTCATAAATCTTATATCATAATTTGCTATATGAGACATTTCATGAGCTAAAACTCCTTCTAGTTCATGTTTATCCAATTTTTTTAGTGTTCCTGTTGTAACACAAATAACTGCGTTTTTTGGGTCTCTTCCAGACGCAAACGCGTTTATGTTATTATCTTCCATAATGTATAATTTTGGTTTTGGCAGTCCTGATGCAATAGCTAACCCCTCAACAGAGAGATGATACTGCCTATAAGATTCAGGGGCCGGTTTTGCGTTAACAGAAGAAAGAGCAATTTTGTGAGAGTTATAATAACCAAACCAGACATAAAAAACCGAAATAATTATAGAAATAATCATTATTATTGTAAAATAGTCTGGTCCTGCGATAGTTCCAATAATATAACCAAAGACAGCAAAAACAATTATAATTGAAATTAATAATATAACAGATTTAAATTTATTTCTTGATATTTGGTCGTGAAATGAAATTCTTTCCATAAACAAATCACGCAAGAATAGTTTTTAAAGATATTTATGGGATATGTTGTAACTTGCAAAACCACTAAAATTAATTAGGATCATTTAAATCTCAATTTTAGGATAAGCTCTTTGAGATTCTGGTATTTTTAAAAAGTCTTTTCTTTTTCTTCCATAAAGTTTAAAGAAAAAAACTCCAGGAAATTTTTCACTTGCATTTTCATAATCCATTACAGAATCATTATAATATTGTCTTGCAAATGCAACTTTATCTTCAATTGCACTTAGCTCTTGTTGTAAATGAAGATAGTTTTCATTTGCCCTTAATTGCGGGTTGCTTTCTGCAATTGCTATTAATCCACTTAAAAAACCTTGCAATAAATCTCCAGCTTTAACTTTTTCATTTAAATCTCTGCTTTTTATTAATCCTGTTCTAGCTTTTGTAATTTTATCATAAATTTCTTTTTCATGTTTTACATAACCTTTTACAACTTTAACTAAACTAGGGACTAGCTCAGCTCTTTTTTTTAGCTGAACATCAATCTGTGCAGAGCTATTATCAATTCTATTTTCAAGAACAACAAATCTGTTATAATAATAAATAAACATAATAACAATTAAAAATATTAATACTAGAATAATAACTAAAAGCCATGTTGCTAAAACTAACATCATAAATTAATTTATTAAAGTTAGTTTATAAAGGTTTATTTTATGCTGATTAGTGATTTATACGAGAAACAACAAAAACCTTAAAAATCCTTTCTTATTCTGGATATAATGAGTAAGACCAAAGTTACTAGTAAAATTATAGATAATATTGGAACTTTAATTATATTATTAATCATTTTTGTTACTGTATTTTATTTTATTGCAAGCTTTATAACAAAATACACTGGTTTTTTTGTTATAAACCCCGATAAAAATTTTGAAACTTGTCTAAAAGAAAAGACAATTCTTGTTTATATTAATTCTAATGCTCCTGAAAAAACATTAGAAAATTTTGAAACTAAAGATTATTTAGAATATATCAACATATTTAACTGTATTAGAAACAAAGAATATTGTAGTAATAAAAAAATAAATTATTTTCCTACATGGTTTATCGAGGGAAAAACAGTTTATGGAGATATTAAGATAGAAGAACTGGCTGTAATTGCTGGATGTTAGATTGATGAATGAAGTTAGTTGCTATAATCTTCTCCTAAAAGATGTCTTTTTTACTCAAACAACTGACTAAGGCTTTCTCCAATACTTATCCTATAAATTGCTTCAGCAAGAAGAGGAGCAAAAGGAATTATTTCTAATTTTTCTTTCAAATTTTCATTAAGTTTAAATTTTTTTAGATAGGGTTGTTTAATTGTATCTCCTATAAATAATTTTTCAAGATTTCCTAATACCTCATATCCGCCAGTAAAGAAAGCGTGCGTGCAATAAGCATAAATTTTTTTTGCTCCTTTGTTTTTAAGTCCCTTGTAAGCTTCAGCTATAGTTTCAAAAGAATCTCCAATATCATCTATGATTAAAATATCTCTTCCTTCTACCTGCTCTTTTGGGAATCTTAATTCTTCAACTTCTCCATCTTTTGTTTTTGTTTTGTAACCTATAGCTATATGAGGATTTCCTAACCTTCTTGCAAAACCTTCTACTCTTTTTCCTCCTCCTGCATCTGGGCTTGCAATAGTCAACTCTTCATTTAAAATCTCCTTATGATTGTTTCTTAAATATTCTGTAACTGTACTAAAAGAAGGCAGGCTGTCAAAAGGGATATTATAAAATCCTTGTATTTGTTGACTATGGACATCCATTGTTAAAACTCTATCTGCATAAAGTCCAATTATGTCTGCTACAACTCTTGAACTGACTGGAACTCTCGCCTCATCTTTTCTATCTTGTCTCGAAAAAAATAAATTGGGTAAGACATTAATTATCTCTCCAGCAGAAGAATTTTTTAAAGTGTGGTTAACAAAAGCAAGTTCTGATAACCAATATTGAGGATCTTGATTAGAGTCAGCTATATAAAAACAATGACTTCTTCTTACATTGTACTCTATTCTAGGTTTTATTTCTAAATTTCTAAATTTTACTAGTTCTATTTTATTAATGTGAAAAACATCTGGGGTTCTTTTATTTAAGTTGTTGTAAATGTCTTCTGCAAGATCCCACGCTTCTCCTTTCTGATCAGCTATTATAAAACATTTATCAGGTAGTTTGGCCATTTAGACTCCTCTTTATATAATAAAAGAAGTTATTCAATTTAAAATCTTTTTTGTTTAGTAATATATATAATGAACATAAAATTAAAAGTCCATAAAACTTAAATACCTTTAATTTTGTTTATTAAGATGGCAAAAGTAATTATAGAACCAACTGGAGCTCAAGGAGAAGTTAATGATGGAGATCAAGTAAGAGATAAATGTGAAGAACTTGGAATTTTATTTGGATGTAAACAAGGAAGATGTGGAACTTGCATGGTTGAAGTTTTAGAAGGAATGGAAAATCTTCTTGAAAAAAATGAACGAGAGATCGCCATGGGATTAGAGCCAAATAAAAGACTAATGTGCCAAGCTAAATTAAAAGAAGGAAGCATTAGAATAAGGCAATACTAAAAAAATTAAATACTTAGAAAGTCATTATTTAGATAATCAATTGGTGGAGTATAATAATAAAATATAGATAATACATGACTAATCAGAATATATTAAACTTATCTTAGAATAGAGGAAATTACTAAATGATAACTTGAGATTATATAAAGATGGCAAAATTATTTTTAATAAACACAGAACAAGAGGAAGAAATTCCCGATGGTGATGAAATAAAACAAGTTTGTGATAAAAATTTTAGAATTCCTTTTGGATGTGAAGATGGGATTTGTGGGACTTGCAGAATTAAAATTGCAGAAGGAAATGAAAATCTTACTCCAAAAAATCAAAAAGAAGAAGACATGTTTTCAGGAGAGCCGAATATTAGACTTGCCTGCCAGTGTAAAATTAAACAAGGGGTTGTTAAAATAGATTATTAGTTTTTTGTGAGAGAATTTAAATAACAGATAACCAAGATTTAGTTTCAATTTGAGTTATGGCTATTTAGTAGGGTGGGCTTTATTTCATAAGGCCATATATTACTTACATGACATTTATTTCTTCTTAGAAGGAGTTAATTTTGGCTTCTCACTTCCAGAATCCTTTACCAAAAATACAGAAATTCCACCAGTCATCTTAGAAATAGAATTATATAAAAATCCAATTATAACCGAGATCACGAATCCACCCACAGCATAAGCAATTGGATAAATAAATATTATTTGAGCATAAGTTAATTTTGACAGGTCTTGTCCTATAGATCTAGCAAGCCCTGGATTTGGACCTGTTTTTAATATTGCAAGAACAATTCCTAAAATAATCCCTAAAATAAAATAAATTATTGTAACCGTATATGCTAAATTTAATATTCCTACTTTTTTAATCCTGAACATTTTTGATAGGCCTCTTTTTAAATCTTATAATAAAGAGTCAAAATTAGTTTATAAATGTTTCTTGATATAAATTTTGGTTAGAGGTTCCAGCTTCCAAAAAATCAAAAATATAAAGTTACTGTTTTAATAATAAAAATAATCTAATTGAAAGTAGAATTTTCAGACATATCACGCAAAGTGGAAAATATCGTCACATTATA
>JBBSYY010000049.1:0-2786 GCA_038044985.1 Nanobdellota archaeon
TCGTGAGGGCATATTACCTTAGGGTTAAATCTCTCATAAAAAATCTTCTATAACTTACTTTGAACAGAAAAAGTTTAAATAGTAATATCAATTGATATTATTAATAATTTAAGATAAAATGGAAACTAAAACAATAAACAAAAATAAAAGTTATATTGAAAAAAACGACGTAGCAAGAAGTCCGACACTACAAACAGTTCTTATGGTAGAAAAATTTATTGAAGAAAATTCTGGAGAATACAAAAAAACAGATTTATTCAAAAATCTTCCTAAAAAAGTAATGTGGCAGACTTTCCAGGTAATAATGGAATATTTAGAAAGAAGTTATAGAATAATAATAGAGAAAGATGGAAGAGTTGTATACATCTGGAATCCTGAATTTTATGAAAAAGTTAAGAACAGAAAGGAGATTAAATTATGACAACTCCTTCAAAAGTCATCTTTATAGACGATCAGTTAGAAAATGCCTTTAATAGTTTACCAGATAGCGATCCAATTAAAAAGGCTTTGGTTAGGGCTATTCAAAATATAAGAGAAGATTTTCAAGCAGGAGAGTATATCCCAAAAAATAAAATTCCCGAAGAATATTGAAAAAATATAAAATTAATAACATAAGAGTCTATGATTTGCCTTTTGCTTGGAGATTGCTGTATACTATAACTGGTTCTTCTGAAATTGGAATTATTTCGGTTATTCTTGATTGGATGAGTCACAAAGATTATGAAAAATTATTCAAGTTCTAAATAACAAAACTCAATTATTGAAATGAAAATTATAACAAAATACTACGACAAACAAGGAAAATTAAAAATTCTTAAAGATAAGAACAATAAAATAGATTCAATAATAAGATTTAAAATATTCAAAAACAGGAAAGAATTTCCTTGCCGTGACTTTAAAGGAAAATGTACAAATATTGCATATGCAGAATTTTATCCATATGCAATGAAATATAGCAAAAAGAAAGGATGGAGCTATTTATGTAGAAAACATTATTTCGAGGAACAAAAAAGATTAAATTGGAAACTTCCTGCTTGTTTGAATGTTGAGTGGTAATTTCTATATCGTAAGGAAAATGTCAGGAATTTTATTCTTAGGATTAATTGATCGTGGGGCACTTTTATTTTATCGAAGGTGAGTATTTTGGTGACCACTTCTATGAAAAATTCTTCGACCAAAACCCCTGCCTCCGGTACGTCCACGCGTAAATTGTCTTCCATCTCTACCACCCCTGTTTTCACGCCCTCTAAAGTCTCTACCCGCGTTTCTTCTTCCATCTCTACCACCTCTGTTTTCACGCCCTCTAAAGTCTCTACCCGCGTTTCTTCTTCCATCTCTACCACCTCTGTTTTCACGTACTCTAAAGTATCGGCCTCTATTTCTATTTATTCCCCCTACTTTTAATTCAGACATATTAAAAAAAACCTCTTTAAATTCAGGCAACGAAATTTTCTCAATTTTCAACACACTATCTCTTAATACCCGACTGAAATTTTCATAATCTCTTTCTGATAAAAGTGTTATCGCTTTACCTTCTTTGCCTGCTCTTGCAGTCCTTCCAACTCTATGTATATATTCTTCGCTAGTCTTGGGAGAATCGTAGTTATAAATATGAGATACATTTTTAATATCCAATCCTCGAGCTGCAACATCTGTACAAACTAAAATAAATTTCTCACTTTTGTGAAAATGTTCAAGTATTCTGTTCCTTTGATTCTGATTTAAGTCTCCATGCAACGCTAAAGCATCAAAACCCTGCCTTTGTAAATTATCCCCTAAGAATCTTGTATTTCTCTTCGTATTGCAAAAGACCATAACAAGTTTTGAACGCTCTTCTTTTAATAAATGTACGAGAAGAGAAAATTTCTTTTTTGAAGAAACATCATAAAAAACTTGTTTTAGTTTAGAGGGATCAATATAAGATTCAGCAGAAACTTCAACAGGATGATTCATATATCTCTTAGAAATTTCTATAATTTCGTTGGAAATAGTAGCTGAAAATAATAAAGTTTGTCTATTTTTTGGACAATGCCCAATTATTTTTGTTACATCTTTAAAAAATCCCATATCTAGCATTCTATCAGCCTCGTCCAATACTAAAATTTTAATTCTAGAAAGATTAATTGTTCCTCTTGAAATATGGTCAAGCAATCTTCCTGGTGTGCCTACCGCAATATCCGCGTCTCTCAAATTTTTTATCTGTAAACTTATTGAAACCCCTCCATAAACTGAAACTACTTTCAAATCTTTATGTCTAGAAAAAAGCGAAAGTGATTTTGAAACCTGTTCAGTTAGTTCTCTTGTTGGCGTTAATATCAACGCCTTTAGACCATATCCATTGCTGATTTTTTCTATGATTGGAGCGCCGAAAGCCAATGTCTTTCCAGATCCCGTCGCGCTCTTTCCAATAACGTCTTTTCCAGCTAAAGCTAAAGGAATAACTTTGTCTTGTATTTCCATCGGCTCTTTAAAACCAATTTCCTCAAGAATTTTTAATAAACTCTGATTTAATCCTAATTTGTCAAAATCTTTCATCTTCTCTATAATATATTAAATTTGGTGACTTTTAAATGCTGTGATTGGGTTAAGTCTAATATTAAACTTGACGTCTCCAGCCTCGCTTAGCTCAGTTGCTTTAAAATTGTCTGCTTCATCGACTCAAAAAATTTCGCTCTTGACTATTTTATATTTGATAATCACAAGAGCAAAATTTTTTCTCCTGCTCGGCGATTCAAACAAAAAGCATTTCCAAATTATTTATTAGATAGTGAAATGCTTTTTGTTTG
>JBBSYY010000050.1:0-7650 GCA_038044985.1 Nanobdellota archaeon
TGAATTTGAACGAATTAATTGAAGCAGAGCTGGTTGTTCGTGAATATGATAAAGCTGTTTCACTTTTCTTCTTATTAAGAACTGTTGATTCAAGAAGGATAATTCCCTTAACTACTATTCCCATGTCTAAATCACTGCCTGCTATTTAGGGCTTTATAGAACTCTGCCATCTCCTATATCTTATTATCGTATTAATTAATAATGTTTTATCCTGTAATGGAATAAAACTTAAAATAAGTGTTTTTGAAGGTTCTAGTTCATAGTGAAGGTCATAACCAATATCTTTTTTATGTTTCCTTTTATTTATTAATTTTATTTTTTCAGATAAAGGTAGTATTTGATCAATTAATTCTTCTTCAATATTTCTGAATAAAATTCTATCATAAAAGTAAAGTGTTTAATTATCTTATTTTTATTTATTAACTCAAAAATTTCTGTTATTTTATTTTTGTCTGTATACTGTTCCAAGATTTCATCATATTTTTTCATATAGTCAAATAATAATCTTTAATTTAATAACCTTTTTAAACATTTAATCTATAGTTTTTCATAGAAAAAAACAAAATGCCATTTAAACTTTCACCATCAAGCTTATCTTTAATGCATGAATGTCCTCGTTGTTTTTGGTTAGATAAACATAAAGTTTGGAAGAGACCTTCTGGAATTTTTCCTTCTTTGCCTTCAGGAATGGATGGAATACTCAAAACACATTTTGACAAGTTCAGAGACAGAGGAGAACTTCCACCAGAAATAAAAGACCATCATCACACAAAAGGATTAAAATTATTTGATAATAAGGAACTTCTAAAAACATGGAGAAATGATTTGCAAGGTATAAGATGGGAAGATAAAGAAGGAAACGTATTGTTTGGGGCTGTTGATAACATTTTACTCAAAGGTAAAAAGTTAATTGTTTTAGATTACAAAACTAGAGGTTTTGCTTTGAAAGAAGATACAGCAGACCATTACCAGAATCAGCTTGACTTCTATAATTTTCTGCTTAGAAAAAATGGTTATGAAACAGAAGACTTTGCATTCTTATTATTTTATGTTCCAAAAGAAGTTTTAGAAACTGGAGAAGTTATTTTTGATTCTGTTTTGACAAGAAGAAATATAAATATCAAGAATGCTGAAAAGATATTTGAGAAAGCGATAAAATTATTAAATGGAGATTGTCCTAAGGAAAGCTGTGGGTGGTGTGAGGGAAGATGAAAAATGGAACCAATATTTACTTTACCTTATCCAGAACATGTTATTGCTGAAGAATTAAATAAATATTTTCCAAAAAAAGAAGGTTATTCTATATTAATTCCTCTTAGTAGACAACAAAAGGGTTTTGACATTATACTTTATAATATTAAAACAAAAAAAGTAATTACTATACAAGTTAAAAGTTCAAGAACATATGAAGGAAATCCTAATAAAAAAAGAAGTAAATATCCCGAAAGAAAATTTTATACATGGTTTAATACATTTAAAATTGAAAAAGGTTCCGCAGATTGCTATATTTTATTCGGAGTATACAAAAAATATCCTTATATGAAAAAGTTAGATAAATCAAGAAAAATATCTAAGTGGTATTCTCACATATTTTTAATCTTCAATGAAGAAGAGATGTCAAAATTTTTATCTGAGATAAAAACAAAAAAGGGCAATAAACAAGATTCAAAATTTAGTTTTGGTTTTGATAATGAAAAAGAAGTATTTTTAACAAGAGGAGCATCCAATCAACCAAATATATCTCAATTTTTGTTTAAGAATAAATTAAAAGAAATCAAAGAAAGAATAAATAATGGAACCAGTTAGAAATAAAGTTTATGGTTGGACTTTGGAATTAATTAAAGAAGGTAAAATTTTACAAGAACTTATTCTAATGCTTTCTACATGGAATTTTGCTTATTTTCGTTTTTATATAAAAGATTTTGATTTAAAAAGTTTTGAAAAAGCAATAAAAGAATGCGGTATTGATTATTTTAAAGATAAAAGATTTGAAGAGATAGATTTTGGAGATAAGAAAATTAAAGAAAGAATTATTAAAATTTATAAGATTTTATCTTCATTCAATGGAGTAAGATTTGTTGGTGCTACAAAGGTGATGCATTTCTTATATTCCGATGTCTTTGTGATGTGGGATAGTAAAATAATCAAACAATATAAAGCAAAAACTTTCTCTGAAGGATATATTGATTTTGCGGAGAAAATGCAAGAAATGTATAAGAAATGAGATTTTAAGAATTTAGATAAATCAGTATCAATTCCAAGAGCAATTGATATTTATAATATGGGTAAATATTCTATGCCTGATCTCTTTTAATTTCTGTAAAATAAGTCAGTCAAAAAGGCGACTTAATTTACAAAGCCATAATTTTGGAAAGGATTATAAACCACTTTTATTTGTATAATTCATGGTAGAAGAAGGGCATATTACAAGAAACTTTTTAATAGCCTTACTTGTAATAGTGGTTGTTGTATTATTATTGTTATATATAAAAACTCCCACTACCCCTTCTGAACAAAAGAGCACCCTTTCAGTACAGGGAACTTCTGAATTAACTTATGATCCAGATCAAGCAACCGCATATCTAGGAGTTTCTATTTTAAAACCAAATGCTAATGATGCGCAAACAGAATCAAATAAAATAATAAATGCGATTATTGACAGTTTAAATGATAATGGAATTTCTGAAAAAGATATTGAAACAGAGAATCTTAATTTGTATGAAGAGAAAGTATATATAGCTAGTGGATATGAATCTAATGGCTGGAGAGCCAACCAAAATCTAAAAATAAAAACCAAGGATTTCTCCAAAGTTGGATTAATAGTAGATCTTGCTGTCAAAGCTGGTGCAAACCAGATTAATAATATAGCATTTGGTTTAAGTCCTGAAAAAGAAAAAGAATACAAGCAAGATTCAATTGAAGATGCTACAAAAACTGCAAGAGATAAAGCAACAGTTCTTGCAAAAAGTTCTGGTACAAAATTAAAAGGAATAATATCTATATCTGAATCAGGATTTTATATACAACCTTATTTGTATAATATGGCTGGAAAAGGTATTTCTACAGCAGTTTCAGAATCAACCAGAGTTCTTCCAAAAGATGTTACAGTAACTTCTACTGTAAATATAGTTTATGAGATAAAATGATTATATTATTTCTTGATTTTTAGCAGATTCCCTAAAACTTTTAACTCTTTTTGATTTTATTATTTTAAACTCAGAGAAATCTCCTACCCCCAAAAGCAATTTTTATTTTATACAAATTTGTAAATTGCTTTTGCTCGCTTTTAGGGAGGAATTGGTAGGATATTTCTCTGGCATCACAAAACCAGCAAACAAAAAGCATTTTTTATCCAATTACAAAATTTAATTTTGTAAAATGCTTTTTGTTTGACAAACCCACACCTAAAACTTCAAAATGTGAGTTTTGAATGTTTCAGAAATTATTAATTTCTGAAGGTAAGGGTTAAAAACCGAGAGTTTTGTGATACAGAAAAAAAGTAAACCACTGCCTTTAACTTCATACTAGTAAGAGTTGAAGTTACAGAAATTTTTAATTTTTGTAGGTAGTGGACGTTACCCCATAATGTCTTTTTTTCTGGCTCAGAAACTTTAAACAAACCAAACCCTAAAGGGTTTGGTAAGACAAAAAAATTTTCTGATACAGGAAAAGTTTTAAACCATCACCTTTAGGCGATGGACAGAGCTTTGCTCTGTTGTCTTTTTCCTGTCCCAAAAAGTCAGACAACAAACCTACGCCCTTAGGCGTAAGTAAAACACAAGGACTTTTTGATAGATAAATTAGTAAAAGAAATTCTTTAAAGCGAATAGTTTTTTTAACTTATTAATTAGTTATAATAAAAATCAAACTATTTTATTATTATTCTTCAATAATTCACACAAGATTTTGTTGCTTTGTCACAAAATGACACAGCAGTATTACAGCACGACCCAAAGCAGCATTCAGCTTCTTTATTGCAACAGTTTTTTTTGTCAAGGCCACCAAGGCAGCAAACTAGGTTTGCCCCAATACAAAAATAGACCTCTTCGTCTTCTGCCCTGCATATTATTTCCTCTGCCCCTATACATCTGTTCAATTCTGGGGAATGATATGTTCCCAACCCACAACATGTCCAGTTGCCGTTTTTTTCCATAGAACATGTTTGATCTTTAGGGCAGCATCCTACTGCCCCTGTACTGCTCACACCGCAATTATTTGGCTTGCCAGTGGGGCAGTTGCTCTGATCATCCCCACACTTCAAGTTTCCTGTAGAATCAATTATACAAAAACCCTTATCACAACACATTGGGCCATCCTTTGTAGCGCAAAAAATAGGTCTTACTGGGTTAGTGCAGGGACCTGTGCAGCTCTTTTTCCCGTTTGAATCAATAGTACAGGAAAATCCTTGCGGGCAGCAAACAATTTCATTGTTAGGACATATTTTTGGGAGTCTTGGATTTGAACATGGATTTTCGCATTTTGGATTACCAGAAGAATCTGTAACACAATTAAATCCCGGATAACAGCAAGTTGTTTTACCATTTGCACTACATCTTCTTTCATTGCCTGTACATTGCGATTCTGTCAATGGTTCTGCTGGATATAATCCTGACACGGTTTCAAGAGAGTCAGGAAACTCCTCACTATCATAAGCCGGTATAGGACCACTAACTAATTTATCTTCTTCACTAAAACTAGTTTTCTTTGAACTAAATCCTATATACAAAATAAATAAAGCAACTAATATTACTATAATTATAATAATATTTTTAAGATTAATTATTTTATTTTTTACACCATTTTTCATAAATATTGTAAGAAAAACTTATTTAAAAACCTGTCGCTTAATTAAGACCAATTAACAAAATCCAAAACATTTAAAAACCCAAAATATTACCAGTTTTAATTAAACAAAACACAAAGCAATGAACAAAAACAAGAGATTTGAAGAAGACGAAAGTGATGAAACAGGTGAAAAAGAAGATTCTAAAGATGAAGAAGAAAGTGACGACGAGAATGAGGAAGGTAAAGACACTGATGATGAAGAATCAGAAGAAGAAAAGTTAGAAGAAGACAGTGATAAAGATTCAGAAGAAGAAAGTAAAGAAGAAGAAAGCGACGATGAAGACAGTGATAAAGAAAAGGAAGAAAAATCTGATAAATCTGATGATAGTTGGTAATTAATCAGTCTCTACAATAGCAATGTTATTTTTTTCATTTATTTCTTTTATTTTATTTTCTTTGTCAATCATAAAACTGATTTTTTCTGGGTTTAAACGAATTAGTTTAAGGTTTTGAGTTTGAAGAGAGACTCCTGAACCAAATTTTAAAGCCTCTAAATTAGTTTCTTCAACTACTTCATCATTATCAAGTATAGTTAAAGTTGCATTTCCAGAGTCTATCGAACCAGAATTTCTAATTGTAAGATTAAAATCAAGATATCTGCCTTTTTTTATCACACTTATATTTTCAAAATATAAATCTGGGAAATTTGGTTGAGAATAAAGCTGTTTTAGTTGTTCAATAAGATATAAATCAAGAACTTGATCACATGATTCTATATATTGATACATTAAACTTCTTTTATCATCTACGTGGTCAAAGCCAAAAACATGCATTAGTTCATGTAGTTCAACATTAGGATAACTACATTCAATAGTTTTAAGATTACTATCATAAAGAAGAATTGTGCCTTCTGATATTATATTAAACCCACCAGTTTTTATTATTTTTCTTGCTCCGCCCTCTCCTGCTATAAAGTGTTTTTCTTGTTCAGATTCTTCTCCAGCAATTATACTCTTCTTACTACACGTAATTTCTATGTCAGGATTATTAGGAATAGAGTAGAAACTTATTATATTAACTTTTTTTGATAGTTCTTCAAAAACAATAATCATTCTTTGTTTTTTATTCTCCTCGCAATTATCTTCAATAAGATAAGAAATTTCATTATGATTAAATTTCATATTAGGATAGAATTGTTTTATTTCTATGTTTAATGGTTCTAACTCTTTAATAGGCTCGATTTCAACATTAAGACTTTTTGCTTCTCGAGGAAGATTGAGATATAAGAAGTAAGAGCCTATTGAAATTAACAACAATATAACAATTATTAAAATAAAGTTCAGGATTTTTCTAAGAGCCATCTGCGATTTTTTCATTTTTACACAATATCACAAAACCTTCAGTTTTTAATCAACACCTGAAGGTGTGGGTTTGTCAAACAAAAAGCATTTTACAAAATTAAATTTTGTAATTGGATAAAAAATGCTTTTTGTTTGCTGGTTTTGTGATGCCAGAGAAATATTCTACTATCTCTTACATTTAGGTAGGAGATTTCTCTGAGTTTAAATTTTTTGCTATTATCAATTTTAGCAATTTAATAATATGAAATAATAATTTCTAGTTAAGCTTACTTCTTTACCTCTTTTTACTTTTTAAAATCTTTCCTATTATTTTTAGTTTATTAACTTTTTGTTTTATGAACATAATTTCTCTTGCTATTATTTTTGTATGTTTAATCAGTTATTTAAATTTAGTGATAAGCTTTGCTAAACCCTGTAGCAAATTTTAAAAACCCAATTAGGCATTTATGTTAAAGCAAGTTCATTAACAAGTTAATGAAGAGAAGGTAAGTTCATTAACAAGTTAATGAAGAGAAGGTAAGTTCATTAACAAGTTAATGAAGAGAAAGCCCATGTGGTGTAGTGGTTAGCATTCAACCCTGTCACGGTTGCGACCCGAGTTCGACTCTCGGCATGGGCGCGTAGAATTTGTTTGGTGCTCAGTATCGTGGTTAATAAGCCATGATGTTACCAAACAAATATGAATATACATAATTACCAAAGAAGATTTGAAAGAACCGTTGAGAGAATAAGAAATTCTCCAGATATTTCTAACGAAAATAAAGAAATTACAATTCGATTTAAAGATTATTTATTAAGTGAGAACATTGGAATAGCTAAAATTGAGAGATATTTATTTGATCTGATAAAATACTCACGAATGTTGAAAAAATCTTTTGTAGAGGCTTCTAAAGGAGACATACGAAGTGTTATAGGAGAATTAAATCAAACGAATCTTGCTGAAGAAACGAAGAAATGTTTTAAGGTTATGTTGCGAAAATTATAGAGATTTATTGAAGGCATTGAAGAAAAAGGCGTTTATCCTGAAAAGGTTAAGTAGATTTCTATACATATTCCTAATAATCATAATAATCTTCCAAACGATCAAGCGATAATTAACAGAATTTTTGATGAAATTTTTACAAGAAACGAGTAAAGTAATAGCTAATAAAGTATTAATGTCTATTTTAATAGTTTTAGGTTATTAATCCCTAACAACAAATATAATGGATTATTAATTATTTGAATTTTACAAATCTATAATTCTATAAACATTACTTCAAAAATCTATTTTTTGATTAAACGTATTTAAAAACATGGCCCCGAGGGGATTTGAACCCCCGACACCCGGCTTAAAAGGCCGGTGCTCTAACCAGGCTGAGCTACGGAGCCATTTTTTCATTAAAGGATATTTACTTTAAAAAACTTCCTAAATTTATTTTAGAGACGTCAGGTTTTTTATTTAATTTTGATTATAATGGAAAGTTCTATTTCATATTTCTAAAAACATTCACATTATAACCAT
>JBBSYY010000051.1:0-3475 GCA_038044985.1 Nanobdellota archaeon
TAAAAAAATTGAGCTATGGCCAATCGAAGAGGCTAATAGAAAAAATTTATATGATGATATTAAAAAGTTTTTTGGTAAAGAATCAAAATTAGGATTAAAACTTATTTACGAAGCAAGTCCTGTTTATAATATTAATGAGAAGCAGAGATGGTCATTTTATCTTTTCAAGAGAGGACCATCAGTTGAGATCTCTGATTTAGAGGATATTCCAGCAATTTCAGTCGGATATGATAATAAAGATATACTTAGAAATAAAACATATCTTTTACTATATTCAATAAAAGAATCTTTAGGAATTGAATTGTCTATAAAATAGTTATAAAAATGGCAACAAAATTATTACCTGCTCAAGCAAGATTATTTAAAAACGTATTTGTATGTAAAAATTGTAAATCAAAAATAAGAGCAGATCCAAGAAAAATTTTAGAAAAAAAAGTAAGATGTAGGAAATGTTTAAGAAAAGATTTTAGGCCTATAAGGAAGAAGTAAATTATATTGTTCTATAAAAAAATAAACAATCCATCTTTTTTAGTCATAAAAAACAAAAGAAAATAAAGCCTTTAAATCTTTCTAAAAAAGACCACTTAATGCACCAGAGAGACGATTCAACAACATTTAAAAACCTCCTCGGATTTTTATTAATCTAGAAATTAAACTGGAATAATTGTGAAAACAAAAAATGCCGTCATTTTATATTTATGATATTAGTTTTTTAATTGTCTTTAGCTTATTTGTAGGAATTTTTCTTTATATAAGAAGACATAATTTGAAGAGAGAGGGAATAATGTACCTCTATAGAACAAAAGTTGGAATAAGATTTATTGATTACGTTGGAAAAAAATATAAAAAAACTTTAACCGTTTTAGGATTTATTGGAGTTATTATAGGATATTTATTAATGTTAAGCATGATTTATTTTCTATATAAATTAGTTTATATCTACTTATTTGCTCCAGAGGTTGTCAGACAGATAAAAATACCACCATTAATACCTTTAATTCCTTATTTACCAGAAGTATTTAAGGTAAGTTTTCTCCCCCCATTTTATTTTACCTATTGGATAATTTCAATTGCAGTAATTGCTATTTTTCATGAGTTTGCCCATGGGATAATTGCTAAAAGATATAATGTTCCAATTTTAACTACAGGGTTTGGATTTTTAGGGCCTTTTTTAGCTGCTTTTGTAGAGCCAGATGAAAAAATAATGATGAAAAAACCAAAATATCAGCAGATAGCCATTCTATCTGCAGGTGTTTTTACTAATTTTGTTTTAGCTATAGTTTTCTTTTTGGTTCTTTCAATTTTTTTTATAGTTAGCTATGTTCCGGCTGGAGCTATTTTTAATACATACACCCCAGGAATTATTGAAGTTGGTAGTATTAGTATGATTGGAGGTAAGGCTGTTGAAATTGCCGACAAAAAAAATATTTTAGAACTAATTAATAAAGATAATTTAACAGACGATTTAGTTTTAGGAAATGAAAATCAAATAAATTTTACAAAAATAATATCTAATAATAAAACTTATTATACAAACATTAATAATTTTAAAGAACAGCTTGAGAAAGCAAGTTTATCATCAAAAGATGATGAAACAAGGAAAATTGTAGTTTATGAAGATCTTCCTGCTATCAATACTGGATTAAGAGGAACTATAATTAAAATTAATGGGAATGAAGTTAAGGATTATAATGACCTAGTTGATATAATGAAAAACTTTAAACCAGGAGAAAAAATTAAAATAATTACAAAATATAAAACTGACAAAACAAAAGAAGAGTTCTTAGAGTACAATCTTGTTTTAGCTGAAGACTCAGATAAAACTGGGAGAGCTATTATGGGGATTGGATTAATAGATTTTAAAGGAAGAATTTTAGGAAAAATAACTGATTTTTTTAATTTTTTTAAAAAACCTGGAACAGATTATGAGCCAAGATTTAATGCAGAGCTAATTATTTTTATATATAATTTAATCTGGTGGTTGGCTTTAATTAATTTAAGTGTCGCTTTAGTTAACATGTGGCCCGTCGCTATTTTTGATGGCGGAAGAATGTTTTTTTTGACTATTTTGGCAATAACAAAAAGCGAAAGATATGCTAAAGCTGCTTTTGCTTTTATGACTTATTTGATTTTAGGAAGTTTGTTGTTGTTAATGGTTGGGTGGTTTGTGGCTATTTTTTAGATAATTGCATTATTAATAAAAAATAATTATATTTAAAGTTAGAATGTTTAGATATATCTAGCACCTTTAGTGATATCCTAATTAATAACATAAATATTTAAAAATCTTTAATTTTAATCATAAAAATGTCAAAACAAGGTTCTACAAAAGTAAGAGGATTAAGAGATATCTATGGTTATCATGATAGGTTTGATGTTGTTTTAGCTTGTGCTTTTGAGTCCGAAGAAAAAGGAAATGAAAAATTTAGTTTTTATGACAAGATAGGAGGAGTTATTGAAAGTATTGGGAAAAAACCATACATACCACATAAAGAAATCGACATAAAATGGCCTTGTGAAAAAATATATGATATTCCTAATAAGATTGTAATTCCTTGCTCTGATATTGTTATTGGGTATTTAGAACCGCAATCTCTTGCTACTGGAATTATGATTGGAAGTGCCCTCGAACATAAAATTTCTGTATCATATTTGTATGAAAAGAAAGTTGGATTAGATGTTTTAAAATGCGAAATGAGTGATTTACATACAGGAGAAACGCAAATTGTTAATTCTGGATGGCGTGGAGAAACCTATGATTTAATAGAATTTTAAAATGAAGCTTTATTAAAACTTAAATTATCTTTAGAAGCCTTTTATAGAGGTAAAAAGTGATTATCTTTTTTGAAATGTTGTTTCAAAAATTCTTTTTTGATTATTATAATTTACACTAGCCTCAAAAATATTGGTCTCCTCATGAGACCAATAATATAAGCTATTATTACATTTACTACAAGAAGTTCCTTTTTCTGATAATAAATAATCTATATCTGTTTCTATATGTGGACAAAGTAAACACTCAAACTCTCCTTTTTCTAGCATCGTTTCAATCTCTTTTTTTGAACCAAAAGCCATTTTCACATAAACACCAAACCATCTTTTGTTAATACTGTAAATCTTATTCCAACAGGCAAAGAAAGTAAAGCAGAAATAAGGGCCATATGCTCTTTTCCATCTCCACTTGCAATTGAAAGAGCGACCTCTGTCCCTTTAATTTTCCTATTAAGTTTTTTAATTATTTCTTCTTTTAAATCAACTATTTGGCTTGTCGTTATTTCAACAAACTCAAAATCTTTTTTAACGGTAAACTGTTTTGCAAAACTATCACCAAGAAGAATAATTTGCTCCCAATCTCCGTGATTTATTACCCCTGCAACCTGCCCCCATGTTCCTTTTTCTGTTCCTAAAAATGCTACTAGTTCCATTAGAGAGAAAAAAGAAAACTAGTTTTTAAGGATTTAGGTTTGAAGATGTA
>JBBSYY010000052.1:0-25638 GCA_038044985.1 Nanobdellota archaeon
CAATCATAGGCCCATCTGAAACAGGAGAATTTTTATTTGCAAAAATATTGCTTTTCTTTTTGCTTTTTGCAATTGTTTTTATGGTTATAGGAAGAATAAATATTTTAGGGGATAATCTAACTATCCAATCCACTATTGCTGTTATAGTATCTATTTTTGCAGTCAGATATATAAGACCAGGAGAATTTATTAATGCAATATTGCTTCCTTATGGGGCGTTAGGAATTTCAATATCTCTTTTTCTTCCTTTGTTAATTTTTTTCTTTTTTTTACATGCAAATGAAATAGGAGGGTTTGGAAGAAGAGCTGCATGGTTTATTTACTTAATTGTTTTTATACTTTTATGGGGTTCCAGAGAATATGATTCCTTAGGAATTGCGAATTGGTTGTATATCCTTGGATTAGGTTTTGTTATTATAAGTTTAATTTTTGATAGATCTGTTCATAGATATTTTTTAAATATGCAAATGGGAGAAGCCGGAGAGGAAATAAGAGAAAGAGCTATAGCTGAATGGATGGAACAGTTACAGCTAGCAGAAAGACAGGGTAATGAAGATAGAGTTAAAAAAATAAAAAATATATTAAGAAGAAGATATAGAGTCCGGGTTTAAATATTTTTAATCACTTTCTCCAGATAATTCTCCATTCATTTTTAAGATATTAACTATACTAATTACGAATTAACTCTTAATTAGATATTATAAATTATTTTATCAATAATTATTTCATGATTTATTAAAATATATTATCCATACTAGAGAAATATAACATTAATTAGCAGCAGATAATTATAAATTGGTCTAATTAATCCTCGCTCCAAATAGATTTTTTATTTATTTTCAATATATTAAATATTAACCTTCAATCCTATATCCAATAATCTTCTTTCCTTTGTAAATAGGAACTTCTTTTTCAATCTGTTTTGCTTTTCCATCTTTCCCAAAAATAATCAAAATAAAAATTCCAAAGACAATTAAAACCAAGCTTGGAATTAATAAATATTCTTTTGGAAAATTTTTAATAAAAGGAAAAAGTTTTCTTCCGGCTGTTGAATTTAAAAATAAGCCAATTAAACCAGCTAACGCCGATAAATAACCAAATAACTTTTTCATTTTTCCTCTTTTTTAATTTACAATTTATTTCTGATTTGTTAATAATATAATGAAACTTAGATTTAAATATCTTTTTCTTGAACTATTTTTTAATAATCGCAACTTATCCTTGCTACTAATAAACTAGTTAAATTAGCTATTATCAAAGCTATATTAATAAAATTAACTTTTAAATATAAGCAAGTATAAGTTATAAAAATAAAAATGGCATCTTATGATATAATAGGAAGTATAGCAATAATAAAGTTAAATGTAGGGGAAAAACGAAAAACAAAAAAGCAGAAATTGCAAGAAGCTAAACAACTTTTAAAACAGCCGAATATAAAAACAGTTTTAGAGAAAATTACAGATGTTAAGGGCAGACTAAGAACCTTTAAAACTAGACATTTGGCAGGAGAAAAAAATCTTATTACAACGCATAAAGAAAATAATTGTTTATTTAAATTAAATGTAGAGACATGTTATTTTTCTTCAAGGCAAAGCAATGATAGAAAGCATGTCGCTCTTTCTATAAAAAAGAACAAAAAAGTTTTAGTGATGTTTGCTGGAATTGGATGTTATCCAATTGTGATTTACAAAATTGCAAAACCAAAACAAATAACAACAATTGAGATTTCGAGAGAATGTAATAAATATGCTAAAGAAAATCTAAAATTAAATAAAATCCCGGAATCAGCAATAAAAATAATACAAGGTGATGTTAAAAAGAAAATGCCTAGTGGAAAATTTGATGTTGTTGTTATGGTAAGACCAAATCTAAAAACAACTTTTTTAAAACAAGCCCTGAAAGCATCAAAAAAAGGAACAAAAATATTTTATCAGGGTTTTTGCAGAGAGAATGAACTAAATAATTTAAAAAACCAGCTTATAGATGAAACTAAAAAACTAAAAAGAAAAATTAAAATAACTAAAGCTATAAAAATAGGAGAAATTGCTCCTTATAAATTTAGATGGAGGATTGAGATTAGGGTTTTGAGATAAAATTGAGGTAAAAATAACAACTTACAATAACGAACTTAAAAAACTTATAAATTCTTGTTTTTAAATGAAAACTGTAAACAATAATATAGAAGCCAAAGGAAAAACTGAATTTCCATGTCCATCTAAAGAAATAGAAATCAAAAAAGATAGAGAAATTGTTTATTGTGATAATCTTACTTTTCCCTGGAATCAAGATCCTAATGGCTATTTTCTTGTTAAGGTAGATAAAGATAACGAAATGTTGTGCTGTGGATTTGTAAATAACGAACATAATTTAATTGTCGAGTTTAGAGGAAAAAATCCTGACAAGATAATTAAAGAACTTACTAGAAGAAATTTATGCAGTAAGGAAAATCTTGCTTATATTTCATCAGAGCTAATGATAGCGCATCATTGTATGAAAAATGACCTTAATTATGTGCAGAGGTGACCAACATGGAAATTAATTACGAGAATTTAAAAAGATTAGTAGAAGAAACTTTTATCTGTCGATGATGATATAATCTATGAAAATGGGGGTGTAAAAATACTTCACACCCATCAATTAATTTTAGAAATTAATGACAGAGAATATACTATCAATCAAATTAATTCTCAGTTAAACAAAGCTTTTGGATTTCCTGGAAGCATATCTATTCATTATAATGCTGATGATAATGAAAAAAGATCTTGGATATTACATGAGTTAACTGAATTAGAATTAAGAGCTCTAGGATTTTCTAAAGAAAAAGCACATAATAAGGCAAAAGAATATGAAATTAGATATTTAAAAGAAAATGAAATATTTACTTAAAAAGAGGATAATCAACATTTTTAAGCAAGAGAATCTTCCCTATCTAACCTAACAATAAACTAATTTGAACTAATAACTAACAATTTTAAAATGAAAACAGAACCTAGGCTTGTCGGAAATTATCTGGGAGGTAGTTATGCAGAACTGCAAAATCTTATTAGGGCCGCTGACGCAAAGGCAAATATTTTAATTGCTATAATTGGAGCAATTCTATCTTTATTTTTCAGTTTTATTATAACAAAAACTACAGTTCTTATATGGCAGGTTATTATTGTCCTTGCTTTATTTTTTATTTCTGGAGGATTTGCAATCTCTACTTTGTATCCAAGGATTTCTAAAAAATCGGGAAAATTCTCGCTAATTTATTATAAAGACGCTATTAATATTAATACAAAAGATACCACTAAAGACTTCATAAATAAGAACCAAGAAGAAAAAATTATAGAAGATTACATAAATAGTATAAAATCTCTTTCATTAATTGTAAATAAAAAATTTATAAAACTGCAAATTGCCTATATTGTTTTTGGTTTGGCAATTATTCTAAAAATAATTTTTGAGTTATATTTATGGCTTCTATAATAAAACCTATAATCAAAAAAACTTTGAGTTTTACCACACACTTTAGTGCGTGGTTTGTTAGTTTTTTGGATGCATGAAAATTCATCTTGAATTATTGAATTTTCTGCACAGAGAATTGCACACTTCAAGAGCAATTCTCTTGTGCTCAAGAAGTCGACTCCATACTAAAGCATGGAGTTTTTGAGGAGACTTCTTGACATAAAATGCAAACTTTCAACCAAAAGTGTTATGTGCTTCTTAAAAAAATTCCAAAAGGAAAAGTTACAACATATAAATCTATTGCCAATAAATTAAATACAAAAGCTTATAGAGCTGTTGGAAATGCTATGAATAAAAATCCTTATGCTCATAAAATTCCATGCCATAGGGTCATTAACAGCAACGGAAAGGTTGGTGGATATTCAAAAGTAGAAGGAATTGAACTTACCAATGGAAAAATTGATTTAAAAAAATTTGGGTATTTTTTTAACTAGTTAAAAAATAATGCTCTCTTTTTTTAATTTCTTTTTAACCAACCTTCTTAAATTTCCCCCCAATTTCTAAAATTCCTTTCTCCTCAGTAATCGCCTTAGGTGCCTCTCCTCCATGCCATGTCAAGCGAGGTCTAATTCTTACAGGATAAAGCCTTTCAGAATTATCATCAAGTATTATTCCTGAACCCTTTAAATCAGGCAGTTCTCTCATTGATTTCTGAATGTTTTCGAGCAAATAAGTCTGCATTATTTCATTTAAAGCCTCAATATCCTTTTTATTTGTTAGTCTATGTGCAATAACTATATCTGACTGAGTCATGACATCTCTATGAATTACTCCTGGTTGCTGTGTTGCTAATACTAATGACACTCCTGGCTGCCTACCTTCTCTTAACAACTGAACTAAAGAATTTGTTGCAGGAGTTACATCATTCGCTGGTAGAAACTCATGAGCTTCGTCTAAAAATAACCAAACTATCGGCATCTCTTTTTTTTCTTTTTTTATTTCTAATCCATGCTGAATTTCCTGTATTTCTTCTTTTTTTCTAGCTAAAACTCTCTGAGTAAAAAGCTTTTTGCTTATTAATCCGATAATTAAAGCGCGTATATTAAAACTAGCTATTGATGAGTAAACTGACAAATCTAAAACGCTTGTTTTTCCAGCGACAATTAACTCGCTTATTTTAGTAGTTGGTTCATTTTTCTTTGCGAAAACTCTCCAAGATTTTGCAGCTTCGAACAAAGCAATTGCCGACTTTTTAATTTCATCACCTGATTCATTGTCTAAAATTATTTTATTGATAATATCTTCTAAGTCATAGTTTATAAAATTTTCTTTTAAATAAGAAATTGTTTTTTGAATTAAAACAGAAACCTGGCTTATCATATCTAAATTAAAAATACTTAACCAATCTTCAATATCAAGTTCATTAACATCAAGTGCAAATTTTCCATCAACAGGAATCTGCCTTTTTTCATATTCTTCAAAATAACCTGCCGGAGCCCATACAATAATAGGAAGATTTTCTGGTTTTAAATTCCACTCTTCTAGCAAATCAGTATCTTTATAATTTTTATACTTCATTGTCCAAAATATTCCCATTGTATCAAAAATTAAACTAGCAATGTTTTCTTTAACTTCTGAAGGCAATTTTGAGAGCTCTTCTGCTATAACACCTATGCTGTATGATTTTCCAGATCCTCTCTTCCCAGCTATCAAGACTACATGACTTCTTACAACATCCAACCACAATAAATTAGAAAGGCTTGTATAATTGCCCATTTTAACATAACCCCTTCCAATGTAAATTATTCCCCTTTCTCCAAATTTTTCTCTATCTTCTTTATCTCTTCCAATTACTATATTGTATGGCATTTTCTCTTTTTTATTAAATATTATTTATTATCTAATTATTATTAGTTCGTTATTTAATTTGTGATACAGAAAACAAACTCAAGTTTTTAAACTGGAGTAATTGTAATCGTTTGTTTTCTGTCTCCCCAACTTTAGAACAAACCTCGAACTAAAGTCCGAGGTATATGCAAAAAGTTGGTGATTTACAATCAAGCTGGTTCTATCAGATAACAAGTTTAATTTTCTCTTATTAATTTATGGTATATTACTTATTTAGCAAAATCTTAATTTCCACCCTCTTGTTTTATTAGATTACTGATATTTATTAATTATAATCTAATTATTT
The DNA here is from genome assembly GCA_038044985.1 of Nanobdellota archaeon. Lineage (GTDB taxonomy): Archaea > Nanobdellota > Nanobdellia > Pacearchaeales > GW2011-AR1 > ARS1285. Next base: position 5,642 of record JBBSYY010000052.1, read on the forward strand.
TATTAACTTATGACTCTAATAAAATAAGCAGTTGGTTTTAAGCTTAACTATTTATTTTTTATTTTATTAGTATCAAAAAACATTTTCTATAACCTGAATCTTATCTTTAAGTGAGAGTTTCTTTTTTGAAAGAGCCTGCTGAAATTTTGTGAGAAAATTAACTACCCTCAAATCCATCCAGATGTGCTTTTTTTCTATTTGTTTTCTTAGAACTATACCATCTAGAGTTGTACATCTGCTTAATGCAACATAAATCTGACCATAGGTAAAGGTCCCATTTCCAATATCTATAATAATTTTATCAAATGTTTTTCCCTGTCCTTTATGAATTGTTACCGCCCAAGCCAGCTTAAAAGGATATTGAATGAATGAGCCCATTATTTCAGATTCAAGCTTTTTTGTGTTTTTATTGTAATTTAAATGAGATAAGTCCCATTTATGCGGTTTTACATTTACAATTCTGTCATCCGCTAATCTGACATTTATAACAGAGTTTCCTTTTTCATCATTTTCAATTGAAATAACCTTTCCAATAGTACCATTAACCCATCTATGCTCTTTATCATTGTTAAGCAACATAATTTGTGAGTCTGTTTTCACATTTAATATTTCTTCGGTAGGCAAATATGACTTATCAAAACTTCCATTAATTTTTCCAGTAAAAGCAAATAGCTTTGATTTAATCTTGTTAAGTTCTTTATTGTTTATCTCTTCGGCAAGTTTATTTGTTGTTGTGAGATTGATATAGAAATTTTTGGGATCATGCTCAAAATGAGGATTTAATCTTTTGTTGATTTGTATAAGCTCTTCTTGTGTTATTGACTTATTTCTTATAGCATTTAGTAGATTAATGAATTTTTCATCGGTCTGTCTGTAAACTTTATCAAGTTCGACAAATTCTATATCCAAATTCTCAAATACATAAGAATCAAAAAAATACTGGCTTTTATAATAAGTTTTAAACAATTCCTTCTCTTTGTCTTTGACTATCGGTGGTAGTTGATAGAGGTCTCCAATAAAAACTATCCGTACCCCGCCAAATGGTTTATTTTTATCCTTACTATTAATCCTAAGAAATTTATCAATACAATCAAGAATATCTGCCCTTACCATAGAAATTTCGTCAATAATAATAATATCGATCATTTTATAGAGATCCTCATTTTTTCCGTATATCTTCTTTACCTTTTCTATAGTAATAGTTGGTTTAAACCCAAAGAATGAGTGAATGGTCTGTCCATTGACATTTACAGCAGCAACTCCAGTAGGAGCTAACACAACAATCTCTTTTTTAGTGTGATTCCTAAAATAATCAAGTAATGTTGATTTTCCTGTTCCAGCTCTGCCTGTTATTAATACATTTTTTGTAGTATTTTCTAAAAGGTTTAGTGTTTGTTTAAATTTCTCATTAATTTCTATTTCTTGAGATTGAATAATCATATTTATAGCAAATAGTCTAGATATTTAAATAATCCTAAAGGAGAACTCAATTAAGTTTTAATTTCTTCTATGTTCTTTAAATCAAAAAATCCAATAAATTTTTAAACTTTCTTTATTCAAAATTTATATGTCTAACTTTACAGAAAAAACTCCTTATTTTATTTTTAAGCCAATAGTTTTGGAAAAAAACTACAAGGAGTTTGAAAAATTATGTAAAAAATATTTAGAAAAATATGTTATAGCTTATTCTGTTAAAACAAATTCTTTTGAGAAGGTTATTGAAAATTTATATAAATTAAGAAGTAATTTTGAAGTTGTTTCTTTAGATGAAATTAATGGTGTTCTTAAGATTGTTAACGAAATGGTTCTTAAAGAAGATAAACAAGTAAATAAAAACAACGATTTAAATAAAAAATCAAAAATTAATAATATTAAAAATAAAGTTAATAAATTCGATAACAAGTTAATAGTTTTTAATGGGTGTTGTAAGACTGAAGAAGAATTAAATTTTTTTATTGAAAATAAATTTTTAATTAATGTTGATAGTAAGTCAGAAATTGATAAAATAATTAAGATTTTAAAAGGAGAGAAATTTAATATAGGATTAAGAGTTTCTTTAGAAGAAAACAAATTCGGCTTTGAACCAGAAAAATTAGAAGAAATTATTAATTATTGCAAATCTAAAGGTTTAAACATAATCTGTCTGCACTTTCATCCAGGAACTAAAAAAAATATTAGAGAATATAAAAATTATATAGAAGACGTAGAAAAAACAGTTTCTAAAATTTTGAAGAAAATTAATCTTGAATTTATTGACATTAGTGGAGGGTTTCCAGATAATTTCCAGCTAAAAAATTTAAGTGTTACTTTAGAAGATTTTTTTAAAATAACTAATAAATTAAAAAAATTTAATTTAACCATTATTTTTGAGCCAGGAAGATTCTTAGTTTCTGATTCTTTTGATTTAATTACTAAAGTTAATGTTATAAAACAAAATTTTAGAAAAAATTATGCTATTTTAGACGTAGGAATTAATGTTCTGAGTAAAATAACTTTGGCTAATTATAGGTTTAGTAAAGTTGAAAATATTGGTAATATTAATAATATTTATGAGAATAGGGGCGGAGGTCAAACAATAGAAATAAAGAATCAGTCAAGCAAAAGAAGTCTCCGTTCTTTATTATTAGAAGATACCAATATAGATGATAAAAACTCTAAAGAAGAATATGTGTTGGCAGGGCCTTTATTATTTAAAAACGATATTTTGGGAAGGTTTTTTGGGAATTTAAAAGAAGGCGATTTAATTAAAATTGAAAATGTTGGAGCTTATTGTTATAATTTAGCATGGGAGATTTCTTATAAGAAACCAAAAATTTTAATAGATGTTTAAGTATAATAGCAATACTTTAAAACCTTTCTTGATTTATTAATAGCATGAGAAGTAATTTGAAATTCTGTAAAAAATGCAAAGGTATAATGAAGCCAACAGGCTCACACCTTTATGGTGGGCATATTTTTAAATGTATTGAATGCGGATACAAAGAAGAAGGAAAAGATTTAATTAAAACTGAAAAAATTCATGAATCGGAAATTAAAGAAGGAGTTGTTGTTGATAAAAATATATTTGCGGATTATCCGTTTAAATGTAAGAAGTGTGGTTATAATAAAGCAGAAGTTATAGAAAGACAACCAAATTTTTCTGATGAAGATACCTTAACTTATCTAAAATGTGGAAAATGTGGATGGGCGGAAAATCTTTCAAGAAAAATTGTGTAAAATAATTAAGGATAATCCAAATCTTTATAAACATTAATATCTCAATTTAAAAATGGTAGATAAGAGAAAAATTATGGTGCAAGAAAATTCTTTTGAAGATATAATTATAAGTGAAGAATCTTTAAAAGAGGTTTGGGGTAATAAAGAGGATGAGAAATGGACTATTGAGATTATGAAAGAAAATGGATTACTTTCAAGGTGATATTGTACTTGTTTCATATCTTTATTCAGACCTTAAAGGTATAAAAATGCGGCCAGCAATAATTATTTCTAATAATGGGTTCAATAACACTTATCAAGATATTATTTTAGTTCCCTTGACAAGCATAATTAGAAATGAAGATATTGAAGTAATTATTAATTCTGATAACCTTATTTCTGGAAATTTAGTTAGGACTAGTGTAGCTCGTATTGATAAATTAGCTTCTATTAATAAAAGTAGAATTAAATTTCATATTGGTAAGATTCGCGAATCGATATTAGATTCTATACACTCTAGAATCTCTACAATTTTAGAGAAAACAATTTAAACTATTAATTAATAAAAACATTAATAATATAATATCTAAGTTTAGGAATTAAAGAGTTTATATCTATTCCACACTAACAACCAAGATCAATAATATGCTAGAATTAAATTTTAAATAACCGGCACTTTTATTAAAAATCTTGGTGATTAAGATTAATAAAAAATACTAAAGTTTAAAATAGTATTCTATGATAATAAAATGTAAAATGATAACCACAACTAACATAAACGAAGCAAGAAAACAAATTCAGGGGCTGAAAAAAGAAGGCAAACAAGTAATTATTCAAGCACAAAATGATGAATTTAATAGAAAAATTCTTGAGAATAAAGATGTGGATATTATTGTTGGACTAGAATTTGACAGAAAAGACTTTTTAAAACAAAGGAATTCTGGTTTAAATGAGATACTTTGTAAGTTAGCTAAAGAAAATGATATTAAAATTGGAGTTGATATTTCTAAGGTAAGAAGATTGGATAAATTAAAGAAGGCGAAAGTTTTAGCTCGCATGCGACAAAATATTTTTTTATGTAGGAAAATTGGATGTAAGATAATTATTTTTGGCAATGATTATAATAAACAGGATTATAGTAAGCAAGAAGTTATGAGTTTTTTTCTAACATTTAAAGGTTCTACTAAGCAAGCCATAGAATGTTTTAAAAATTAATTTTATTAATCAGTGACCCAGCTGTTTTTTTAAACTCTTTTTCTGTATGATTAAAAGTTTTTCCTAGAGCAATTAATTGTAAAACCTCTTCATCTGGAAACTCAATTTTACTAAGATAACTTGGCAAATTTCTTATGATTATTTCATGGGACTCATTTATAATATCTTCACTATCGTAAAAAGAAATATATCCATCACCAAAATATCTCATAACCCTATGTCCTGGAATATATAATCTATTCTCCTCGTAGCTAACTCCATCGAAAAATTTTTGTATATTTATGAATTATCATTTTTTAGTAAATAGTTCTAGTTTGTTCAATTTTATAATCAACGAAAGTATCCTTTAGTTCTTCTTTCATTTTTTGAATGTAATCAGGGGTATCTCTCGTGTATTTAACTAAAACATTAAAAGGATTTAATTGTATATCTAGATTCTTTAAATTCCATTCCGCTTTTTTAAAAATTATAAGTTTTGGATAATTTTCGTCAGACATTCTAATCTCTCTAGAATCTTTTTCTCTATCACATTCATAGATTCTTAATATTTTTTCTTTAGAAGGTTCTAATACACTAGTTTTTATACTTCTATATCCTATTTTGTCTAGTTTTATTTCTAGTCTTTCAGCAATTTTACTTGCTTGTGTATGGACATCAGAGTAATCAAAGTTATTCAAGGTTACTTCAAGTGATGTTGGTTCTGGCAAGTGTTTTAATACTTTTTCCATATCTTCTAGTGACATTGGATCAATTGTTTCTAACATAATGCTAATAATTAATCGCCTTATTTAAGTTTTTGTGTTCTGATTTAAAACTCATATTAAAGGTTTATAGATTTAGAACTAAAAACCTTTTAAACCTTTAATCTGTTTATTAACATATTAAAAGATTAATATATCAAAATGCCAGAAGACATTAAAAAAATAATAGAATCTCTAAGCCCCATTGAAAGGAAAATAGCTCCTTTTTTAAAAGAAGGCAATGTAGAAAAAATTATTGAAAAATCTGATTTAGATAAGACTTCTGTTTTAAGAGCTCTAGATTTTTTATTTAATAAAAATCTGGTTGAAATTAAAATAACTGAAGAAAGGATTGTTGAATTAGGAATAAATGGTTTCTTGTATGTTAAAAATGGTTTGCCTGAAAGGAGATTGGTTAATTTAATTCAAGAAAAAAAAACGGTTGGTTTAGAAGATGCAGAAAAACAGTCTGAATTAAGTGATAATGAGTTTAAAGCAGCTTTAGGAGTTTTAAAGAAAAAAGCTTTAATTAATATAATTAATAGTAAGATAATTTTAATTGGAAGTGGACAAGAAATAATTGAAAAATCACTTGAAGAGAAATTTTTAGAAACTCTACCAAGAAAACTTGATGATTTAAAAGATGAAGAAAAGCATGCTTTTGAAAACCTAAAATATAGAAAAGACATTATAGAAGTTAATGATAAAAAATTAGTTAATTTTAATTTAACAAAGCTAGGGGTGCTTTTGGTTAATAAAAAACTAGATAAACTTGGGGGAAAGTTGATAGAACTTGTTACACCTAGTCTAATCAAAACTGGAGGCTGGAAAGGTAAAAAATTTAGAAGATATGATATTAAAAGTAAGGTTCCAAGAATTTATGGTGGAAAAAGGCATTTTGTAAATCAGGCGATAGAACATGCTAAAAAAATCTGGTTAGAAATGTGTTTTAAGGAAATGACTGGAGCATTATGTCAGCCAAGTTTTTGGAATTTTGATGCCTTGTTTACCGCTCAAGACCATCCTGTTAGAGAATTACAAGATACTTTTTTTATTAAAGATAAAAAAGCTAAATTGCCTGATAAAAACATAGTTGAAAATGTTGCAATGGCCCATGAAGGAAAGATAAAAGGAAGTAAGGGTTGGAATTATAAATGGAAAGAAGAAGAAGCAAAAAAAGTTGTTTTAAGAACTCATACAACCTGTTTATCGGCAAGAACTTTAGTTGAAATTAATAAAAATAAAGAGTTTCCTGCTAAATATTTTGCACTTGGAAAATGTTTTAGAAATGAAACTGTAGACTGGAGCCATGGTTTTGAGTTTAATCAGACTGAAGGAATTGTTGTTGATGAAAACGCAAATTTTAGGCAGCTGCTTGGTTATCTAATAGAGTTTTTTAAAAAAATTGGTTATGAAAAAATTAGAATTAGACCAAGCTATTTTCCATATACAGAACCAAGTTTAGAAATTGATTTTTTTCATCCTATTCATAAAAAATGGGTTGAGCTGGGAGGAGCTGGCATGTTTAGACCAGAAGTTACAATTCCTATTTTTGGAAAACATATTCCTGTTTTAGCATGGGGTCCTGGATTTGATAGGATCATAATGGAGTTTTTTGAAATAACTGACTTAAGAGAGATGTATAAAAATGATTTAAATCAATTGAGAAATATGAAAATCTGGAGGAGATGAGATGGAAATAAAAGAAATAAATGAGTTTATAGAAAATGAAATAAAGAGATTGGAAGATTATTATAAAGACAAAGATCCGAATGAATTGACGATGGCTATGGGGCTTTAAAGTTGTTGAGGAGCTGGGAGAACTATTCAACGAATTTTTAGCTCATAAAGGTTATCAAAGAAAAGATAAATTAGAAAACTTAAAAAAAGAGGAGATAAAAAAAGAATTTGCTGATGTTATCTTTACAGTTTTAATTATGGCGAAGAGATTTGATATAGATATAGAAAAAGCAATAAAAATAAGGATGGAAGAAATAAAGAATAGTCGACATTAAAATGGAAATAAAAATAATAAAGGCAACAAGACGAAACATTAAAGAAATTGGAAAACTTATGTTAGACGAGTTTTTAAAACTTCCTTTTAATGAAAGAGTTTCATTTAATTCTGTTATAAAAAGTATAAATTTTTATTCTAAAATTGGAAAGGTTTATATCACCTTAGATAAAAATGAAATAATCGGTATAGTGATTTTTAAAATAGAAAAATATTGGGAAGGTTTAGTTATTATAATAGAGGACTTAGCAGTAAAAGATGAATATAAAAAACAAGGGGTTGCTAAATCTCTAATGGATTCTGTAGAAGATTTTGCAATAAAAAATAAAATAACTGCAATATACTTTAGTACAAATAAAAAATCTTCTTCAGTTAAATTTTTTCAGAGGTAGGGATATAAAATTAAAAAAAATATTATATTTATGGGAAAGAAAATAAAAAATAAAGGTAGAAATAGAAAATGAATGGCAAAATAAATATAGGAGAAATTTTATTTTGGTTCATAATTACAATATTAATAGTATTAGGAGTATATGTATTATTTAGGAACGTAATATGAAAATAGAGGACATAATATTTTTGATGCTTATTATAGCAATAATAGTTATAGCTTTATGGCTACTAACTGGCTCTCCCCCTGAAGCTGATGCTTTAATATCTTTAGCATTATTTGTTGCAGCTTCAGAACTATTAATATGGAGAAATATGTTTTCTATAGATAAAAATACTTCAATGGGATTTTTAAAAGTAAAACAGGACATAGAAAAAATAGGAGCAGAGTTTAACAATAGATTTAATAGTCTTGATAGTAAATCAGATGAAATATTAGAAAAATTAAAATGACAATCCTAACCTTAAACAAAAAAGATCTTGAAAAGAAAATAGGAAAGATAGATGAGAAGATTAAAAATAAGATAGATATGTTTGGGACTCCAATTGATTCTGAGAATGATAATGAAATAAATATAGAAATTTTTCCAAACAGGCCAGACCTTTTGTCCTTACAGGGATTTACGAGGAGTTTAAATAATTTTTTAGGAAAAGGAAAGATTAAAGATTATAAAGCTGAAAAACTCGAAAAAAATTATAAAGTTATAATTGAAAAAAGCGTAAAAAAAGTAAGACCCTATACCGTTTGTGCAATTGTTAAAGGTTTAAATTTTAATGACGAAAAAATTAAAGAAGTTATTGATATTCAAGAGAAGATTCATTTAAATTATGGAAAAAACCGAAAAAAACTGGCTGTTGGAATCTATCCTTTAGAGGAAATTAATCTTCCTATAAAATTTTTAGCAAAAAAACCAGAAGAAATTAAATTTCAGCCATTAGATTTTATGGATGAGATAAACGCGAGGCAGATATTAAATCAACATCCTGCTGGAAGAGAGTATGGGCATTTATTAAAAGATTGTGAGGTTTTTCCAGTATTTGAAGATGCCAAAGGAAACGTTTTGTCAATGCCCCCTATAATAAACTCTGAGAAAACTGGTAAGATTAATGAAAAAACAAAAGACGTTTTTATTGAGTGCTCTGGTTTTAGTAAAGAATATCTAGAAAAAGCGCTTAATATGATTGTTTGCAATCTTGCTGATTTAGGAGGAAAAATTTATGCAATGGAGATTGATGATGAAAATGAGAAATATCTATCTCCAAATCTAGAGCCAGAAAAAATGGAATTTTCAATTAATTACATTAATAAAAATTTAGGTTTAGAGTTAACAGAGAAGGAGATAATAAAACACCTGAAAAAAATGGGTGTATCTTGCGAGAAAAATAAATCAGAAAAATCTAAAATTGGGGATATAGTTGCTTTGGTTCCTCCATATAGGACAGACATAATTCACGAGATTGATTTAGCAGAAGAAGTTGCTATTGCATATGGTTACGATAATTTTAAACCAGAAATTCCAAAAATTTCTACTATTGGACAAGAAGATTCTATTAGTATTTTGAAAAGAAAAATTGCAGAGATTTTAATTGGTTTAGGTATACAAGAAATTTCTACTTATCATCTATCAACAAAAGAACGACAGTTTAAGAAAGTGAATATTAAAGAGTTTAAAGATAGTCTTATTGAGGTTATCAATTCTAAAACAGAAAATAATATTTTAAGAACAAGCTTAATTGCCAATTCAATTCAAATATTAGGCGAAAATTCAGACGCATCTTATCCTCAAAAAATCTTTGAGCTAGGAAAAGTTTTTTGTAATGATAAAAATAATGAAACGGGGGTTGGAGAAAAAGAAAGACTGTGCATTAGTTTATGTCATGAACAAGCTAATTTTACAGAATTAAAACAGGTTTTAGATTATTTTATAAGGATGTTTAATAAAAGTTATGAGCTTAAAGAAATTAAGAATGAGAGTTTTATTGATGGCAGAGCAGGCAGTATTATTATTAACGGGAAGGATGTTGGTGTTATTGGAGAAATTCATCCAGTTGTATTAAGAAACAACAAAATTAAGATGCCGGTCTCTTCACTGGAAATAGATATAGAAATATTCTAGTGAACTTGCTTTTTCTTCACTAGAAATAAGTATAAATAATTTTTAATGAATTTGTTTTTTTAGTTTAGAGATAGAAATTTATTGGTTGATGAGTTGAATTTTTTTAGTTCTAAGTAATTATTTTTAGTTCTAAAAGTTGTTTTATATCATCCAAAATAACTCCCATTAATTTTTTTAGAGCTTTCTTCTTCGCTTTTTAGCTTTTCAATTATTGTTAAAAAATCTTTTTTTAATTCGCGGTCAAATGCTTTAAGAATATCTTTAATAAATTCTGATTCATCTTTTTCAGAGTATTCTATATCTAAAGCTATGGCCCTAATTTCAAATTTTTCCAGTTTTTCATAAATTTTTGTTAAAGAATCTCTATCAGTTCCATTTAGTTTTTTTACTAGCCTGAAAAAGAAAATTGGTGCATTGCTTGGGTTTAAAATAATATCTATAAATCTCAAATATCCTATAATTTTTTCTGAAATAGCTCCTCTGATTTTTTTTAATAAAAACTCTGTTTCAGGGTCAATTTCCTCAATATCAAATAATTTATTTAGTTCTGTAAACTCTGATAAATTATATTTGGTTTGTAGCTTTTTATATTTTTCTTTTAGTTCTTCAATTGAATGTTCTTTTTGCATTTACTTTTTTAGAAATGGTTATTTATAAATTTATTGTAAATTTTGAAATATAAAATTAAAAGCCGCGGGAGAGGATTGAACTCTCGACCTCATGCTTACCATGCATGCGCTCTAACCAACTGAGCTACCGTGGCTTATTATAAGAATTAATAAAAAGGTATAAAAAAGTATTTATTTTAATTTAAAAATATATATACTGCATTCTGGCTTACTTAATTGACTATCATTAAATTATGATCTTAGAAGTTGGTTATTAATAAATAATTATTGAAGAATTATGTAAGACGTCGAGGCAATCTTATTCTGGCAGCCATTCCCTTTTAACAATATAGCCACTTACAGTTTTTCCGTTATCTATTAATCCATAAATCCAAGATAAATAGTAATCAAAAAATATTTCAATATTTTTAATACCGTTTAATTTGATATTTTGCTCTGAAATAATAAAAAAGGCTCCCAAAAATAAGAAAAATATAATAAACATAAATAATTTCATTTTTTGTTACTTTTATGATAATTTAATATTTATTTCATCGGTAATTTGTTGATTTGGAGCGCTGTATCCTTTGAGTTCTTGAGCTAAATGATCATGTGTTATTATTAGCTTATTTTATTTATTATTTGTAATTGCTAGGCAGGTTTATTTCTTTTTATTTTTTTCAAAAAAGGTTTCATTAGTTAATTTCCAGTCCATATCAATAGCTCTTCCAACCAAAACCTTTAAATTTTTAAATCCATTGACAAGCCATCCAGTATAAATCTTCATTGAACTAATGGATTTTTCTGTTGTTGAAAAATCGAGTTTATTTTCTTTCGAAATAAGGATCATAGTAGTAATTAAAAATAAAACTAAAAGAATTAATAAGATCATAAAAAATTTATGTTTGAAAGAGCCGATTTTAACTATTAGTAATATCAAAATTATAATAATTACTATAACTATCCATGATACCATTTTATACTTTTATTGATAAATAATAAGAGGATTGTTTGTATAAAAAGTTTTGGTTTTTATACTACTGATTTGTTAAACCATTATTCCACAAGATAAAAAATTTTGAATGAAATATTTTTAAATTTTGATTCACCACAAAAAACTTAAGTGGGTGGCCGTTTGACATCGCATTGGTTGTTAATGCAAGCTATCTCTAGATCTCTTGTACTAGGGCACATACAGCCAACAAAAAAGCTAGAACAGTCTGCGCCCCCCCAGCATATTCTTCAGTTAATGCTCTTAGAGTGCTTGCGTCAGCGTTCTTATTTATGACACCAAGTTGACAGCAAAGCGCTGGAGCACTACCACTAAGCCCTAAGTTTCTTGGTCTAACACAATCAGAGTTAATGTTGCAAGATTTTATCTTACTTATTTCCCCAATAATTTTTGTATTAATTTCATTGCATGTTTTTTTCTCTAAGGTTTCTTTGCAGTCTTGATGGCATGTTTCAGGACTTTCAATTTCATAATTACATATTCCGTTGTTGCAACCAACTCTTAAAACACATTTGCTTGTTATAGTGCAGCTTCCATCTTTACATGTCTGTTTTTCTCTATAAAGCTATTTTATGATAAAAAAATTCTGTTAGATGAGAGAATAATGGATACTCTCTAAAACCCATGGCCATCAAAGATAAATTAGTTATTTTAATTAATAATAAATTGCTAAGAAAGAGTACTCGATAAAATCCTATTTCATCTCATGAGACTTAACAATATTAATAAAAAGTTATTAAATTATCTTTACTTTATAAAAATTTATATTCAAAAATATCTATGTATTAAAAAATAAATAAAAAATTAACTTACTTGTTTTATTATTTCTAGTACTATACTAACTAATGTAAGTATAATAACTATCCATCCAGCAGTCATAGCTACAACTGATCCACCCAACCAATTTGGTAAAGTTAGCGTTTCATTAGTCATAGCAAATCCAACTGACAATGAAACAATTATCCCTGTTAGCCATAGAGCCAAGTTTATAATAGTAGTTAATACTTTTCCTTTTCCCATCTTTCACCCCCTTTTAGTTTATTATATAGATTCTAATAAATATGTTCTTATAAATGTTTTGTTTTTGTTATTTTATATAATAGAGTTTGGTTTTGTATTTATCATCTGTTTTATTTTTTGATAGGATAAACCATTGAGAAATTAAACTTATCTGTTTTCCTTGTTTTGTTTGTTCAAAGACTTTAGCAGATTTTTTACTTATTTCATTTTGCATGCATAGTTTGAACTAAAAATGATTTATAGTCTAAAGAATATATACTTTAATTAGGTTTCTAATTGTAGAATTAATTATCCTTTATTCTTCTTAAAGTTTTTCAACGTCTTCTGCTTTTGGTCCTTTATCACCACTAGTAATTGTAAAAGAAACTTTGTCTCCTTCATCAATTATTGTTCCCTCTTTCAGACCAGTTCCATGGACAAAATAAGTTTTTCCATCGTCGCCATTGACGAATCCATAGTTTTTAGTTCTGTTAAAAAATTTAACTATTCCTTCAGCCATTTTATTTAATAACAAGCTTGTCTTTTAAACCTTTCTATTTGAGGAAATGCATGTCTTTTCGCAAAAGTATTTTGCTATTCCATAAAAAACGGCCAAAATCTTTTTGCTCAATTTGAACCAAACAAGAAGGCATTAATTTTGTTATCTAATCATAATAATGATGCTTTACGATATCATAATGCTTAGCCAGTTCGTTAATCTATTTAGCTATTATTACCAGACACTCTAAATGAATTAATTCAATTTGAACATAACAAAGCTAATAAGTAAACGATCTAATCTTGGGTTATTTGCTATTGCTAAGGCAATAGCAGTATGCCCCTGCCGGGATTTGAACCCGGGTCGCGGGAATGAGAATCCCGAATGCTTGGCCTCTACACTACAGGGGCTTTCTCTTTATTAACTTGTTAATGAACTTGCCTTCTTTTCATCAATTTATTGATGAACTTACTTTCAAAAGGAAATCAAAAATCATTTATAAAGATGACTATATATATAATCAAAAATAAATTTGAATATACCTCTAAACTAGCATAAATATTAAATATTTATATTCTTTCTATAAATAATAAAGACACTATGAAAACTTTAGAATGTACTAAATGTTATGGAACAGGTATTATAAAAGAGAAAGATGGAACTGTTCATACCTGTTTTGATTGTCTAAAAAATGATAGATTTGAACAGCATGGCGAACCAAAAGACACTGATATTAAATGGTGATTAATTCTTATAACCTGATAGCAAAACTTATCTGGTTTTCTTTTTATTATGACGAACTACATAAGTAAGTGGCATGTAGTAATTGTCTGTCCAGTGATAATTAACCTCTCTTATTTAATAATGTTCTGACTTAAAATTCTGCCAAGTATTATTTATGACAGTAAGAGGCAAAATAATTCCATACTCTAATATCTTTTCAAGAATACTTTTTTTGATAGCTCTTATTATTTATACCTTAAAAATCTTATAACCTTTTCTAGCTCTTTCTTTAATCTTTACTCCAATTTCGTCGCCCTTTTTTGCACTTTTAACTGATTTATGTTGTATCTGTATACTTTCTACTGTCTGCTCAAAATCGACCTCTCCGCCAACAATTTTTATTTTATCACCTACTTTTAGAGTAGCGTCGAGCTTTATAGCTACAACACCGACATGTTCAAAATAATTAGAAACTACTCCTATTTGTTTATCTAGCATTTTATCCTCCAAATTTAAAATGACGGATTAGAAAATCATCGAAAATTTTTGATTTTCGGGGACTTTCAAAATTAAAAATTTTGGAGTCTTTAATTTTCTTTATCTGCCATATTTATACTAAAAATTACTAATATTTAAAGCTTATTGTTGGTATTCTAGAGAATTTTAATAACCAATAAATTTTTAAAAATATAGCCCCGCCAGGATTCGAACCTGGGTCAACACGACCAGAGCGTGTTATCTTTGACCACTAGACGACAGGGCTTTTATCTTTAAAAAAATAATTATGAATAAGTTTATAAACAATTCTTTTTATAAATTATCATAGAGATTAAATAGTAATTAAAAAAAGAATGCCGAACAAATTAAAGCATTAGAAATCCTAGCATGATAATTTAAGGTTATTGATTTAATAAGTTTAAAATGAAAAGATCAAGTCGAAGATGGAAGAAAAAAGGCCAGATGAGATGGAAATGGCAGAGAAAAATACTTAGAAGAATAAAAAGAAAGAGAAAGCAAAGGAGAGGCGAGTAGTTTTGAAATTCTAGATAATATAGCTCATTCTAGCACGAAAATCTTTATAAAAAGATGTCTGATTTTATATCCGATAAAGTTAGGTTGATGTAATTAGATCATATTAGAGAGCCTTAAGAGTAATTTAATAAGATTGACTCTAGTTAATAAAATTACTAAAACAGAGGTTAATACGCTTCATTTGAGATGGAAGATACAAGCATTTGGACAGAAAAATATAGGCCGAGCAAATTTGAAGAGGTAGTTGGGCAGGACGATATAGTTAAAAGAGTTAAAAACTTAACAAATTCTTTAAATATCCCCCATTTACTTTTTGCCGGCCCGGCTGGAACTGGGAAATCAACCCTTGCTTTAATTGTAGTAAAAGAATTGTTTGGCAAAAATTGGAGAACTAATTTTTTAGAGTTAAACGCAAGTGATGAAAGAGGAATAGATGTAGTAAGACAGAAAGTTAAGGATTTTGCCAGGACAAAGGCTTTGGAAAGTTCTTTTAAGGTTATTTTTTTAGATGAAGCAGATGCTTTGACTAGAGAAGCTCAGCAGGCTTTAAGAAGAACCATGGAAAATTATACAACTACCTGCAGGTTTATAATGAGCTGCAATTATTCAAGTAAAATCATTGATCCTATACAGTCGAGATGCGTTATTTTCAGGTTCAAATTATTAGAGAAAAAAGATATAGAGAAAAGAGTCAGATTTATTACAGAAAAAGAAAAACTGCAGATAGACGATAAAGCTATTGAAACTTTGTATGAAGTTAGTGAAGGAGACTGCAGAAGAGTGATTAATTTATTACAAGTAAGTTCTACGATATCCACTTCAATCAATCAAGATTTAATTAATACTTTAATAACAAGCGCAAAACCTAAAGATATTAAAGTTGTTTTAGAATATGCTCTAAGCGGAGATTTTTTAAAAGCAAAGGAAAAATTATTAGACGTTATGCTAAGAGAATCAATTTCAGGACAGGATATTATAAAATCAATACAAAGAGAAATTTGGAATTTACAAATTGATCCAGAGTTAAAAGTTAAATTGACAGAAAAAACCGGAGAGATAGAGTTTAGACTGGTTGAGGGTAGTGATGAATTTATTCAGTTAGAAGCATTATTAGCAAGTTTTGTTTTGGCTGGGAAGGGGAAATGAAAATCAAAGACACTAAAAAACCCTTGGTTTTTGGTGCCCAGAAAATCTTAGATTTTCTGAGTTTTTAATCCATTATTTCCAGAGGAAATTTCGGAAAATGAAAAAATGTATATATTTTGGTCCCGCAAAAGATTTTTGGTGGCACACTAGATTTAAAGAAATCTTAAACCTTTATGATTAATTTAAAATGAAACTTCCATTTACTGAAAAATATAGAGTAGCTTGTTTTGATGATATAAAAGGTCATGGTCTGGAAATAAAAGAAGTTGATAATTTTTATAAAAAATTTCCTGAAAAGAGAGCTTTAATTTTAAATGGACCTGTTGGAACCGGAAAAACAAGTTTAGCTATCGCTCTTGCTAATAAATATAATTTAGAGTTATTTGAATTAAACGCAAGTGATTTAAGAAATAGGGCTAGCTTAGAAAGGGTTCTTGAGCCAGTCAGTAGCCAAGACTCTTTATTTAAAAAAGGAAAGTTAATTTTGATGGATGAAGTAGAAGGAATAACTACCAGTGATAGAGGAGGTTTACCAGAATTAATAGCGTTAATCACAAAAGCCAAGTTTCCTATAATGCTAACTGCTAATAATATCTGGCATAAAAAATTCAGCTTATTAAGACAAAAATGTAAAATAATTAGTTTAAAAGAATTAAAAGATCAAGAAATTATTGATATTATTAAAAATGTTTTAAGAAAAGAAAATAAATCAGTAAATGATAAATTAATAGAGTTAATTGTAAAACAGGCGAGGGGGGATGTAAGAGCTGCTTTAAATGATTTACAAAGTGTTTTGAATTTAGGAGAAGAAATTTTTATTTCAGAAATTTCTGAACGAGAAAAACAAGAAAATATTTTTAATTTATTAAAAAAATTATTTCAAGAAGAAACTGACGAAAAAACTTTAAATATTTTTGATAATTCTGAATTAGAATTAGACGAGCTTTTATTGTGGGTAGAGGAGAATTTGCCTTTAGAATATGAAGGAAAAGTATTAGCAAAGGCGATTGATTCTTTGAGCAAGGCAGATATTTTTAAAGGAAGAATTTATAGGCAACAATATTGGAGATTTTTAGTTTATGAAAATTTTTTTCTCTCGGCGGGAATTTCTGCAGTTAAAAAAATAAAAAATAAAAAATTTGTGAATTACAAAAGACCTTCTAGAATTTTGAAAATTTGGCTTGCAAATCAAAAAAATGCAAAAATTAACTCAGTTATAGAAAAATATGCCAAATTTTGCCATCTGTCTAAGAAAAAAGCCACAAAAGAAAAGTTTTTACTGCCGCTTATTTTAAATAATTTAGACAAAAAAACAAAACAAAGAATGGATTTTAATAAAAAAGACGAAGAGTTTTTGAAAGAAAAAAGTAAAGAGATTTTATTGGTAATGAATTAATTTGGTTCTCTCAAGAATCCAGGCCTGATTTAGCTGACGATGAGTATTATTTATTCTTTATTGTTAAACTTTTATTAAAAATCTTGAGAATTTTTTTCTTCAGTTTCTTCGTTGGAATTTTCTTCAGCATTTTCTGAGTCTTCTACTACATCTTCTTTGAATCCTTCGTCATTTTCTATCGCTTTACTATCTTTTTTTTCTTTACTACTAGTTCCAACAACCTCAATTTTTCCAAATTTTCCTGCAGTTAGTTGTTTTTCTCCCTGGAATTCATTAATATAGCCATTTACGACTTTAACTTTATCTCCTTCTTTTAAATTAGTATCATCATTCCATAGAGTTAGTTTTATTGATCCAGAATCATCTTTAAGAACAGCATTTGCAACTTTTAACTCTCTGCCAAATCTATCAAAAGTCCTTATTTCTCCCATCTCTGTTATAACACCATCAACATCGACATTTGATTGCCTAATAGTTAGTTCTGATATTTTCATTTTGTTATTTTTTTTATATTATTTAAAATTGTTTAAGTTTAAATTAATAATTATTAGCTAACAGGTAAGTAAAAGAACGGTTAATTTACTGAACAGTTAAACTCCTATGATTACTTTTACTATCATTTGTTAACATTTTATTATTGGTTATTTTATTACTTGAAGACTATAATTTAAGACCCTATAATCTTTCTAGTTTTTCCTATATTTAATGGTTTTATTAATTAATCTATTGTTTTTAAAGCTTTCTTATTTGCATGATAACGATAAAATTTTAGAGGTAGATGGTGTGAATGATAATCTGATAAATAGTTAACTCTTTAAATACTTATCAATAAAATTTCTTTCAGGAGCTATTGCTGTGAGTAAAAACTTAGTCTCATCAACTAATTTTTCTTGGTTATTTTTAACAACATCAGCAATAACTATACTCCCAAGCCTTTTAAGCTGTTTTTCTCTATTTTCAAGTCGTTTCAATAAAATTTCTCTTAAAGAAGCATAATCTAATTCATTTTCCTTATAAAAACGAGAAAGAGAAGAAAGATAATCACATAAAATTTCTCTTCTATTTTCAAGTCTATGATCAACAAGATCTCTTTCCATTCTTTCAATTCTACTAACTATACTAACTTCGTCGAAGTATATTTCTAATTTTAATTCTTTTTCTATATTTCTTAAATTTTCTGACGAAAAACAATAATCCCAATCATAATCAACAAATTTCTTAAAAATTTTCTCCTTTTTTTCACAATGAACATTTAAATTATCTAATGAATATTCAATTGCAGAAAGCCCAAAAAGACTGTTTGTTATATCGGGCCTTTGAACATCTTTAAATATAGGATATAAATAATTGGCTATTTTTTCTAGATTTCTATTTTTAGAATTGCCTGAAATATACTCATAATAACAAAATAAAGGTAAATAACCAATATCTTTAGAAGATAAATTACCATAAGGAAGTATATCAAGAGGTCTTTCAAAACCCATTATTATTTCAGGAGTTGCTTTATAATAAACCTCTCCATCTCTAGAAAGATTTTCATTAATAGAATTAGCTATTATTTTTGGATTTTCATACAAAGCATTAACTCTATCTAGATAATTCCAAGCTTCTTTAGTTCCTATATATTTTTCTCTCTTCAATTCTTGAATTGCTCTTAATTTGCATTCTAAATTTTTGTTAGTTGCCATGCCGATTTACATTATTAGTTTAAAAAAGACTTTATAAAATTTTCTACTAACAAAACAGTGCCTGATTTTAGACAGGGTTATTTTATTAATAGCTCATGATAATATTATTTTTATAAAAATTTTCAAACCCCTAGAAGGGTCGGTGTCATACAAAAAAGCATGTCCTGACTCTTCCGGGGAAAAAGAGGTGATAATATAATTGATGATAATAAGTTTATAAACCTTTCGGTTGTTATAACTTATTAATGACATATAACTTTATTGTCATAATATCATTAAAGTAACAACACTTATAAGCATTATTATTCTTAACTTATAATATTGTTAAATATCAGTAAAATAAAAATAATCAATTAAAAGTTTAATCATTAATAATAGCAATTAGGACCTGAAAGTTAGAGTTAGAAAGAAGATAAACTCTAGCTTATTATTTAAATAGTTATTAATAAACAAAGAGAAATAAAAAATGGGATTTGAGGAATTTTTGCCGGAGGAAGAAACAGAAGAACTTAAACTTATAGAAACTGAAAAAATAAATTCAAATCAGGTTTATGATGTAATAACCAGCAAAAAATCAGGCTGGCAGACAATTATTTATGACTTAATAAACTCTAATCAGCTAGACCCTTGGGATATTGATATTATAGTCTTAACCAACAGATATTTTGAAAAAATTGAAGAACTTGAAGAAATAGATTTTTATATTTCAAGCAAGGTTTTATTAGCAGCCACCTTACTTTTAAGAATTAAATCAGAGTTTTTGCTTAATAAACATATAAGAAGCATAGATGAGATTTTATTTGGAAAAAAAGAAGAAGAAAACAAAATTATTGAAAAAATTGAGATTGATCCAGAAGATTTACCAATTTTAATTCCAAGAACTCCTTTATCAAGACTAAGAAAAGTAACTCTGCCGGAATTAATGGCTGCTTTAGACAAAGCAATTAACACTGAAACTAAAAGAATAAAAAGAGAGGTTGCAATAAAAACTGCTAAAAAACTTGCAGAAGTTGATATCCCTCAGGTAAAAAGAATAGATTTAAAAGATAGAATAAAACAGCTTTATGCTAGGATTTTAAATGTTTTAAAAAAACCACAAATAACAAAAATATCTTATTCTCAACTAATTGGAAAAGAAAAAGAACAAAAAATTTCTTGCTTTCTTCCGCTCTTGCATTTAAATGACAGCAATAAGCTATGGTTAGAACAAGAAAACCATCTTG
>JBBSYY010000053.1:0-16660 GCA_038044985.1 Nanobdellota archaeon
TGAAAGTAGAATTTTCAGACATATCACGCAAAGTGGAAAATATCGTCACATTATAGAATTTTCAGACATATCACGCAAAGTGGAAAATATCGTCACATTATAACATATATAAGAATTTATGATAATGTTTAAATAAAGAGATATTATTTTTGTTAGATGGGAAAAGAGGATCAAATAATAATGGTTGTTGACAGGCATAAATTATTTGGGACTCCACGTTTAGAAGATTGTCCTCAGGGATTTTTGAGCAGAGACTTTTATGATTTTACTCCAGAAATTAATTTGTATTTTGAATGGAAAAAAAGAGGGAATCCAAAAATAAATGATCAAATTTCTGCAGAATCAAATCCTGCGTATAAACAACTAATTGCTTATTCAGTTGTTGTAAATCCTGTATTAAATAAAGTTTTTGCATATAAAAGAGCAATTAATGAATCTTATCACGAATCAAGACTAGCAGGAAATTGGTCTTGGGGAGTTGGAGGCCATGTTGAAAAGGTAGACGTGCGAGATTCAGAGCAAGCTTATGATATTATTATAAGAAGCAGAGACAGGGAACTTTCTGAAGAAATTGAAATAAGATCAGTAAAATCTCCTGTAATTAAGTTATTAGGGTATATTAATGATGATAGTAATGATGTTGGACGAGTTCATTTAGGGCTTCTGTATATTGTAGAAACAAATGCAGAAGAAATTATTCCTGATGATAAAGAAATAGCTGAAGGAGGCTATAAAAATTTGGAAGAATTAGAGAAGATTTGTATGCAGGCTAAAATTGATAGGTCTGTTATGGTAGATAGTTGGTCTGAATTTGCCCTCTCTTCCATAAGAGATTTTTTTAGATAAGTGTGAGAAGATATAAGCTAATTTTTAAAAAACCTGTAAATATTTATAATAAACAACGTTAAAAATTGTATCCAAAAAAATTCCTTCGAGCATAAATATTTTTGATATCCTTTATTTTGTATAGCAATGTTTAAATATTAGAGTGCATTATAAAAACTTGATATACCATAAATTGATGATAAAAAATAAAAAGATACAAGATATTGTATAGATTAGTTGTTTAAAAATAGTAACTCTTAAAACGACATTAATAAAATTCCATCAGACAAAATAAATTTATCAAGAAATTATATAATTACTACCAACCCTTAAGCCGTGCACTCTCTTATCAACATAAACTAAATATCATATGAAATGCGTATTTTGCAAATCAAAAACAAGGGTTACTGATAAAAGAGAGTCACCAGAAGGAACAAGGAGAAGAAGAGAATGTTTAAAATGTAAAAAAAGGTTTACAACTTACGAAAAACCTGAAAAAAAAGAGATAATTGTAGTTAAAAAAGAAGGCAGAAGAGAAAAATATTCAAGAGATAAAATTAAAGGTGGAATAATGAAGGCTTGTGAAAAAAGGCCAGTATCTATAGAAAAAATTGACAGAATAATTGATGAAATTGAAGAAAAACTGCTATCTTATGGAAAAGAAGTAAAAACTGAAAAAATTGGAGACATAATAATGAGTAAATTAAAAAAATTAGATAAAATTGCTTACATAAGATTCGCAAGTGTCTATAGAGAGTTTAAAGATGTTAAAGATTTTAGGAAAGTTATGAGGGAAGCTTGATAATAAAAAAGGTTTGATGTATATAAAGAGCAATTATATAAATTTAGTGATAATAAGCTTTTTAAATCAATGCGATTAATAAAATAAGGAGTTTATAAAAATGAGGAAAATTATAAAAAAGAGATAAAATGGAGTTAGAAATAATTGCTGATAAAGAGGGGAAATATAAAGTAAATGGTAAATTAAATTTAAAAAGATATTTTTCTTTAGATGATGTTTCCCCTTATGATAGAGTGAAGTGGACAACTTCCGATGTTGATATAAAAGATGAAAACGGAAAGGTTTTATTTATTCAAAAAAATTCAAAATTTCCGGAATATTTTAGTCCAGTAGCTAGGTCTGTTGTTTCTTCAAGATATTCTTATGGTGAGATTGGAACTAGTGAAAGAGAAACTTCCTTAAAATCAATAGATGAAAGAATCAGTGAAACTTATGGAAGGCAATCTTTAGAGAGGGGTTATTTCAGTGAAAATGATGCTAAAATTTTCATAGATGAGCTGGCTGAACTTACACTTCATCAAAAATTTGCGTTTAATTCTCCGGTTTGGTTTAATGTAGGAACAGACAGATATGAATCAAGAAGAAATTCTCAAAAAAGTGATGGATATCATATTGAAAATGGCGTTGCTGTTTTAAATAAAATAGGAGATAGCCATTTATATCCTCAAACTTCAGCGTGCTTTATTCAATTTGTTGATGATACAATGGAAGATATTATGGCTCTTGCAACTAAAGAAGCAATGTTATTTAAGTATGGTTCTGGAACTGGAACAGACCTTTCAACTCTAAGAAGTTATAGAGAAAAATTATCTGGGGGTGGAAAACCATCGGGTCCATTAGCATATTTAACTTTTTATGATAAAGTCGCCCAGATAGTTAAATCTGGCGGGAAAACAAGAAGAGCTGCAAAAATGGATTCTCTTAAAGTCTGGCATCCCGATATTAAAGAATTTATTATAGCAAAAATGAACGAAGAAAAAAAAGCCAAAGCTTTAGTGAAGCAAGGCTATTCTCCCACAGACTCTTCTGAAACTGTTGCTTATCAAAATGTAAATTTATCAGTAAGAGTATCTGATGAATTTATGAGGGCTGTTGAAAATGATGAAGAATGGCAGACAAAACCAGTTCATAGTCATGATATAGCTGACAAAATGCCAAGATATAAGGCAAGAGAATTAATGAGACTTATCGCAGAGGGGGCATGGGAATGTGGGTGTCCTGGCTTACAATATGAAACAACAATAAATAAATGGCATACTGCTAAGAAGACAGGTTCTATAAATGCCAGCAATCCTTGTTCTGAGTATATGTATTTAGACAATACTTCATGTAATCTAGCTTCTTATAATTTAAGAAGATTCCAAAACAAAGATGGAAGTCTTAATATTAAAGATCTTGAACAAGCAATTCATGTATTTACTATTGCAATGGATTTAAATTATGAATTTTCAAGCTTTCCTAGTCAATCCATAGCTCAAAATTCTTTTGATAATAGAACTTTAGGGTTAGGTTATGCAAATCTTGGAGCTTTATTAATGTCTGAAGGAATTCCTTATGATTCTGATGAAGCTAGAGCTATTGCAGCTTCAATAACTGCATTTACAACTGCTAAAGTATATGAAACTTCTACTATAATGGCTGAAAAATTAGGAACTTTCAAAAATTATGAGAAAAATAGAGAGCCAATGCTAGAAGTTATAAGAATGCATAAAGATTCATTAAAAGGGATAGATTTAGAAAAACTTCCGGAAAAGTTTAGACCAGTTTATGATAAGGCAAGAGAATTATGGAATAATGTAGTTGAAAGAGGAGAACAATATGGATTTAGAAATGCTCAAGCAACTGTTTTAGCTCCAACAGGAACAATAGCTTTTATGATGGATTGTGATACAACAGGAATAGAGCCAGATATTGCCCTTGTTAAATATAAAAATCTTGCTGAGGGCGGGTTATTAAAAATTGTTAATCAGACAATTCCAAATGCATTAGAAAAATTAGAGTATGATGAAGAGGAGAGGGGAGAAATAACTAGATATATATATGAAAAAGAAACAATTGAAGGAGCACCTCATTTGAAAGAAAAGCATCTTCCTGTATTTGACTGCGCATTTAAACCAGTGAATGGAAAAAGATCAATATCATGGGAAGGCCATGTTAAAATGATGGCTGCAACACAACCATTTATTTCAGGAGCGATATCTAAAACAGTTAATATGCCTGCAGAATCTACTATTAAAGATATTCAAGGAGCTTACGAATTAGGTTGGAAATTAGGATTAAAGGCCTTAGCAATTTATAGAGATGGGAGCAAGGCATGGCAACCTCTTGAAGCTGGTAAAAAAAGCTTGGAAGAAAAACTATCACCAGAACCTTCTGAAAGAATTAAATTGCCACATACAAGAAATTCTATAACTCATAAATTTACTATTGACAGACATGATGTTTATGTTCATGTTGGCCATTATGAAGACGGGAAACCAGGAGAATTATTTTTAACAATGGCAAAAGAAGGCAGTACTTTAAGCGGAATTATGAATGCTCTTGGAACTTCAATTTCAATTGGACTTCAGTACGGAGTCCCTTTAGAAGTTTATGTTAAAAAATTTGTCGGCAGTAATTTTGAACCAAGTGGGTGGGTTGAAGAAGGAGATAAAGAAAATATTCATCAAGCAAAATCAATGTTAGATTATTTGGCTAGATGGTTAGGCAAGAGATATATTGCTGATTTTGGCAATAATAATGATAAAAAAGAACAAGACGATAAATCTAAAGATAAAAGTAAGCTTAGTGAACTAACTCTACCTAAAATAATTAAAGACAATAATATAGAGCTTTCCCCAAAGGGTCCAAAAGTAAGTGTTTTTTGTACGTCGTGTGGGAATTCT
Organism: Nanobdellota archaeon; assembly: GCA_038044985.1. Lineage (GTDB taxonomy): Archaea > Nanobdellota > Nanobdellia > Pacearchaeales > GW2011-AR1 > ARS1285. Next base: position 4,513 of record JBBSYY010000053.1, read on the forward strand.
AATTCTACCTATAAAATAGGAGAATGCCAGATATTATGCGACATAAATTTTGGGGGATGTGGGTTTCTTGATCCAAAAGGGTGTTCTGATTAAATTTTTGTTTTTTTGTGATAATTACGGGGAGAAATTTGGTTGGTGTTGGATGTGATTTTCTTTAATAAAAAGCAAAAATTAGTGATATGATTGTATTGTTATATTAAGCAGTGGGACTTTAGCTAAAAATTATCTTTCAAAAGAGGATAAAGAATTTTTGGGAAGATTCGTAAAGGATTGGTTTTTGTTTTCCAAAAACAAAAACCTTATAAATATGTTTTTTATTTAATTCTTGATGATTTATCTAATTAATAAAAAAATTAGTGGCGATAGAAAAGAACTAGCCAAAAACATAGAGAGCGGGAGATTTAAAAAATGGTCAGTAAAAATGAGTCGGCTGTTGAAGTTACACATCAGGAATTTAATGAAATAATTAATAATTCTCATAAATTAGTTGTAGTTGATTTTTTCGCTGATTGGTGTATGCCTTGTTTAATGCTTGCACCCGTCATAGAAGAGTTGGCTGAAAAAATGAAGAGTGTTAAATTTGTTAGAATTAATGTAGATGATAATCAAGGATTATCTAAGAAATATGAAGTTCGAAGCATTCCTTGTCTAGTTATCTTTAAAAACGGCAAGGAAATTGATAGGATTATAGGAAATCGGACAGAGGAATATATTGAAGAAAAGATAAAAGGATTATTGTCGCCTAAAAAGGCAACTTAGATTAACCAAACTATATCAATTTAAATCTTTCTTTCATAAACACGAAAAACAAAATTATCAAAATTTTGTTCTTCATTAATTTTCCAATTTTCTAAATTAATATTTGGAAAATAAGCATCTCCCCCATAAAAATCTTTTATATGAGAAATATAAAGTTTTTCAACTAATGGAAGCGTTTGTTCATAAATAGAAGCTCCTCCAATAATAAAAATAGATTTTTCGTATGATTTTGCCAACTCAATTCCTTTCTCTAAACAATAACAAAAATCTACTCTAAAATCTGAATTTATTTTTATATTCTTTGTTATAACAATATTGTTTCTATCTGGCAATGGCTTATATTTATCTGGAAGAGAATCATAAGTTTTTCTTCCCATTAAAACAGTATTTCCAGAAGTTATTTTTTTAAATAATCTTAAATCTTCTGAAATGTGCCAAGGAATTCTGCCTTTATTTCCAATAACCAATTGTTCTGTCATTGCAACAATAATGCTTAGAGACATTTTATAAAATAAATCTTTTAAAATTTTTTTATTAAATAACTTTCTATTATTTGATTTTAGTAGATTACAAACTTAGGATTATTTTGGTTTAGTATAAAAAATTCACATAAAACGATTAAGGTTATTAATATAACTTCTTTCAGCTAATTGAAGTCATCAATATTTTTTTATTATAACTCTAGTAAAGATTATTTAAACTGCTATTTGAAACTCAATTTTAGGATGACATTGATAATTATTGGTTTTTATTTGATTATGTTGCCAGTTAAAAATAGAAGAAAAATTAGTAATCTCAATTTCTGGTAGAGGATATGGTTTTCTGGTTAATTGTAATTTTGCATTTTCAACTTGGTTTTTATAAATATGGGTATCTCCTAAATGAGCTATTAAAGTTCCTTCTTTAAAACCAGCCTCTTTCGCTAATAAATGTAGAATTGTTGCGTAACTTGCAATATTAAAAGGAAGTCCTAACATTGTGTCAACAGATCTTTGATTCCATTTTAAATTTAATTTATTATTTATAATACTGACTTCAAAAGAATAATGGCAAGGAGGAAGGGCCATTTTATCTAAATCTAGAGGGTTCCATGCTGAAACAACCATTCTTCTATCCATTGGATTTGTTTTTAATGTTTTAACGATATTAGACAGCTGATCAATTCCCTCTCCATTATAATCTCTATTATAACCATCATATTTTGCGCCAAAATGTCTCCATTGAAATCCGTATATGGGCCCTAAATCTCTTTCTTCAAACATTTTTCTTTTTGTTTCTAAATCATGAGCATAAGGAACAATTTGAGGATTACACCAGTCATCCCATATATGACAATTTTTATCTTGATACCATTTTTTATCAGTTATTCCTTTAATAAAACCCTCCAATTCTACAAATATTGATTTAGTATACATTTTCTTAGTTGTTAATAATGGAAACCCTTGAGACATGTCATGTTTAAGCTCTATTCCAAAAATTGCGAGATTTCCAATCCCCGTTCTATCTGATTTTTCTTTTCCCTCTGTAAGAATTCTATCAACTAAATTAAGATAAGATTCCATTTTTAATTCTTCATTATTATTAAAATTATTAATTAAAGATTCATCTAATTAATAAATCTTCTTATTAAATATTCATGTGATGTAATAATTATAAAATTGAAATCAATCTGACAAGTTTAAAAATCTTAAACGATAAATTTATAAACCTTTGTATTGATTTATAACTGCTAAGTTGTTAAAGGTAATTTTTGATTTATAAATGTCCCGATATAATCATCTAAAATGCATATACTCCAACCAAAACATATTAAATTAAAAGAAAATGAAGTAGAAAAGCTAACTAAAGAACTGAATATTTCTCCTGTTCAATTGCCTAAAATAAAGATTAATGACTCTGCTCTGCCAGAGGACTGTAAAATAGGGGATATTATAAGAATTGAAAGAAAAGATGAATCTGAAACCGAAAATTATTATAGAGTTATTGTTGTTTGAATAAGTCTTTTTTGGATAAAATTATTAAATTAATGTAATACCTGCCTTAATAAAAAATTAAATATTATCAATAAAAATTAGTATCAGTAATATAAATAATATAATCAACAAGCGAGAGTAGTACTCTTTAAATTTATAAATTAATAATTAATGAAATTAATTTAGTATGTAATAAATAAAAATATTAATAACAAATAAATTTAGCGAGAAATGTCCAGCGCTCTTGATTTATCAATTATTAAAGTCAGATTTACTAAAAAAGTTCGCTGAAAAACATCAAAATAAAAAAATGAAACTTGAAAAAGAACAACAAAAAGAAGAACACTTGCTGGTTAAAAAATTTCTAATCAGCCATAGCTTAATTGAATCAAATATAATCAGTTTTAATAATTTTGTTAATCACAGAATACAGGAAATTATTGAAGAATTGAACGAATCTATGCAAGAAGAGGATATTGAGATTAAACTAGGAAGAATTAAAGTTGGCAAACCACAAATTGTCGAAGCTGATGGAAGCGTTCATTTAATAATGCCAAGTGAAGCTAGAATAAGGGGATTGACTTACTCTTCTCCTATTAATGTTGAAGTTACAATTAAACAGGCAGGACTAATTGACAGTCAGGAAGTGGAAATTGGAAGAATTCCTATTATTATAAAAAGCGAGGTTTGTAATTTATATGCTCTTGATAAAGAACAATTAATCAATGAGTATGTTGACCCAAAAGATTCTGGAGGATACTTTATAATTAATGGTAATGAAAGAGTAATTGTAATGGCAGAGGACCTCGCTGAAAACCAGCCATTTATTGAGAGATTAAAAGATAAGATTATGTTAAGATTATTCTCAAAAAGAGGAAGCTATAGAATTCCTATTTCAATAACAGATACAAAAGAAGGGATTGTAGAGGTAAGCTTTTCTAGATTCAAGAACCTTCCTGTTATTATTATATTAAAATCATTGGGTTTAACAAAAGAAAGTGATATAGCAAGATATGTTGATAAAGAAAATGATAGTTTAATAGTCAATTTATATGAGTATGCTAATATCCAAACAGAAGAAGAAGCAATGATGGCTATTGCAGATTTAACTGCCTCTTCTATGCAAGGAACTAAAAAAGAGGTTTTAGACAGAATAAAACAAAGACTTGATTCGTATTTTTTGCCTCATATTGGACTTAAAAAAGAACATAGAATTGAAAAAGCAATAACATTGTGTAAGTTAATGAAACATTTTTTTATTGCAAAAGAAAACCCGAGGAATTTAACTGATAAAGACCATTACGCAAACAAAAGAGTTAGAATGTCTGGTGATCTTTTAGCAGATTTATTTAGAATTAATATGAACATTTTACTGAGAGACATTAGACATTCTTTACAAAAAATCCAGAAAAGAAAAAAATTTTATTCTATAAAGACAATTGCCAAATCAACTTTATTCACTCATAGAATAGAGTCTGCAATTGCTACTGGGAACTGGATTGGAGAGAGAACAGGAGTAACACAAAATATGGATAAAACAAATTATTTAGCTATTATAAGTCAATTGCAAAGAGTTTCTTCTATGTTACCAGGTGAACAGGAAAACTTTTTGGCCAGGACATTACATCCTACCCATTATGGAAGATTTTGCCCTATTGAAACTCCAGAAGGAACCGAAATTGGTTTAAGAAAAAATCTTGCTATGCTAGCAAAAATTTCAACAAGAACTAATGTAGATGATGAAAAATTAATTAAGTCTATTGGAGAAAAAATAAACAAAGAAAAAGGTAAAGATGTATTTTTAAATGGAAGATTTATTGGTTATGTTGAAAATATCCCAGAATTTATTTCTGAATTAAGAGAAAAAAGAAGGAAAGGAGAACTGCCAATAGAATTAAGTATAAAATATAACAAACCTCTAGATAATCTTGTCTTGTCTACTGAAATAGGAAGAGTTATAAGACCTTTAATTATAATTGAAAATGGTAAATCTAGATTAACAGAAGAACATGTAAACTTATTAAAAGAGAATAAATTAAGTTGGGACGATCTGATTAAAAACGCAGTAATAGAGTATTTAGATGCTGCTGAGGAAGAAAACACCTTAGTTGCTTTGGAAGAGCCAGAGATTACTAACGAACATACGCATTTAGAAATAGATAAAATGGATTTTTTAGGGGTTGTAACTAGTTTAGTTCCTTATGCTAATTATGATCAATCAAGCAGATTAAATAGAGGAAGTAAAACTCAGAAACAGGCTTTGGGATTATATGCGGCTAATTTTTTATGTAGAATAGATACTGATGTTAATGTTTTACATTCTCCTCAGGAACCAATTGTTAGAAGTTTTGTTTATGACACTTTAAATGTTCATCCTGCAGGACAAAACGTTGTTGTAGCTATAATGACTTATGAAGGATATAATATGGAAGATGCCTTGATTTTAAATAAAGGAAGTGTTGATAGAGGATTAGGAAGAAGCACTTATTACAGGCCTTATACTTCTGTAGAGCTGAATTATGCAGGAGGATTAAAAGATGAAATTACCATTCCTCAAAAAGATGTTTCTGGATATAGAACTGAGGAGAGTTATAGATTTCTAGAAGAAGATGGCATAGTATATCCAGCAGCAAACTTAGATTCAGGAGATGTAGTTATTGGTAAAACTTCCCCCCCAAAATTTTTGTCAGAAGTTAGAGAAATTACAATTAAAACTAAAAAAGAATCAAGCATGGTTATGAGACAAGAAGAGCAAGGAATTGTTGATGCTGTTTTTGTTACAGAAGATGGGCAAGGAAATAAAATTATTAGAGTTAGAACACGTGATTTAAGAATCCCTGAATTAGGGGATAAGTTTGCGACTTCACACGGACAAAAAGGAGTAATTGGATTGATTGCTCCTGAAAACGATATGCCATTTACATCAAGGGGGACCAGACCAGACATTATTTTTAACCCTCATAGTATTCCAAGTAGAATGACTGTTGGATATTTAATTGAGCTTTTGTCTGGAAAAATTGGATGTTTAAAAGGAAAAATAATGGATGGAACTGGTTTTTCTGGACAAAAAATTGAAGAGCTTGAAAAACAACTGCAAGAATTAGGATTTAGATATGATGGAAAAGAAACCATCTATAATGGAGTTACTGGAAAAATGATGGATGTAAAAATTCTTGTTGGTAATATGTACTATCTTAAATTAAAATATATGGTCGGAAATAAAATGCACGCTCGTGCTTCTGGAAAAGTTACCTTATTAACTAGACAGCCTGTCGAGGGAAGGGCTAAAGGAGGTGCTTTAAGATTAGGAGAGATGGAACAACAGGCCTTAGTTGCTCATGGGGCCTCATTATTATTAAAAGAAAGATACGATTCTGATAAAGTTATCCTGCATATTTGCAGTAAGTGCGGTACAATTGCAATAGAAGATAATATAAGAAATAAACTATCTTGCCCTATATGCAACAGTCAAGAAATTGAGCCTGTTGAAATTTCTTATGCATTTAAACTTCTCGTAGACGAAATTCAAGGCCTTCACATAAAAACTAGATTTAATTTGAAAAATAAATATGAATAGAATAAGACCATTTTTAAGTCGAGAAAGAAATAAAGAAAAATTACCTTTAAGAGATGCAAAATTATTAATAAATATTGTTAAGAGATTCAAGGAGCAAAGAAGAAGAAAAAAATTAATTGAGATTATTAGATCTTGCAATAAAGAAGGTATTACTAAACTACCTAATAAAGAAATATTAAATGTAACATATGACGTTTATCCTAATTACCAAAAAGATTATGTTAGTATAATTAATACTTATCAAGTTGGAGGTTATGAATAAAAATTTATTTTTATGTTGTTGATAAAATAAATAATAATACCCAATAAACTAAACAAGAGAAGTCTAGCTTATAATGTTACGAGGTTTGTAGGTTACTAAAATAAATAAAAAATAAAATGGGAAAATTATTAAGAAAAATACTTAATATAATAGCATGGATAGCTTTGATAGTTGGAGTTATAATGGTGTTATGGAGAATATTTGGAAATAGTCCAACAGATATCGCTGTAATTAGTCCTTTTATTGTTTTTGGATTAGCTAAAGTGTGGTCAAATAATGAGGAGATAAAAAATGTTGGTTATCAGGTTAAGTTATTAGCAAGAAATACGAAACACTCGTTTGAAAAAGTTAGAAGCGATATAAATAAAATCGAAAATAAATTTGACAATTTATCAAAAAAATAAAATGGCGGCTAGTGAAATGAATAAGTATGGTTTAGAAAAGGCTGAAAACTTATTTTTATCTACACTTGAAAGATTATCTTTTGGCAATGAGGATTATTTTTCATTGGGATATATTAAAAAAAAGTTTATCGATAAATTAATAGAAAGTGGTGAAGATTTAAGAATAGCTATAAGGATAGCTCGTAATAATTACTTAGTTGAATTAATAGAAAGAAATTATTCAGAAATTAATGTTGTTAAATTACACAACCCACAAAAAATAATAAATGGATATAGAATAAAAGAAATATCAAAAGTCTAGAAAATAATAAAATTAAATAAAAATGCTAAAACCCATTAGAAAACAAGTAGCGAGTTTACAGTTTACTTTACTTAGTCCTGATGAAATAAAAAAAATTGCAAAAGCTAAAATTATAACTCCAGAATTATATGATGTAGATGGATATCCTGTTGATGGTGGTTTAATGGATTTAAGGCTTGGAGCAATAGACCCCGGAGTTAGATGCAGGACTTGCGGAGGAAGATTAAAAGAATGCTTAGGACATCCAGGAATTATAGAACTAGCGAGGCCAGTATTTCATATTAAATATATTCCTATTATTGAACTATTTTTAAGATGCTATTGTTCTGAATGTAATAAATTAATGGTAAAGGAAAAACCACTTCAAAGGGTGAGGTCAGTTAAAGAAAAGTTGAAAAAAGCAAAAGATGCGAGAAAATGTCCTCACTGCCTGGCTGAACAAGAAAAATCAAAACTTCAAAAACCAAGCGTATTTAAAATAGGGAAAAAAAGATTGTTTCCAACTGAAGTAAGAGAAATACTTTCTAGGATTCCTAATGAAGAGGTAAGGCTTGCTGGTATAGATCCTAACATATTTAGGCCTGAATGGGCAGTTTTAACTCTTCTTTTAGTTCCGTCTGTAACAGTAAGACCAAGCATTACCTTAGAATCAGGAGAAAGAAGCGAAGATGACTTAACACATAAGTTATCAGACATAATAAGGTCAAATCAAAGATTATGGGAGAATTTAAACGCAGGGGCTCCAGAAGTTATTATTGAGGATTTATGGGATTTGTTACAGTATCATATTACAACTTTTTTTGATAATTCAATAACTAAAATTCCTCCAGCTAGACATAGATCTGGACAGCCATTAAAAACAATCACAGAAAGAATTAAGGGAAAAGAAGGAAGAATAAGACATAATCTTGCTGGAAAAAGAGTAAACTTTAGCTCTAGAACAGTTATCTCTCCAGACCCCGCATTAAAAATTAATGAAGTTGGAGTTCCATTTGAAATTGCAAAATTTTTAACTGTTAATGAAAGAATCAACAGCACAAATATAAATAAACTTAAAGAGATAATTTTAAGAAAAGATTATCCAACTGCAAATTATATTATACGCCCTGATGGAAGGAGAAAAAGAGTTACAGAAGAGCTAAAACAAGAAATTTTAGAAGAATTAGCTCCAGGATATATTGTTGAAAGGCAATTAATTGATAACGATATAGTCTTGTTTAATAGACATCCTAGTTTGCATAAAGCAAGTTTAATGACGCATTTTGTGAAGGTACTTCCTTACAAGACATTTAGAATACATCCTGCTACGACTGCTCCTTATAACGCTGATTTTGATGGAGATGAAATGAACATCCATGTTCCACAAACAGAAGAGGCTCGTGCAGAAGCAAAAATTTTAATGGATGTTAAAGAAAATTTAATGTCTTGTAAGGATAATAGCAATTTATTAGGATGTATAACAGATTCTGTAACTGGAAGTTATCTTTTAAGTAATACTAAGATATCAAATGAAGAAGCTACTCAGCTATTGTATCAAGCAGGAATTGAAGAAGAAATATCAAAAAAGTTTATTGAGGGAAATGAAATAATTTCCAGTATTTTGCCGAAAATTGATTACAAGTATAAGACAAAAGAGGGAAATCCCTTTGTTATAAAAAACGGAAAAATTGAGACAGGTAACATAGATGAAAATGTTTTTGTTGTTGGGACAGGTAATTTAATTAAGTTTTTAGATAAAAATTTTGGAAGAGATACGGTAATTAGCATTCTAGAAACTGTTTTTTCTGTTGGGACAAATTACTTGTCTAATCATGGGTTTACAATTTCTGTTGATGACTTAAATGTTAGTGGTGAAGTAAAAAAGCAAACAGAAGAGATTATAAAAGAGGCTGAGAAAAAAACAGAACAGATAATTGAAAAATATAAAACAGGAGAGCTTGAAATAATTCCAGGAAAAACTTCAGAAGAAACTAGAGAGATAAAAATACTTCAGACTTTAAATGGAATTAGAACTAAAATAGGAAGTATAGTTAAAAGTGAAGTTCATAAAAACAACCCTGTCGGAGTTATGATTGATTCTGGTTCTGGAGGAAGCATACTAAATATAACTCAAATGGCATGTTGTGTTGGTCAGCAAGCACTATGGGCAAAAAGAATCAATATTGGTTATAATAACAGAACCCTATCTTTTTTCAAAGAGCATGATTTAACTCCTAAAGCAAGAGGATTTATTTACAGCTCTTTTTTAGACGGATTAAAACCATACGAATTTTTCTTTGGGGCTATTACTGGAAGAGATGCTCTAATGGATACTGCTTTAAGAACCCCTAGATCTGGTTATTTATATAGAAGATTAGCAAATGCTCTGCAAGATATAAGGGTTGAATATGATAATACTGTTAGGGACGGTTCTGGGAGAATTATTCAGTTTAAATATGGTGGAGATGGAAAAGATGTTTCGGGACTGCATAAAAATAAAGATATTTCTCCTGCTGAAGCAATTGGAATAATCACCGCTCAATCTTTTGGAGAGCCATCTACTCAAATGGCATTAAATGTATTCCATTTTGCAGGTGTTGCTGAAATGCAGGTTACTTCTGGACTTCCTAGATTAATTGAAATTTTTGATGCTAGAAAAACTCCTTCGACTCCAGAAATGGAAATTTATTTAAAAAGAACTTATAATAATGAAAAAGACACCAAAGTTTTTGCAGAAAGAATTAAAGAAGTTAAACTGAAAGAAATAATAAAAGAAATTAAAATTAACTTCTCTGATAAAAAAATAGAAGCGATTGTAGATAGTAACACTGTAAGAAGAATTCATTCATCTATTGAGACTATTGTTAAAAAACTAAATGATATAGGCAAGTTTATTAATAAATGTAAAGTAAAGGGAAACTCAATCATTTTCGATGAAAAAGAGCTTAATTTTAAAGAAATTTATAAATTAAAAGAAAAGATTAAGGAGATTCAGGTTTCGGGAATTAAAGGAATCTCGCAAATTTTAGTTGTTAAAAGGGAAGATGAATATATTATATTGACTGCGGGAACAAATCTTGAAGAGGTAATTAAGCTTAAAGAAGTTGATGAAACAAGAACAATAAGCAATGATATTCGTGAAGTTGCCGACGTTTTTGGAATTGAAACTGCTAGAGCAGTCGTAATTAAAGAAATTGGTAAAGTATTAAACTCACAAGGATTGGAGATTGATAAAAGACATTTAAAGTTAATTGCAGATGCTATGACTTTTGAGGGTAGCATTAAAGGAATAACAAGAATGGGAATTATCTCGCAAAAATCTTCTATACTTGCAAGAGCTAGTTTTGAAACTCCTATAAAACATTTCGTAAATGCTACTTTAAAAGATAATAAAGACGATCTTAATTCTGTTATAGAAAATATTATTCTCAATCAACCAGTTCCTGTTGGTACCGGGTTACCTGGATTACTAGTCGAAGTTACGGGGCCTTTGACAACCGAGAAACCAAAAAAAGATAAAACTGTTTCAGAGCTAACAAAAGACGTTAAAACTTCTCAAGAGAAGTAAAACTAGAAGTTATTATAAAATTGACTTAATTAATAAATAAGATGGATCTCTAGAAGAAATTGCTAAAGTCTGTGGTGACTGGTTTGAAAAAATAATAACTAATAAATAAAAATATATAATAAATAAAATTGCTATAATTTTAAAGAAACGATTTATTTTAATAAAACATGATAAAAATTTTAGATATGCAATTTATAAGATATGCAAATATTTTTTATAAAATAACTGGAGTTAGATGCAATCATTGTTTTCCATATAATAATACGATTTTATTTGCAGTTCCAAGGCATTTTGTTATGAAAGCCATTGGAAAAGACAACATAAATCTTGAAAGATTAAGCAGAATTATTGGAAAGAGAATAAAAATTGTTGCGATTCCTAATGGCGAGTTGGATATTGAAAATTTTGTTTCTATTATTGTCAGGCCCATTAAATTTAAGGCTATTAAAATTAACGGAGAAGAAGTTATTATTAATGCAGATTTACAAAGCAGGGCTTCTTTAATTGGAAAAAATAAAACCAGATTAAATGAAATGGAGAATATCCTTAAGCAATATTTTGGGGTTAAGAGAGTAATGGTGAGATAAAAATCATGTTAAAGTTAAGCGTGAGTAGATTTTTTGAGTTGGTTATATAAAGATAATTATATATATTAGAAAATTATTAATAAGTTATGGTAGAAACAATAATTGTTGAGAAAATGTATAAAGAGCTTTTAGCTCTTAGAAAAGAAGTTCAGTTTATAAAAGAACATATGTTTGATCCAGATACAATAATGACAATAGAGGAAGAAGAGAGATATGAAAGAGCAAGGCAAGAATTAGAAGATGGCAAAACCATATCTCTAGAAGATTTAAAGAAAGAATTAGGGATGTAAAATGTTTTCTGTTGAACTTGGTTCCGACGCAAAGAAATTTTTAAAAAAAGCAGAAAGAAAAATTGTTGGGAGAGTTCTAGCTAAAATAGATAAGTTAAAAGAAGATCCTTTTCCTTCTGATATTAAAAAGAGTTGTTGGTAAAAGGGATAAAATATTCAGAGTTAGAGTCGGAGATTATAGGATACAATATAGTGTTATCTATGATCGAAGTTTAATATTTATTTCAGATATTGATAAAAGAGAAAGAGCTTTTGATTAGACAGTTTTTAGATCAGACAATTGCTTGGTTATTTATTTGATAACAACGGCTTTTGAACCATCTCTCAATTGCATAAGAATTTTTTCGGCATCAGGGTCTGAACCAAATTTTTGAGATTAATAAATTTTAGCTTTCAGCAAGTTTTAAAAACCTTAGTTCTGATTAGGATATTAATAAAAAGATAACTA
>JBBSYY010000054.1:0-1760 GCA_038044985.1 Nanobdellota archaeon
GAAGAATAATTAGAAAAAGAATAAGTTATGTTGAAGATTCTTTTCTAACTCCTTCTCAAGAAAGCATGTTAAAAATTAAACCATTTTTAATAACAAGGAAAAGAGTGTCAAGAGCTGTAAGAAAAACTCTTAGAAATAAAGCTAGAAATTGGTTAGAGGATTATATTTCACAAAAAACCAATAATGAAATTTTTAATGATCTTATTTCTAATAAATTGCAAAGGCCCCTATCTCTTATTTTAAAGAAAACTTATCCTTTATCATTTTGCGAGATAAGGCATTTGGAAATAACCAGGTCTTTAAAAACAGAAGAAATACCTGAAAAAACTAAAAAAGCTGAAATTGAAAAAGTTTTAGATCAATTAAAAGAAATTGAAGAGGATAAAATTAAAAAAGCAGAGGAAGATATCACGAAAACGCAGTTAGAAGCTGCTAAAAAAGAAGAAAAAACTGAAGAAGAAATAGGAAAGGGAGTTGAGGAAATCAAGGAAGTTAAAGAAAAAACTAAAGAAGTTAAAGAAACTAAAAAAGAATCTAAAAAAAAGTCAAGGAAAAAAACTGAAGGAAAAGAAGGTGAAAAAGAGGAAAAATCTGAATAAAGAATTAGATTTATTAATCTCTAAGCAAGAAATCCATCACACTTTAATATGAGGATGAATTGCTTCTTACTTTTTCTCGCTAATTATTTCTTTTATTTATTATTAATAAATTTATCTGAAATTAAAGATCAGTTCATCATGCAGGAAGCCACGATCTTTAGGTCGTGGAGGAGGTCACGTAAGAATTTTGAATAATCATTCCATTAACACATTTTTTATGCAGAAAAAAAGTAAACCACCGCCTTTAGGCAGTGGACGTTACTTTGCAACGTCTTTTTTTCTGGCTCAGAAACTTTACCAACAAAAAGCATTTTCAATTTTTTTTAAGATACTAAAATGCTTTTTGTTGAACAAACCGCACACTAAAGTGTGCGGTAAAACGCAAAAAGTTTTTGATAACTAGAATTATGAATGGTTTTATTAGAACAAACATACAAAATACTTTTAAACTACCTTATTATTTATAAGATATGCCTCCATAGCTCAGTGGTAGAGCGGCTGCCTTGTAAGCAGTAGGTCGTCGGTTCAAATCCGGCTGGAGGCTTTTTATTGTCTACTCTATAACACAAAGGATTATAAAATAAAAATAAATTAAAGAACTTTTGTTGATTTAGAAATCTTTAAATATTCATAATCATTATAGTCTAGATAAAAAGAAAAATGAAACCAAAAACTTTTCTTGCAATAACAGCAGTTATTTTTTTATTTATAGGTGTTTTGCAATTAATAAGGGCTTTTTTGAAATTGGAAGCTGTTATTTGGAATTTTGAGTTGCCTGTATGGATTTCTTATGTGTTAGGTCTGTTCGCATTATTTCTAAGTTATCATGGGTTTAGGTTGGCATGCAGTAAGAGTAAAAATTAACTGGTATTTTAAAAACAGTAAGTAAATTTTATAATAAATAAGATTAATGTAGCAATTTATTAAGATTAATATTACCTAACCTTAATCTCCGAGTTAGACCAGCATTAGTTATCTATTAATTAAGTTCTCTAATGCTAATCTTCTACTCAGATTAGCATTTCTGTTAATTTATCAGATACTAAAATACTAATCTTCATCAACACCCTCTGCTTTTTTATCAATTATTAATATGTTTGCAATTTCTTCTGAAATATTAGCTATATCTCCTTTTCTAAATGGTCCTAATTCATTTCCATC
>JBBSYY010000055.1:0-16230 GCA_038044985.1 Nanobdellota archaeon
TTTTAATTGTTTTCATAATAATTATCAGAACTATTTTATTTTATTACAAAACGATATTTTTAAATGTATCTTAATTATCTGTGCCTTTTCCATTACTAGAATCACCACAAATTGATTTATGCACAGACCATAAACCAGACATTAAAAAATATATGAAAAAGTTATATAGTTATGTTAATTACCGATTATATGAAAAACTCAAGAAAACTCTCAAAACAAGAAATTGAACAAAGAATAAAAGAAATATTCTTGAAAAAACCTAATCCCCGGGAAATAAAAAAAGCTAAACAATTAGCTATGTCAAAGAATATTAAACTTGCTTCTTTTAAGAAAATGTTCTGTAAAAAATGTCTTACTATTTTTACATCTACAAATTCAAAAATTAGAATAAAAAACAAGTTTAAAATAATTAAATGTGAAAATTGTGGATATATAAATAAGTGGTGGATGAGATAAAAAATTTTTGAGCTTTCTTAAACACTCAAAATTTTATCCAATTTTAGCAGAATAAGCATAATCAATTTCTTTTTGTTGTTCCATGATTCTTAGTTGTAATAATGCTATATGAATGTCTTTCGGAAAAAGATTATTTTTTTGTAATATAAAACCAACCATGCCTCCACACATATTTTCTAAACTGGTCATAGCTTTGTCTGTAGAAATTTCAGGATTAGTTAAATCAGAGAGCGTTCTATCAGCAATATAAAAATGATCCTCTTCTTTTATTATAACGTCATAAGCCTCTGGCCCATCTTTAAGATTTGGAATAAATGAAACAGCTTTATCAGGAGTTGTATAAATCGGCTTTCTTCCTTCTAAATCGAATGTCATAATTAATTTACTAGTATAAGAGTTAAAAATGATTATGGTAATGAAGAATATATTTTAATAAATCACAATAAATAATCAATTAATTTAAAAAATAGACTTTTTCTAATTATCCAAAAAATTAAAATTTCTTGAATTTGTTTACAAGTTCTAACATATCCACCTGCCCTAAAAACATACTTCTGCAACAATATCTTTCTAATCCCAACTCATCAAGGACTTTTTTACTGTCTTCTCTTTTTTTTTCTACGCTCTCTTTAAAAGATTCCCATAAATGAGCAATTGGTTTTCCACAACTAAAACAACGAATTGGGATTATCATCTTTATATTTTTATTAATAATATTTAATTTATAAATAAAATCTTTTTAGTTCACCTTCTTAATTATA
Source organism: Nanobdellota archaeon (assembly GCA_038044985.1). Lineage (GTDB taxonomy): Archaea > Nanobdellota > Nanobdellia > Pacearchaeales > GW2011-AR1 > ARS1285. The sequence goes on from JBBSYY010000055.1 coordinate 1,218, forward strand.
ACTTACTTGAATATTGTTTAACTTTTGTATAGTTAGCAAGATTTTAAATATTTATGAAGACAACTTACAGGTTTCACTTTCTTTCGAAAACTAATGCCTATAACATAGTCTGCTTAACTTCTGTATTCGGAATGGGAACAGGTGTTTCCAGACTATTATGGTCGTCTTCATTTATACCTAAAAATAAGTATTTATAAATCTTTTTATATCTCTTTTTATTGTCAATTTTATGCGGAGATGCCGGAGTGGTCAAACGGGACACGTTAAGGCCGTGTTGGCTTAGTGCCTGCAGGGGTTCGAATCCTCTTCTCCGCATAAATGTTCCGAAAAAGATTCGAGGAGAATTATTCAGAGAAATCGAATCCTGATAGTCGCTTAGAAATTTATGATTATATGGTGCCTATAGTGGTCCGATGAGCATTTTACTACAGACAAATTTAGTATTTAACAGCTGTAGTGAAATGCGAACTTCCTCTTCTCCGCATTATATCCAGGATTTCAACAAAGATATTAATTCCATTTTTGGACAGAGCAAACTTTAAAAACCTTTTAAATTACCCTTTCTTATTAAGTTACAATAATATCACCAACTTTTTGTGTGTGCCTCGGACTAAAGTCCGAGGTTTGTTCTAAAGTTGATGAGACAGAAAATAAATGACTGTAATTACTCCGGTTTAAAAACTGGAGTTTGTTTTCTGTATCAAAAAGATAAATTAGACAGATGATTTAGTATGATCAGCAAAACTCAAATTTCAAAAAGAGCAAAAAATAAAAGAAATCCAGAGATATTTGAAACCATTAGCTTGGCTAAAAAAAATAACCTTTTAGAGCTGGCTAAAAAATTATCTGTTCCTTCTAGACGTTATAAAAGCATTAATTTAGATGATCTAAATAAGATTAATAGTAATAAAATAATTATTGTAGGGAGGGTTTTAGGTTCTGGAGAAATAGATAAGAAATTAAGTGTCGCTGCTCTTGGGTTTTCAGAAAAAGCTCTTGAAAAACTAAGAAAATCTGGTTGTGAGATTAAAAAGATTATTGAAGAAATCAAAGACAATAAAAAACTAGAGGGAGTTGAAATAGTAGGATAATAAATTTAGAATTGATGGTTAAAGAACAATGAAAAATTTGGATATGTTAGACATTAAAGTAAGAATTGCGGTGGCAGAAGCGAATATTTAATTAAAACGAGAGATTATAGATTAAAGTTGATGAAGCAAGAAAAAGATATTTAATAGAAAATGAACAAGTAACAAAAAATGTCAGAAAAAACAATTATTGATGCTACGGGTGCTATTTTTGGAAGATTGTGTAGCTTTGCTGCTAAAAAAGCATTAGAAGGTGATGATGTAATAATCATTAATTCTGAAAGAACGGTTATAACTGGAAATAAAAAGAATATTATTGAAGAATATGGAGAGATAAGAAAAAAAGGTGGTCACTCTTTAAAGGGTCCTAAATATTCAAGAGTTCCTTATAAAATGCTAAAAAGAGGGATAAGAGGAATGCTTCCAGATTTCAGAAGGGGCATAGGAAAACAGGCTTTTAAAGGAGTAAAATGTTATAATGGAATTCCTAAAGAACTTGAAAATGAAAAAATTATTAAAATGCCTATATTAAAAAAAGTAAAATATATTGGATTAGAAGAACTTTCGGGGTTAATATAAAATGCAAGAAAAATTAACTATAGGCGGAAAGAGAAAAGGGGCTATAGCAAAAGCTACTATATCTAAAGGAGAAGGAAGAATTTTGATTAATCGAATTCCTTATCAGAATTTTGATTTTTTTAAAAAACTTAGTATTGATGAGCCTATTGAAATTACAAGAAGGGTTTTAGGAAATTTTGATTTTGATATTATGGTTAATGTTAATGGGGGTGGAAGTGAAAGTAGGATTGAAGCTTCTAGATTGGCAATAGCAAGAGCTTTAGTTGAATTTACTAAATCTAAAGAACTAAAAAAATCATTCAGCAGCTATGATAAAAATTTATTAATTGCTGATACTAGAAGAAAAGAAGCTTATAAGCCTGGAGATAGTAAGGCGAGAAGGAAAAGGCAGAAATCATTCCGTTAATTTTATAAGATAAGAGACATTCTGTCCTGTATCCTGTGGAGATAATTTATCTAAAAATATAGTCTAAACTATGAATTCAAACAACTTAAATTTATTTTTAAAACAAATAAACAAAAAATTTGATTTAAAACAAATCAATTATAAATCTTACTCCTAATTTCTTTTTCTCTCTCTTTAAATGCCGGGCACTTGCTTTGAAACCCACACCAATTACATAAAGGGCTGGGATTTGCTTGAAAATGAGTTGTTGATTCGATTTTATTTATTAATTCTATAACATTTTGTTTAAGGGCTTCTAATTCTTGTAGTGTCCTTTTAGACTTTATTTCTTGGTTATAAGCAAGAAAATGCCAAATTAAAAAAACGTCGCTAACATTTTCAAACGAATCTCTTACTGCAATAGAATATAAAGCCAGCTGCCGATCATTGTCCAGCATTTCTGGTGATTTTATAGTACCTGTTTTATAATCGTGAATTTCAAAAATATTTGTTGTTGGATTATGGACTAATCTGTCTATATAACCTGTAAGTTTATATTCTCCTTTTGAATCTAAATTAATTAGAACTTTTTTTTCTGTTGCAATAGTGTTATCTTTAAATGGAGAGTTCTTGAGAAAATAATTTATAAGAAATTTGATTCCTTTATTAAAGTAATGTTCTGCTGGCAGTTGTTTTATTATTTTGATATCTAAAGTAAAATCATTATTCCAGAAGTCTATAAAATGCTTTATTATATCATCTAATTCAAAATGTTTTTCCTGGTTGTTGTAAATCCATTCTAGGGTTTTATGAACTTGCTTTCCTAAAAAACCTTCAATGGTTTCTTCAAAGTCAGATTCAAGATAATCAATATACTTAAATTTAAATTTTAGGGGGCATTGTTCAAATGTTGATAGTTTTGAGTATGAATAAAGTCTCATTTTAATTAATTTTTTATTAACTTATTTTTTAAATTGATTGTCAATTAACTAAGCGAGGTAGAATTAAAAAGGTTTTGTTGTTAACAGTATCTCCGCACAAACATAAAAAATATAAATTTTATTAATTATCAAAAAATCCTTGCGTTTTACCGACATCTAAATACGGCGGTTTGTTTGAAGTTTTTGAGCCAGAAAAAAAGACGTTGCGAAGCAACGTCCACTGCCTAAAGGCAGTGGTTTGCTTTTTTTCTGTATTAAAATTATATGAACATCACCAACTTTTTGCGTATGCCTCGGACTAAAGTCCGAGGTTTGTTCTAAAGACTTCAACTCGTTAGAGTTGAACGTATCAGAGAACTTTGTTCTCTGAGTTGGGGAGACAGAAAACAAACGATTGCAATTACTCCAGTTTAAAAACTGGAGTTTGTTTTCTGTATAAGAAAATGCGCTCATCCCATCTAGGAATAGTCTATTTAATTGCTGGTCTAGTTAATAAAAGTTTTCTAGATAAAAGAGTATTTAAAGAATGATCTTTTATGCCATGTAAGATACATGAGTTTAGGGGTTGAAATGACTATCTCAACAAATCTTAGAATTGTCATAGGTTTTATATTGAAAATATTTGGAATCGGTTGGACTTTAATGGATAAGTTTATATGTGATTATTTATGTGGTGGAAAATGCGGAGTTATACAAAACAATAACTGCTCTCTTTTATTGCTTTTTGTTGGTATTATATTTGTTGTTTGTGGTTATGCTTTAATTGTTATGAATGATAAAAGAAGAATTAGATTTGAAAAAAAGCTTATAGATGATTTTATTTATATATTTAAATAATTTTATTTGGTAAAATAAGTATAAGAACTACCACTAAATTATTTATATTCTCCTAACTTTTAATAAAGTCCAGCTTATTGTTAAGTCCAACATCAAAATTAACGTTACCAGCCCAGCTTCGCTCGGCTGCTTTTAGATTGTTTGCTTCATCATCTCCTCACGCCCGACGATTTCGCAGTTATTTATTATATTTTATTAATAATCTATCAATAATTTATCGGTTTTCTCTATGTTAAGAATCATGGTTGACTTAACACTTACTAATGTTAATAAAATATGTAAAAATGCTATAAATTATCTAGAGGGTTTTTTATCTGCTTTAATTGTGATGAAGAAATATGGGTATATAACTGAGTCGTATTTAATGAAGAGTGGCCCAAAAGTACCTGTATTTTCCTTATATCAACTCCCCCTTCTAATAAATGTGTGGCAAAAGAGTGTCTTATTGTATGAACATGAACATCTTTATTTAGATTTGCGTTTTTTGCTGCTTTTTGAACTATTTTTTGTATATTTCTTGTTGTTAGGGGTTTATCTTGTGAAAATAAATAATTCCAATCAGAATTCTTTTTGATAAATTTTTCTAGTTTTTTTATAAGGTTTTGTGATAAAATAAACATCCTGTCTTTTTTTCCTTTGCCTTTTCTAACCCATCCAATATTTTCAGTAAAAACAATGTCATTTGGTTTTAAATTAACAATTTCTGATACTCTTAATCCAGAAGAATAAAGAAGTTGAAGTATAAGTTTGCTTTTTAGAGTTTTGGTTGAATTTATTAAAGAATTAATTTCTTGTTTTATTAAAACTGTTGGAATTTTTTTCTCATTTTTTGGTCTTTTAATTCCTAAAGTAGGATCAGATCCTAGAATAGATAGATAAGCAAATTTTATTGCTGCAAGAAAAAGAATCACTGAAGAAGAAGACCGGTCAAACATTTTATCAGCTAAAAAATTCTTAATGTCTTGTTGATTAATATCTTTAGGATTTTTATTTAAATGCTCTAATAATCTTTTATTAAAATCTAGATAGTTTCTTAAAGTATAGGGGGATAACTTAGAAATTTTTATTTCTGTTTCAAGATTTTTTAAAAATTCGTCTTTGTTCATATTTAAACTAAATATTGTGCGTTGCCTAATTTTGGTAACTTTAATATAAGATAGCGAGATTTCTATTACTAAATCTATTGGGTCTTCACTTCTTTCGTTAATTAAATTGTGCGAACTTGTTTATAAAGATTTCATTTATTAATAATGTGTTATTTAATAATTAAGTATATTTCTCTTTTTCGTAGTAATCTTGGTTATTTACTTATTAGAGTAAACAAATAATTAAAAACTGAGGGGTTTTTATCAATAGTTACTAATAAAAAGGTGATAAAAATGAATGCTGAAGAATATCTTAGAGAGAATATTAAGAAAAATCCGCGGGATCCTATGAATTATTATTATTTAGGAAAAGAATTAATGAATAAGAAATTAAGAGATATTGAATCTTTAGAGACAATTGAAAAATTATTTAAAAAATCTATTAAACTTGGGCCTCATTTATGGGCTCCAAAAATTATGCTGTAAGCCCTGCCACCAACCGATAAGTTAACAGAGAACCTCTATAATAACTTTTATAAACTTTGGTTAGTAAAATTAAAGATGGAAATTACTATTGGGCGTGCGGTTAGAACTAATAAAAAAAATCTCAAGAATATATGGGAAGGGTATGTAAGAACAGATCCTTTTATTTTATCTAGTAGTGATATTTATTACAGAAAAGGCAATATTATGATGGTTTATGATTACAATGGCGACGAAATTGTTGCTATGTATGAACTTAAAGGACATAAAATCTTTAAAAGCACTTCTATTAGTGGTCTGCATATTGATGGTGATGGTAAATTTTATCTTTCTGACAATGGTTTAAAATTAGATCGCGGTGGTCTTGCGGGGTTGATTAAAAGGGGACGGATAACTTTAGAAATATCAAAAGAGGTAATAGAATACTTTCAGAATATGTCAAAAAAATCGAAGCTAAAAAATATCGGCAATCATTAACTCTAAATAATAGTAGTTACTTATACTTTTATGAAAAAACTTTTATTAATTATCTTAATCATTTCACTTTTAGGTAATTTATTTTTAATAGTTTCTTTAAAACCAGGTTTTATTGGAAATGTTGTTTTTGGTTTAGAAAAATTTGAACCTGCTAATTTAGAAACTGGGTTTGTAACAAAAGTTATTGATGGAGATACTGTTGTTGTGGGTGGAGAAAGTATTAGACTTTTGGGAATAGATACTAATGAAAGAGGAGAAAAATGTTATAAAGAAGCAAAAATAAGATTAGAAGAACTTGTTTTAAATAAAGAAATTAAATTAGAAAGAGATGTAAAAGATAAAGATCAGTATAAAAGACTATTAAGATATGTTTTTGTAGAAGAAAATGAAGAGGGTTTAATTAATGTAAATTTAATTTTAGTTGGAGAGGGATTAGCTATTGCAAGATTTTATGAAGATAAAAAGTATAAAAAAGAAATTTTAGAAACTGAAACTAAAGCTAGAGAGAATAAAATTGGATGTAAGTGGAGTTAGTTATCCATTTATTAATAAAAAATAATTGGGGAAGGTATAAGCAAGCATGAAAATTAATTATTAGCCCGTGTGCTCTAATTTATTCATGATCAAAAAAACCATTAATTATTTGTATATATAATTAAGCTCTGTTAATCTAAGGTTAATTGTTAATAAATTATATACGATAATTACTTAAAAAAGAATTTATAATAAATTAACCCCTTAATTGATTAGCAAGAATAGATACTAAAACTCCCATTAATACTCCTATTGCAACCCCATAAAAGCTAGTGTTTATCCCTACTAAAACGGCTGCTATCATTAAAATTATAATAAAGATGCCTACCCAAATTTTTTTTCTGGGTTTTGTTTTTTTAACAACTCTTTTTTTCATAATAAATCATATAGTTTAGAGAATATAAATGTTTTGATTTTAATATTTGGTTTTATACTCTCTAGTTGTTTTGATAAATTGCAATATGCTAAAAAACTTCGTATGATCATTATTGGTTTCATTGGCTTGAGATTTTATGTTATTTTGGTTTTTGTAATAACGAAGAACTTTAATAAAGATATTTAAACACTACTTCTGATAATATTTATAATTTTAAACACTACTTTCCTTATGCAGAAAGTTCTTATTTTTGCTAATAAGTTTTTGTATAGAATTGAAGAGAAAGGTATATAAAGAATTATAATTTTGATGTTTTATGAAATTAATAAATAGTTGGGTTGGATTTATTTAATACTTTAGTTATTTCATGTTGTGTGGTTAATAACACATAGAGACTTATTAATTGGCTTAGGGGGCCTTAATGTTTTAATATCTGAGGTTTAATAATAATTGGGTTATTTGTTTTAATTTTATCAGATAGAACTAAACTATGAAGGTTCTGTTAATGTCCCTTGTGCGAAGTTTTTATGTGTAAAATTGAGGTTTGTGTGTGAAAGAGGTTTTTAGGTATGAATTAGAAATTTTTCGTGGGTTTTAGGTAAGTGATCTATAAGAAAATCTTTTTATCTTAAAAAATTCTGCTCTTTTATCTTGTAAAAAGTGTTCTAAATTAATTATTGGTTTGCCATCATCACAAAGGTTAAAATCTTTATTTGAAAGTGGTTCGGTCCTAATTCAATTAACATTATATGTTTCGACAATGACTGTGTCTTCGGGCATTTTTATTATCTTATAGATAATCGTGTCATTAAGATTAGGGTCTGAATGACTATAGAAATGACTGAGAGTGGCTCCTGTGATTAAGTCGTCTGATAGTGTGTATTGATCTAGGATAATTTTTTTGGTGTGGTTTAATATTTAATCATTTGTATAATAAGATGACATCCTCTCCATACTAAAGTGTAGAGTTTCCTGATGCTATTCTTCTGGTGTGGTGCGCTTTTTGGTTTCTGATATATTTGGTTAGCTGAATATAAGCCCTCTTACATAAAGATGGAGATATCTTATAAATTATTATTTGTTTTTAAGTACTACAAAATTCTAATTTTAAGATATTTAAAAACTACTTTTATTTTTTTATACGCGCTAAAATCTATGGTTTTTGCTAAAGGGTTTTTGTTTTCAAGATTACATTAATATTAGCAAAATAACCAGCTTTTTTATCATATGAAAGTAATTTCGAGAAATTTTTAGAAAATCTGTCATAAAAATTTATTTATTAATAAAACTTTTATAGAAAGATTTATAAATAATCCTTTTTATATTTTAATATGTTTTGGTTTTTCCGAAAAAATGTTGAGAAAGAGGAATTTGAACAACATAAACATGGTGTTCAAACAGGCTTCAACAGTGTTAAACAAGACATTAGTAATTTAAGTAATTGGATTAAACACCTAAACTCTAATAATTCTGAGCTAAAAAATGAAATTTCTGTTGTTAATGATGATTTATCGACGATAAAAGATGATATTAAAAATTTAAAAAATTTGATTTCTATGGCTGAAAATACAAGGTTGTTTAAACAGAGACCAACAACGTTTAATAAACAAACAACCGTTTATGGTGTTTTAAACAGTGTTCAAACGGGTGTTCAAACAGCATTTTTTAGTAATTTAACACCAAGTGAAAGAGCAATTATAATAGTTTTATTAAATTCTGATATGAAATTGAGTTATGAGGATCTTGCTGCAATGCTTGGAAAAAGAAAATCAACTATAAGGGGGCAGATAAACAGCATAAGACAGAAAAGTGAAGGATTGATTGAAGAGGTAATTGGAGAAAATAATAAAAAAAGAGTATACATACCTGAAAAGGCTAAAGAGCTTTTATTAAAAACAAGAAATGTGAGAGCTAATAAGAAGGAGGGGAAATAAAAAAAGAGCTAAAACTGATTAAAAAACAACAAAAATGCTGATTTTCTGATATTTTTTCATACAAAAAGTGGAAAAGTGAGAGTTAAAATAAGTTAAAAATTAATAAAAATCTGAAAAAAACATTAAGATAAATAAAAAAAGATGGTTTATCGACGGAAAGGTGAGCTAAAAATTAATAAAAAACAAAGAAAGGTGAAAATTAATTGGGCATTAAAAAGACTATATATAATTTATTAAATTAAAAGCCCCATAAGGTATAAATTTAAGGTTTTTAAGCTTTAAAAGTAAAATTGAATGCTTAAATTTATAGTAAAAAATAGGGGATATCATTAATTTAAAATCGTTATACCGAACAACTACTTTAATATTTTGGTCTATTGTTTATGAGGTTTAAAGGGCCTGAATTTAAGGTTTTAAAGCTCTCTAAGATTTATTATTGTAGAAAGAGAGGCTATTTTTTTAAGATCTGAAGATATAGAAAGAACTATCTTTTTATTGTTTATTTTTTGCTTTTTTATGGGGATGCCTTTATTTATTATTCGTTGAATATAATCTCTTATAGAGCTTTCAGATAGTTTTAAAGTGTTAGAAATTATTTTATAAGTTACTTCTGGACTAGTTTCTTCAAGTTGATAAAGAGTTGAAAAAACTAGCATTTCTTGAGATGTTAAATGTTTAAATTTTAGCCTTATTTCTTTTTTAATGGTGTCTAAAGAATCTAGAATTTCAGCTACTTCTTTTATGTTTGATTCTAAGTTTATTGTATTAATTTCATTAATTTTTGTGTTTTTTTGTGGGGTTTGTTCATTTTTTGTTAGAAAATATGTTGGTTTGTCTGTTTGTCTGTTTGTCTGTTTGTCTGTTGGAACTCCTCTATTTCCTATGGAAACATCTATAATTTCTGTTTTTAAGGCTTTTAAAGTATAATTATGTGTTGGATTATCCGTTGAAATCACAGTATCTGTTGGAGTTATATGTTGAAGTGTTGGATCTGTTTGTTGTGTTAATTGAATTGTACGCTGGTTTGCTAAAATTGCATTTTCTGACATTTCTATTGGTATTTTAGCGTTTTTTTGCTTGTTTTCTAGATTGTTGATAGTTAAATTAAGTTTCTCTAAAACTAGTTTTATGTTAAAAATCTCATTATGTAATAGATTTATATCTTGTTTAACTTTTTCAAATGCTTCTTTTATTTTATCCATTTTTTGTTGTTTGTTTTTATTTTTATTTAAATTATTAATTACTAATAATTTTCTATTTGTGAATGATAAAATATGTTTGCTCTGATTAAATTTAGTTTATTATTAATATTTTTAACCCTACAAGCTATCATTAAACTGCGGGATGATTTAGTATGATGGATATAATATAAAGACTAAATTTTATTTAAAGTGTTTTGTTTTAAATGATATATATCATAAACCTTATTCTGTAACTTCCATCTTAATCTTCTTGAAAAGGGGGTTCCTTGATTGTTTTTCTTTATTGCTATAACTAAGTTTTTTTCTTTTATCTCAAAAAGAAGTTTTTTTGTAAATTCTTCGTCTCTTGCGATTTCTCTTGCAATTCCTGCTGTAAATGGATATTGGGGGAAAAGTTGATATAAATAAGAAAGAATTTGTTCTGTTATTTTATCCTTTTTTTCTTGACTTATTTTCATTTTTAATTAATTTTATTACTTCTTTAATAATTAATTAAACAAGCAAATTTTATAAAGGTTGGGTATACTATATTCTACCAGTTTAACGCCATTGTCGTTTAAAATTCTTAATAAAAAACCTAAAATGGAAAATAAAATAGAAAAAACATATCCAAGAGCGGATCCAAGAAAGACTTCTGAAATAATTAAGGTATTAGATCCTCTAGTTAATGAGTGGTTTTTTAATAAATTTAAGGATTTCTCTGAAAGTCAACTATATGGTGTAATACCCGTTTATGAAAGAAAGAATATTTTAATTTCTGCTAGCACTGGAAGTGGAAAAACATTAACTGCTTTTTTAAGTATTTTAAATTATTTAATAGGTTTAGCCAAAAAAAATGAATTAGAAGATAAAATTTATTGTGTTTATTCTAGTCCTTTAAAAGCTTTAAATAATGACATTTATGTTAATTTAATTGAGCCCTTGAGAGAAATTTATGAACTGGCCGAGAAAAAAAATATTAAACTACAAAAAATAAGAGTTGGTTTAAGAACAGGGGATACTACCAGTGCGGAAAAAGCTAAAATGCTTAAAAATCCACCGCATGTTTTTATTACAACTCCTGAAAGTTTGGCTATTAGTTTAACAACAAAAAAATTTATAGAACTGTTTAAATGTGTTGAATTTATTATATTAGATGAAATACACTCTTTAGGAAATAAAAGGGGGGTTTATTTAAGTATTAGTTTAGAAAGATTAGAAGAATTGAGTAAAATTGTTCCGGTTAGAATAGGATTAAGTGCAACAATTGCCCCTTTAGATGAAATAGCTAATTTTTTAGTTGGAATAGAAAAAAGTTGTTTAATTGCAAATGTACAAAACACTAAAAAAGTTGATATTAAAGTTTTAACTGGAGTTAGTGATTTAATTAATACAAATTTTTATGAAATTCATTCTTCAATGTATAATTTAATTGATAGTTTAATTCAACAACATAAAACTACAGTTATTTTTACTAATACAAGAGCGGCTACTGAACGGGTTATTGCTCATTTAAAAGAAATGTTTCCTAAAAATTATATAGAGAACATTGGTGCACATCATTCATCTTTAAGTAAAGAACATAGATTTGAAATAGAAGGGAAATTAAGAAAAGGAGAGTTAAAGGTTGTTGTTACAAGCACAAGTTTAGAATTGGGAATTGATATAGGCTATATTGATCTGGTTATTTTGTTAGGAAGTCCTAAAAGCAGTTCTAGGGCCTTACAAAGAATTGGAAGGTCTGGGCATAAATTGCACGATATAAGTAAAGGGAGGTTTATTGTCTTAGATAGGGATGATTTAGTTGAAAGCAGTATTTTAAATAAAGAGTGTGTTGAAAGAAAAATTGATAAAATTCATATTCCAAAAAATTGTTTAGATGTTTTAAGCCAGCAAATTTACGGAATGTGTATTCAAAAAATATGGGATATAGATGAAATGTTTAAACTAATAAGAAAAAGTTATTGTTATAATGAGTTAAGTAAAGAGGATTTTATGTCTGTGGTTAGTTATTTGTCTGGAGAGTATGCTTTAGAACATAAAAATGTTTATGCTAAAATTTGGTATGATAAAAAAACAAAACAGGTTGGTAAAAGGGGTAAACTAGCAAGAGTAATTTATATGACAAATGTCGGAACAATTCCTGAAGAAAGTTATGTTAGTGTAGTAATAGGAGAGGGAGAGAGAAAAGATAATAAAATAGGGGTTATTGATGAGCCTTTTTTAGAAAAAATGAGGCCTGGAGATGTTTTTGTTTTAGGCGGAAGAAAGTACCAATTTATGTTTACAAGAGGAATGAAGGCTTATGTTAGGGCTGGAATAAAAAGAAACCCTACAATTCCTAGCTGGTTTTCAGAGCAGTTGCCTTTGAGTTTTGAATCTGCTTTAGAAATAAATAAATTCAGAAAAATGATTAATGATAGATTTGAAGCTAAAATTAGTAAAGAAAAATTTATTGATTTTATCAGAGAGTATTGTTATGTTGAGGTAGGAATTGCTGAAGCTATTTATACCTATTTTTATGAGCAATACTATTATTCAAAAATACCTCACGAAAAAAGAATTTTAATAGAATTTTATAAAGGAGAGAAAAATTATGTTATTTTTCATAGTTTATATGGTAGAAGGGTTAATGATGCATTATCTAGAGCACTTGGTTATTTAATGGGACAAAAAACAGGAAGAGATATTGAAATAGGGATAAATGATAATGGATTTTATTTTGCGGGAGAGGGATTGTTGATTGATGAAGCTTTAAGAGTGTTAAATAGTGAAAATTTAAGAGGGGCTCTTGAAGAATCTATAATAAAAACAGAGGTTTTGAAAAGAAGATTTAGACATTGTGCTACTAGAAGTTTAATGATTTTAAGAAATTACAAAGGAAGGACAAAAACAGTTGGCAAACAACAAATGAAATCATTTTTTTTACTTGCGGCTTTAAATAAAATAAGTAAAGATTTTCCAATTTTAAAAGAAGCCAGAAGAGAAGTTTTAGAAGATTTAATGGATGTGGATAATGCGAAACGCGTGTTGGAGTGGATTAAACAAGGAATGGTTAAAATAGAAAGAATACATACAAAACTTCCAAGTCCATTTGCACTTAATTTAATTTTGCAGGGTTATAGTGATTTGTTGAAGATAGAAGATAAATTAGAATTTATGAAGAGGATGCATGAGGAGATTATAGGGGATATAAATGAGAGGAGGCAGGAGGGTATATTATAGAAGGCCGGTTAATAAAATGGTTGAGGATAAAATTAAAATAAAATTCCTAGATGATTGCCTATTAATAAAAGATATTTTAGTTATAGGAGATTTACATTTTGGTCGCAATGAACAGTTTCATGAAAGTGTTTTTCCTGGATTACAATTAAAAGAAATTCTTGAAAAACTTGATGGGATTTTTGACTATTTAGAAACTGAGAAAATTAAAGTTAAAAAAATAATTCTTTTAGGAGATGTTAAGCATGACTTTGGAACTATAACTGATATAGAATGGAGAGAAACTTTAGAGTTTTTTGATTTTTTAAAGAAAAAACTAGAGGATGTGAATAAAATTAGTAACAAGATAATAAAAGATGGAGTTAGTAATATGGATCTTGCTAACAACCAAACCCCTGCTAAAATAGGCAAGGACTATGATAAGACTAATAAAGATAAATTAAAAAATAAAATTATAGTTATTAAAGGAAATCATGATAATATTTTAAAGCCTATTGTTAAAAAAAGTGGGATTAAATTAGTTGATTATCATTGTGTTGAGATTAAAGAAGGCAAAAAAAATAAAAAAATATGTTTTTTGCATGGAAATAAGCTGTTTAAACAATGTTCAAACAGCGATTATCTAATTTTTGGACATCTTCATCCTGCTATAACTGTTTATGACAAATATAAAAGTGAAAAATATAAATGTTTTTTAAAAGGAAAGTGGGATAATAAAGAGGTTTACATTTTGCCTAATTTTAGTTTGTTTAATTTGGGCTATGATTTAAGAAATATAGATAATATTAATGAGGGGGGTGGAATAGGGCTATTAAGTTGGTTTAGTAAACTAAAAGGTAAATCAAATAATATTAAGAGAGGTAAAAATAAACTAAAAGATAATAGTAGAAGCAAAGAGGAATTTTTTGTTATTCCTAATAATACTTTAAAGAATTTTGAGGTTGTTATTTATAATAATAAATGGAAAAAAGAATATAATTTTGGAGTGTTGAAGAGATTGTTGAAGAGATTGTTGAAGAAATACGGTTAGTTTTATAAGTATTATTATAATTTCAAATGAATATTTAGAAGATTAATAAATGAAAAGTTTAGAACTATTTATCAAGCTTTCCTTAACAAGAAACGAAAATATTAAATTAATTGAATTGAAAATAATTAAGATAAAATTATTAAAATTACTGGTTTTTAACCGTTAATCAAACGAGTAAGTTGGTTTCTTTTATTTGATTACTTAAAATAATTATAACTTAGAGTAATTGCCAGTAACAGAAAAATTCTCCCCTAACAAAAAAACTTATTTTTTATGGTCCTCGACAAGAAAACTATGAGTTTTAGGTTATAAACGAATTGCAGAAATAACTAACTTATACAAATTAACTATAAATTAATAATTAATAAGGTAAGAGGATCATAGAGTTTAGTGTGTTAAGTAGTTTCTTGTCATTTCTTCGGCTCCAAAGTTAATTTCGGCATAGGTACATGGAAAGGCAATCCTAATTCATCTTCAAGATAAAGGGCTTTAACATTGCATTTGTCCATTATGAAATTAAATAAAGGCACCCTAATATTTTCTGGAATATTCTTATTTTTCCAAGATTCTAAAATTTTCTTAAACTCATCTTTTTCTGGTAAAACTAAAAGAGTTCCTTCAAACTCAATTTTTGCATAATTATCTGAATAAGTTACTGACAAATTAAAAGCTATTTTTAAAGCTTTATTATCTGTTATTGGGATTTTTTCTTCAGTGATATTTTTTATATTAATGTTTTGATTTACCTGAAGCTTTTCTCCAAATTTTTCTTGCTTCTCAACTAAAATTTTTGTTAAATTAAAACCTATTATTCTCATCTCTGAAAAATGGGAGAAGAGTTTTTAAATATTGTTATGATTA
>JBBSYY010000056.1:0-1191 GCA_038044985.1 Nanobdellota archaeon
GAATTTATTTTTTTATGCCGGTATTTAGTTTTTTATTTGTATTTTTAATAGTTTACGCTATTTTAGCCAGAACAAAAATTTTAGGAGATTCTGGATTTGTGAATTTGTTAGTTAGTTTTATTATATCAATTATTTTTATGAGTTTTTCTTCTTTAGAACTATATGTCAAAACAATTGTTCCTTGGGCAATAGTTTTATTAGTAAGTATTTTTTTAGTTTTGTTAATTGCCGGAATGTCTACTAAAGAATTAGATAAGATTATGACTAAAAAGTTTGGGTGGTTTTTTATTATTATTTTAGTTGTTATTTTTTTAATTGCTGCAATAAAAGTTTTTAATCCTGTTTTTCATCCTGATTTAATTATTACCTCTGGAGAGGGAACGAGTTTAGTAGAACAGCTTACTTATTCTATTGATGGAAGGATTGCTGGAACTATTTTGTTGATTGTGATAGCGGGAGTTGTTGCTTGGGTATTGACGAGGAAGTAGAATCATCTAAAGTGGTCTTGAAAAGTTATTATTTAACACAATAAACTAATTATATAAACCTCTAATTTTTAGTTAATGGGAGTTTTTATTAAAATACCAGAAGGTTTAAACGAGGATAAATATTTTTATAGTAAAGATAATGAAAACGATATTGAAATTTATAAAGTTGGTAGTTATGAAAGCGGGAAAAAGAGACATATATACGTGATTTCAGTTACTACAGTTGAAGAAGCAAGAGATTTATGTGAAAAATTAAACGAGGAGAAGATCTCTGAAGAAGAATTTCTAGATTTCATTGAACAATAACGCAATCAAAAAGAAGGATTTAGATGGTCTTTAGAAAATTAAATGATGGATTAATGTCTGAAGAAGAATTACAAAATATTCTTCAAAGAAAATAGCAAGAATATTCAATCAATTATTTTGATTCTAGTTATTATGAAGATCAGGACCGGTAGAGAAAATATTTAGTAAAAAATAAATTGATTTTTATTTAGAAAAAGGCTTAACAAAAAATCATCTCAAATAATCTTCAAAGCTGGGAGATTTTTTTGATTTTTTTCTTGACTCTTTTTCTTTTGTCTTATCAGCAGAATGAATTTCAGTTTCAGCATGATTAGTTGATTCAAAATGTTCAGCAGGAGGAAGTCCAGTTATCTTTTGCAATTCTCTAATATTATCAGTAAAAGGGTCAATAATTTTT
>JBBSYY010000057.1:0-1915 GCA_038044985.1 Nanobdellota archaeon
ATAAAAACTTATTTTTGGTTTTGTTTTTTTGTTTTTTTTCTGATTTTTATTGTTGGCGCGATGCTTCCTGTTTTTTTTGAAGAAAAAATTTTAGAACTAATAAAAGAACTTATTAAGCAAACAGAAGGGCTTAGTGTTTTTGAATTAATTAGATTTATTATTTTTAATAATACAAAAACTGCTTTTTCTGGAGCGGTTTTAGGGATTTTTCTAGGAATTTTTCCTCTAGCAATTCTTGTTATTAACGGATATATTTTAGGTTTTGTTGCTAATAAAGTAGTTATATCAGAAGGAATTTTTATTTTATGGAGATTGCTTCCACATGGGATATTTGAGATTCCGGCTGTTTTAATTAGTTTGGCTTTAGGATTAAAATTAGGCATTGATATAATGAAAAATTCTATTTTTTATTATAATAAGAAGGTTAATCCTCTTATACTTTCCCTTATAATGATTATTTCAATGTTTTTTTTCCCAATTGCCTTTTTTATTTATTCTGTCTTAACATTTAAAGAAAAAAAATTGAGAAAGATTTTTTATAATAATTTAATTTTGTCATTAAGAATTTTCATCCTAATTATAATTCCATTGTTGGTAGTTGCTGGAACTATTGAAGGAATTTTGATTTTTTTGCTCGGTGGATAATTTGAACTAAGGGCATAATAAAATCTAAAACCATCTGCTCAATCTAACCTGTTTCCCATATTCATTCAAAATAACAGATTTTTCTCTAAACAAATTAAAATTTAAAATTAATCTTTCTTGGATTTTTTTAAATGCTTCTGCTAAATTATCAAATTTTTCAGGCGTTTTAGAAAAAGCATCTCTACAAGTTTCTCTTAAAATCCCAACGCCTAAATGAGCATAATAATTATGAATTTCTCTTAAGAATAAAGCACTTGCCTGTTTTTTAATTTTGTCTAAATATTCGCATAAGGCTAATCTATTCGCATAATAAGCTCCAACAACTTGATCTGCATAATTTTTTCTATCATAAAAAAATTCGTGGTCTTTCCAAAAATTTACTTTTTCGAGACTATTTCCAAAAAATTTAATTTCTGCTTCAATAACCTCAAAAGAAAATTTGTCTGGAAGCAATAATATCTCATAATGATTTCCATTATATTCTGAATTAAAAACTAAGATATCATTTATTTCCTTGTAATGTCTAATTTTTCTCAATAAATTTTTAGATATTATATCATCGACAGCTGTAATTGACCACCTTGTTGGCACTAATCTCCTATTATTTTTTAACCCCAATAAACCCGCACTTAAAATTTTATTTATGTTGCTAATAGGAATATTGTTTTGATGCAATTCAATAACCGAATTTACTGCTTTATTGTCAGTATCAGAAACTAAGTAATCTACTTTGCTTTTTATTTTAGGATTTTCTTGAAGTCTTGCAAATTCTAAAGGAGCTTGATTAGTTATTATCGGAGAAAATTTATTAATTTCTAAATTTTTTTTAGGTGGTTTTTTAAGAAAAAACTCTGTTGAAACTGGTTTATAAGCCATGGAAATTTCCTGCATTAATTTTATAAATTTATTTGTTTTTTTAATCTCTGCCTTAAACCTTCCATAAACCAATTTATTTCTTTTAGCTAAAATTTCTCCTATTGAAAAATTTTTCTCGTACCAAATTTCTGGCATAGATAACTCTTCCGTATTTTCAAAAAAATCTGGGCTTAAAATTCCTGCGTTTACGTTAGGATAGTTATATCTTCCAACAAAAATCTCTGGTGGTGAACTTCCAGAAAAATGTCTTCCAATTTTAAAATTAAAACTTTCTTTATCATAAATAATATCTCTTTTCTTATTAGAATTAACAAAAATTCTCTTCTGAAAAAGTTTTTTGTTTTTATTAAATAATTCCATTAAATAATAAAAATCAGAAGTATTTATTTATTGT
>JBBSYY010000058.1:0-33727 GCA_038044985.1 Nanobdellota archaeon
TTCAATATTAATAAATTATTAAATAAAAGTCGATTTATAAATCTATGTTTTATCTAGAGTGTTAAGTAATCGTGGCTTTTAGTTAGATGTTAAGAGTAGTGGCTTTTAAATTACTTTCCTGATTTACGCCTATTATCCTCTTTACATAACATCTGGCAGTTTTCTGCTGTTGTTTTTCCACCCTCATGCCAAGGAGGTGGTTTGTTGGAATTTTAGGATGCTTAAGATTCCCACGCACTAAAGTGCGTGGTTTTCTAGAATCTTGACATAATCACAATATTTAAAACTATAAAACTTATAGTTTATTATAGTTTATTGTGCCGCCGTCGCATAGTGGTATTGCAAGAGATTGCTAATCTCTGCCCTTCGGGGCTCGGGGGTTCGATTCCCTCCGGCGGCGTAATGGGGCTGAAAGCCCCATTTATACCATTGGTGATTGGACAAAAGACAAAGAAATTTCGGTAAGATTCCTCGAGCAAGTTCACGAAGAGAATCTTTATTTTAATACTGAGTGGACTTGCGAGAAGGCGGCGTGTTTTAAAAATGGAAAAAAACAAAATTGATAAAAATTAGAAAGAAAAATTAAAGGAGGCTGAAATAAAATGGCATTTATTACTTTAACAATCTCTGCAATTATATCAATAATAGCCGGCGTATTAATATTAATATGGCCAAAATTTCTTAATTATTTTATTGCATTTTAGTTATTAATTACTGACATTATTAGTTTGCTAAATGTTTATAATACATTTTAATCGTTAGAAATTTTTAAATTAGATTCATCATAGCTATTTATAATTTAAGATATAATGATAATTATAATAAATATAGTCAACATATAATAATAAGCAATCTAACACGCGGAATTAATAAATAAGATTACGAACAATTAACAAAAATGAACTCTAAAACCGCTATAAAACAATTTCAAGAAATTAATAAGTTAAAGGGAAATATGAGGCTGGCTGCAGAAAAATGGCCGACAGATTTTCAAACTTTAATTTCAACTATTTTATCTGCAAGGACATTAGATGAAACGACAATTAAAACTTGCAAGGTTCTTTTTTCAAAATATCCTAATGCTAATTATCTTGCTAAAGCAAATTCAAAAGAAATTGAGAAAATAATAAGACCAATTAACTTTTACAAAAATAAAACAAAAAGCATTATTAATTGCGCAGCTACTCTTAATAGAGAATACAAAGGAAAAATTCCTTTTGGGTATGACAAATTGATTGAGCTTCCAGGAGTTGGAAGAAAGACAGCAAATGTATTCTTATCAGAACAAGGAAAAAATGTAGTAGCTGTAGACACTCATGTTTATTATATTTCTAGGTATTTATGGTGGAGTAAAGGTAAAAAACCAGAACAAGTAGAACAAGATTTAAAAAAACTTTTTCCTAAAAATTATTGGAATAAACTAAATCCTAGTTTAGTTAAATTTGGTAAAGAACACACTTCTAGAAAGGAGAAAAATCTAATTTTAGATAAGATTAAAAAACTTTCTTAAAAACGCAAAT
This sequence comes from Nanobdellota archaeon, assembly GCA_038044985.1. Lineage (GTDB taxonomy): Archaea > Nanobdellota > Nanobdellia > Pacearchaeales > GW2011-AR1 > ARS1285. The sequence goes on from JBBSYY010000058.1 coordinate 1,521, forward strand.
ATTAAAAAGCATTAAGGTTTAGTTTTAAAAAATGGTAGTTTAAAATGTCATGGTTTGAAGTTGAATCTAAAATTAAGATTAAGAGTTATGAAGTTAACAAATTTAGAGATAAAATTAAAAAAATAGCAAGGTTTGTTAAAAAAGAAAGAAAATCAGATTATTATTTTGCAATAGAAAAACCAAACTATCCGAGAAAAGCTTTTAGAATAAGGTATAATGGAAAAAATTATGTTGTAAACTTTAAAAAATGGCTGAAAAAATATTGGAAACATGGAATTGCCGTTAAAGAAGAATTTGAATTTGAAGTAAAAGATAAAAATAGCTTTCTGGCTTTAATGAGAGACCTCGGTTTTGTAAACTGGATAAGAAAACTTAAAATAACAGAAGCCTATCAACATAAAAGATATTCAGAGGTTTTTATAGAATTAAATTATGTTAAACATCTAGGATACTTTATAGAAATTGAATACTTAGCAAATAAAAATGAAATAGAAAATGCCAGAAGAAAAATTCTTTCTGTATTAAAAGAGCTAAAAGTAAAACCTAGACAAATAGATAACCTCGGTTATACAAAAATGCTCTGGAAAAATGGTTTTAATGATAAAAAATATTTTTTTAAATAGATTTTTAGGTTCTGTATTTTGTTTATTAAATATTTTATTAATAATAGACCAATAATTATTTAAGATTAGAAAAAGAGTTGAATTATAGGCAACAAATTTATTTTATTAAAATAAGTTATTTATCATTTATTTAGGGTTTATTTCTCAATATTTGAAGTTTTTTCATATTTTAATCCTAATTTTTCTAAAATATTCAATAGGTTTGTTCTTTTCTCACTTTTACCACATCCTTTCCAATCAATCAAAATCATATTAATATTTTCAATAGTTTTTTCTTCAGCCTCTTTTATAATTGTTTCCGTAATTGGAAAAATATGTTCAGGAATTATGTGTGAAATTGCGTAAATACTATTTAATTGAATCTTATTAAAATTAGGGCAGTAGTGTGTTCCTCCAATCCCTATTGTTGGAATCCAGTTATAGTTTTTTTTATCAAAATTTTGTAAAGATAAAATAGCCTCTGCTATGATTTTAGCTGCTTTTTCATCTTTCCATTCATTTTCCTGACTTCCTAATTCAATAAAACAATTTGGAATGTCAATTAAAGGCCCGTGATGAGTTGCTTCTAAAGTTATATTGTACTTTTCATAAATTTCTTTATTTTTTTTAGCATTTTCTTCTAGTTTTTGAAATAAATATTTTAAAACAAAAGCAGAAGTCCTGCATATTTTTCCTTCTTTTCCTCCCAAATCAGCCGACCTCCAATTTCCTGCTGCATGTAAAGATAAGCTAGGAATATTGTTTTTAGATTTGTGAGTTGAAGCAAAAATTAAAAAATCAATATTTTTTAATTCTGGATAGTTTTTTTCATTAATATCCTCTGAATAAATAGTTTCTTTGTTTAGTTCAATTATAGGAACATGGGGAGAAAAAGCTAATTTTCTAAATTGCTCGACAATATTTTTTCCAGCTATATTATTTTTGTAGTAAGCTATTGCAAAAATCATTTTAAACTCAAGAAATTAATAGTTAAATAAGTTTAGGTGTGTCTGAATTAAATTTAAGTTTTTCGGTCTTTTATATAGAATCTTGTGGTAATCTATCAAACATTTCTTTAGTTGTTATAACTTTAACTTTACTTTGTTGTTTAAATTAGTTGTCTTCAAACAACATTAGCAATTTAAAATCCAATATAATTTATAATTAAATAAAGATATTTAACAACCTTTAAAAAACATCAGAACTTAAATAATTTATGCTAGAGACATTGTTATTAATATTATATAGTCTATTATTGTTGCTAGGTTTTCCAACAGGATTAATCCTAGCACATTTATGCAAAGAAGAAATAAAAAGCTGGAAAAAAAGATTAATAATTATGTCATTAATATCTATAATTTTATCAATAATAGTATTTTTCACAAATTTTGATTTTAAACTCCCCATAATTTTTACTTTTTTGTTTATTATTGTTACGTGTTTAACAATTGTTTGGAAAAGTAAAAACATATAATTTTATTTTAGTTTCAATCGCTCGGATGCTTTATGTATCCATCTTTTCTAAGAGAATCTACAATTTTTGAAGTTATATCAGAAAGATTATATATAATTGTATCATTAACCCAATCATATGCGGCAATTTCTGCAGAAGGTGGGCAAAACTCTCCTTTAATATTCGCAAAATAAACCTCTTCGCCTTTAAGATATCTCCTTTATTGGGGGCTACTCCTTCAAACTCCCCATAATATCGAATGTTATCTAGTTGAGTTCCAGATAATTCTTCGCTAACTTCTCTACACAAACATTCGATATCAGATTCACCGAGCTCAGGTTTTCCTCCTGGCAGTATCCAGATTTGCTTTTTTCTTACTAACAAGATTTTTCCATCATCAATAATTGCTGCGCCAATTGCTATTCTCATATATTAGTAGATTCTCTTAATGTTTATATTATTTCCCTCTTCCGAGCCCAGCACTTACGCTAGGTCTTGATTTATTCATTGGAGATTTACTTCTCAGGCCTCTTGATTTTTTTCCAGCGCTTGTTAAACCTCTATAAACCCTATTTTGATTGGTTTTTTTAGTTATCCAATTAATTGTAGGATCATTTATAATTTCTGGCCTGGAATAATCAACTAAAATAATTTCATAAAAAAAGTTTTTTCCATCTTTTCCAACAAAATAAGAATTTAAAACTTCTAAATTAGGAAATTTTTTTTGAGCTCTTTGCTCTGCAACCCACCTATAGCTCATTTTTAGTGTTTTTCTAATGGTTTGTCTTTTGCTTCTTCTCCCCTTAACTGGCTTTGGTCTTTTTCTTCCACCTCTTGAAACTCTTACTCTAATTATTATATAACCTTTTTTAGCTTTATATCCAAGGGATCTTGCTCTATCAAGTCTTAGGGGATTATCAACCTTTTCAACAACATTTTGAGCTCTCCATTCCGTCATTAACTCTCTTAATCTTTTTTCGTCTGGTTTTTTCCAGGCTTCTCTTAAATAATGATAAAATCCTTTTGACATTTTTTATTAATAATTGATAAGTTTATGTAATCATTTGTTTGATTAGTTATGTTAAAGTTGTTTTGAGGTATTTAAAAAACTTGTCATAAAAATGGTCCCGCGCAGATTTGAACTGCGGACCCCTACCTTATCAGAGTAGTGCTCTAAACCAGGCTGAGCTACGGGACCATAATCAATTAAAGTTTTAATAGGTTTATAAGAGTTTTTGTTAGTTTTTGAAAATATTTAATCGAAACTGAAAACAATTTTAAAAAATATATTTCAGAAGAGCACCATACAACGGAGCACGAAAATTTGTTAAAACAATTAGCTTATGATGATGAGTTTAGAATGTTGAGAGAAGATTAAATCATTTTTAATGGTTTTTGTAGATAAAATTATTATTGTTAATTGAATAAGCTAATAACTTAACTCTTAATTATTCTTTGGGTGAGACTGAAAAACTAAACAAAATTTATCTCCCTTGCATCTCTATAATCAAACTATCATCAACTAACTGGCATCTTAAAATAGGCAGGTTAACTTTTAGGTTTTTTAAATAAACCAGATTGTCCGAAAGAGCCTTTATTTCAATAGAATTCTCTAGCTGATTAATTAAAACATTATCAATAGATTTAACACCTGGAACAGACAATTCATAAATAACTTTTCCTGAAATTCTTTTTACTCTTGATTCAGGCTCTTTTCTAGGAAGTTCCAAAAACTTTTTTAGTTTTTCTTTTGTAAAATGGTTTTCTACTTTTATTGGATGTTTTATAATTGATTTTTCTGGAAAAATTTTTTCTCCATTAACAAAAAACTGAACATTTAATCTCGGTTGATAGTAATTTTTGTTACTTTCGTTAAGATTTTTCATTTGTTTTTCAAGTAGTTTCATAGCACTATTAAACATTTTATCTATAAAAGTATCTGTAAGGTCTGTATTCTCTTCTGAAAAATCATTTTTTCCCAAAAACCCATAATCGTCTTCATCATATTCTGACCTTAAGTTTTTACTACATAATGGGCAGTATTTAAAACTGTCTTTAATTATATTTTTGCACCTTGGACATTTTTTATTAAACATTATATTAATAATTTATTTTAGTTTAAAAATGTTTTGATGTCTGGTTCTGTTAAATCAAAAGGTGACAAAGCCCCCTTAAAACTATAATTTTCATGGGATAAACTAATTATTTTATTAATCTCTAAGCAAGAAATCCATCACACTTTAATATGAGGATGAATTGCTTCTTACTTTTTCTCGCTAATTATTTCTTTTATTTATTATTAATAAATTTATCTGAAATTAAAGATCTGTTCATCACACAGGAAGCCATGACCTTTAGGTCGTGGAAGAGGTCACTTAATAATAATTGTTAATGAAAAGATAAGTTATCGTTAGTAACAATCTTTTCACTAGTGGACTTTACAAGACCAATCAAAAACTTTTTTAAATCCCGTTTTCTTTTATCAAGGATTAAGAAAGAGGTTTAAAGATGGTTACAGATGAAAAAAACTTAGAGCTTAGAAAACAAGAACTTTCTGAAAAATACGGAATTGATTTTGATAAACTAGAAAAAGAGCAGATAAATTTATCTAAAGAATTAACAATTAAAGATAAAATAGATTTTTCATTAGCAGAAAGATTTGGAGCTGTAGACATAATTTTTATTAAAAATAAAATTTTGTGTTGTTTTATAGTATGTGATAAAAGTTTTGAGATAACTGGCCGCTCTTATATACTTGAAAAAGTTAAATTCCCTTATTTTCCTGGATTTAGGAGTTATAGAGAGTTGCCTTCTATGATAGCTGCATTTGAAAAGCTTGATGAAAAACCAGAGGTTGTTTTTATTGATGGACAGGGAATTATTCATCCAAGATTAGGATTAGCAAGTCATTTTGGCCTTTCTACCGAAGTTCCGACTATCGGGGTTTCTAATTCTTTAATTGATTGTAAAGCGGGAAGTGAAGACGGAGCAGATATATTGAAAAATGGAAAAAAAGTAGGAAATGTCTTGATTGTCAAAAAAGGAAGCAACCCTCTTTTTATTAGTCCTGGCAATAATATTTCTATTAAAGCCTCTTATAATATTTCAAAGAGCCTTATTAGACTGCCCCATAAAAAACCAGAGCCAATGCATCTAGCTTCTAAATATGCAAAAAGCGTTAAAAAAGAGTTGATGTTGTGATTATATAAAGAACCCCACAGAAGCCAGGCGGCAATAAAAACCAAGATTATTATAAAAATTAAGTATAATCTTTAATTAAAGGCAGAAAGTAAGCCAATGAAGTAATAACTATACACATAACAAGAATAATTAAAATAACATAGTATATAGTATAAGATTTTTCTGAATAAAGTTTCTCTTCTTTTTCAGCTTTTTTATCTTTTTCAAGAGTTTTATTTACTTTATTTTTTTCTTGATTTTCTGCTGCAAATCCAGTTATTTTATAATTTTTATCCTCTTGAACAATTTTATTAGTTATAGATTCAAAATTTTTGCTTTCAAAAATTTTTATAGAACCGAAAGATATTAAAAGTAAGGCTATAGAAACTGCTAGAAAAATTATTGATTGGTAATTTTTATTTTCAAAAAGATTCATTTTATCATTACTTTTATTTAATTCTTGATTTATAATAGTTATATCATACATTTAGGAGTATTACGCGCACCATAATTGAAACCAATATTCATTCATAATTTTTCAACATTTTTACCTTTTTTTACATACTTATCTCTTTTTTATTTCCTCGCTATATAAATTAATAGTAAGGTAATCCCCTTCATTTAGCTTAAATCTATCTACAGTTTCTTTGGGAATCGTGACTACAAAAGAGTTTCCTACTTTCCTTAATCTGACATCAAATGTTCTATTTGGCATTTTAATTTGCATTTTGTAGTAGTTTGTTAATATTTTTAAAAAAAATGACACTAAGGGAGAAAATCCCTTAGTGCACCTCTTATCCCTTTCAGAGCTGTATATACTATGTATATACCAGTATTTAAATGCTTCTTTCTAAATTTTATTTCGCGTTTTTTCTTGTATATCTTTTGTATATACATAAAAACCTATAAAAACTGATTGAACGTTTTTTATTAATAAACAATTCCACTAAAAAATGCTCTATTTACAATTATGCGAAACATACGAAGAACTAGAAAAAAATCCTTCTAGGATAAAAAAAACGTCAATTCTATCAGATTTTTTAGCGAAGCTAAAAAACTCAAACCAATCAGAAATCATTTATTTAATTCAGGGTAATGTATTTCCAGACTATTCTGAAAAAGAATTTGGAATTTCGGAAAAACTTGCAATAAAATCCTTATCAAAAGCTTCAGGAGTTTCAGATAAGCTTATTATTGAGAAATGGAAAAAACTTGGAGATTTAGGACAGGTAGCAGAAGAAATTATGAAAAATAAAAAACAGGGCATTCTTTTTTCTCATCCATTAACTGTAAGAAAAGTTTTAGAAAATTTAAAAAAACTTCCAGAATTAGAAGGAAAAGGAACAATAGAAAAAAAGTTATCATTAATTTCAGAGCTTTTAACTTCAGCAACTTCTAAAGAGGCTAAATATTTAATTAGAACTTTATTACAAAATTTAAGAATTGGTGTTGCAGAAGGTGTCTTAAGAGATTCTATTGTTGATGCTTGTTTTAACAAAGAAAAACTTGAAAAAGAGGAAATAAAAAAAATTATAGATAGTGTTCAAGAAGCTTATGATAAATCAACTGACTGGAAATTAGTTTTTGAAGAAGCTTGTAAGGGTTTATCTTATTTAGAAAAAACTTCTCTAGAGCCAGGAAAACCAGTCAAGGTAATGTTGTTTCTTAAAGAAGACACTATTGAGAAAGGATTTGAAAGAGTTGGCAGGCCATGTTTAATTGATTTTAAATATGATGGATTTAGAGTAATGATTAATAAAGATGAAAAAGGCAACATTAAAATTTTTACAAGAAGATTGGATAATGTTACTGCCCAGTTTCCAGATATTGTTGAATTTGCAAAAAAATATGTAAAAGCTGGAACATTTATTTTAGATGCAGAAGCAGTTGGCTTTGATCCAAAAACTAAAGCCTATCAGCCATTTCAGGTAATCTCTCAAAGAATAAAAAGAAAGTATTATATAGAAAAACTTGCTAAAGAGCTACCAATAGAAATAAATGTTTTTGACATTATTTATTATAATGGGAAATCTCTTCTTAAAGAGCCTTATAAAGAAAGAAGAAAAATTATTGAAAAAATAATTACAACTAGTAATTATAAAATTAAAGCGTCTGAAGCAATTATTACAGATAATATTAAAGAAGCAGAAAATTTTTATAAAAAGGCAATTGTCGCAGGAGAGGAGGGAATAATGATGAAAAATTTAGAGGCCCCATATAAACCAGGAGCAAGAATTGGCTATGGAATTAAAATTAAACCGGAAGAAAATGAGTTTGATTTAGTTATAATCAAAGCTGAATATGGAACAGGAAAAAGAGCTGGTTGGTTGACAAGTTATACTTTAGCATGTAGAGACAAAAACAAGTTCTTGGAAATAGGCAAGGTTTCAACAGGATTAAAAGAAAAAGTTGAGTTAGGACTATCATTTAAAGAATTAACAAAAAAATTAAAATCTTTGATAATAAAAGAGTCTGGAAGAGAAGTAGAAGTTAAACCAAAGCTTGTTGTAACAATTGTCTACCAAAATATCCAAAGCTCTCCAACTTATAATTCTGGCTATGCCTTAAGATTTCCAAGAATAACAAGATTAAGGCTAGATAGGTCAACTTTAGATATCACGACATTAAATGAAGTCAAAAGAGAGTTTGAGATGTTGAAAAGATGATTATGAAACTTTAAGAATTTGTTCTAAGTTATCCTTTTTAGCAAAATTTTTTAAAAATAAATTAGTTTCTTCAAACCATTTATCCTTGCTTGGAGGATAGCTCTTCTTTTTAATCTCAAGATGATCAATGATACTTCCATCTTCACTATTAGAAAAACCAAATGGATTTCCAATATGAATAATGATGCTATTACAAATTAGATTTTCAACTCCTTGAGTGTTTATACTTCCACTAAAAATAATTGTCGGTTTTAATTTTGAAAAATATAAATCAAAATGAGAAGAATTTTGATAAAAATTCATATGAAAAAATCTATTTCTTAAATTAAGGATAATTCCTTATGATTAATGTCAATGTACGATGGAGCATTTTTTAAATAATAATCTAAATCAGGGGTCTTAAAACTATAATCTTCAAATGCTCTTTTAGCAAGGCCAACAATTTCCTCTATACAACTCATTTCACTGTTATAAATGATTAATTTATAAACCTTTCTTATTTTTTAAAAAAAACCCGTCGGAAAATTTTTTCAATAGAAAACTTTATAAACTATTATAATTTATAACTTCCAGCCAAAATGACAAAAGTTTCTTCAAAAATACAAAATATTGTTGCTACAACCTCTCTTGGAAAAACTGTCCCACTGACAAAACTTGCAAAAACCATTCCAAATACCGAATACAACCCAGAACAATTTCCAGGATTAGTATTAAGAATTAAAAACCCAAAATCAGCAGTTCTTGTATTTTCTTCTGGCAATTTAGTTTGTACTGGGACAAAATCTGTTGCCCAGGTAAAAAAAGTTATTGAACAGGTAATTAAAACTCTAAGAAAAATTAATGTGAGAGTAACTGAAAGACCAAAAATAACTGTTCAAAATATTGTAGCTTCTGGGAGTATAAATATGAAGTTAAACCTTAATTATTTGTCTTTAGTATTGAAAAACATTGAGTATGAACCAGAACAATTTCCAGGATTAGTGTACAAACTTGAGGACCCTACTGCGACTTTTTTATTGTTTAGCAATGGGAAATTAGTCTGCACTGGAACAAAAAACAATCAACAGCTAGAAGATTCAATGAACCAATTAATAAAAACATTAAGAGAAGCTGAAAAGAATAAGTAGTTTTTCAGTTCACAGAGTTTCTAATAAAAGATCTGAGAGAAATTATTCAGCTAGAGCCTTCATGACTAACCAACAACTAATTACTAATAATTATTTAGTAAATTAATAAAGTAGATAAGATACTTGCTTTAACTTGTAAATGCTAACAACGATTAGTAAAATTATAACGTACTACCACAAATCCTATAAATACTTATAATCATAAGATTGTTATATTAATTATAAAACTAAAATGAGGTAAAATGCCACAACAAAACACAGAAGAACTTGTTGTAGAAGCAAAATCTTTTTTTGAGACTTATAAAAAAGAGATAGGAGATAGCATAAGAAAGGGGAGGAGAGTTATTTTTGTAAATTTTGACGATGTTGCTTCTAGTTCTCCAACTTTAGCAGAAGCACTTATTTCAAGTCCAGAAGAGATTTTGCAATTATTAGAAGTAGCTTTGGAAGAAACTGGCCTTATAAAAAACCCCAGGATAAGATTTAATAATCTCCCAGAAACTCAAAAAGTAAGGATAAGGACAATTCGCGCAAATCACTTAAATAAATTAATATTCTTTGAAGGATTAGTAAGGCAAGCTTCAGAGGTTAGGCCTCAGGTTGTAAATGCAAGGTTTGAATGTCCGGCATGTGGGACAGTTATCTCTGTATTACAAATCGAAAAAAAATTTAGAGAACCAACAAGGTGTTCATGTGGAAGAAGGGGCCATTTTACTCTTTTATCAAAAACAATGCTTGATGCCCAAAGATTAGTAATTGAAGAATCTCCAGAATCTTTAATTGGAGGAGAACAGCCAAGAAGAATGAGCATTTTTTTAAAAGAGGATCTTGTAGAACCAATAATGGAGGAAAAAACTACTCCTGGAAGCAGGGTAAGAATTATTGGAGTTTTAAAAGAAGTCCCTGTTCCTCTTCCTTCTGGAGCAATTTCAACTCGTTTTGATCTTGCTATTGAGGCAAATAATGTAATTCCTTTGGAAGCAACTTACGAGGAGTTAGATATATCAGAAGAGGACGAAAAAAGAATCTTAGAATTATCAGAGGATACAGAATTATTTAGAAAATTAAGAGATAGCATAGCCCCAAGTATTTATGGATATGAAGAAGTTAAAGAAGCTTTAGTTCTTCAAATTTTTGGAGGAGTAAAAAAAATAAGTGAAGATGGAACAGCTTCGAGAGGAGACATTCATTTATTTTTGATAGGAGATCCCGGAGTAGCTAAATCTGTAACTTTGAAATTTATTTCTAATATTGCTCCAAAGGGAAGGTATATAGTAGGAAGAGCTACATCTGGAGCTGGTATAACTGCAACAGTTGTAAGAGATGAGTTTTTAAGGGGCTGGAGTTTAGAAGCTGGCGCTATGGTGTTGGCAAATAAAGGAATTGTTTGTATTGATGAAATTGAAAAAATGGATCCTATTGATAGAAGCGCAATGCATGAAGCTCTTGAACAACAATCTGTTACAATATCAAAAGCAAATATTCAGGCATCTTTAGTTGCAGAAACCTCTGTTTTAGCAGCTGGAAATCCTAAATATGGAAGATTCGAACCACTGCAATCTGTAGTTGAACAAATTGATCTTCCCCCAACTCTTATAAACCGATTTGATTTAATATTTGTTTTAAGAGATCTACCTGATAAGGAGCATGATAATGCAATTGCAACTCATGTTCTTAATATGCATCAAATGAAAGGACCAAAACCAGAAATTGAGCGAGACTTATTTAAAAAATATGTAGCTTATGCAAAGCAGAAACTAAAACCAAGATTAACAGAAGAATCTGTTCAAGAAATTAAAGATTTCTATGTTAAAATGAGAAGAGCAAGTTTAGAAGGAAGCTCTAAGGCAATTTCAATTTCTGCTCGTCAGCTTCAAGGATTAGTAAGATTAGCAGAAGCTCATGCAAAGATGAGATTATCTTCAACAGTAAACAAAGAAGATTCAGAAGCAGCAATAAGACTTACTAATTATTATTTAATGCAAGTTGGTTTTGACCCAGAAACAAAAACTTTTGATATTGATAGATTTACGACAAAAGTCTCTTCAAGCCAAAGGAGCAAAATACTTTTTTTAAGAGAAACAATAAGTAAACTTGAAGAAAAATATGGCAAACAAATCCCATTAGATATTTTAAGACAAGAAATGAAAGATATTTCAGATTTTGAATTTGAAGAGGCAATTGATAAATTAAAAAAATCAGGAGATATTTTTCAGCCAAAAAAAGGTTTTGTACAGGATGTGCAGAGTAGATAGTTATCCAAAAGGCATATGATACATAGAATATTCTATATACACTATTTTACTGTCCAAACCAAGAAAAGCCTACAGTAATTTTTATTAAAATCAAAACTATTGCTAAGAGCTTTAAACGATACTTTAAATTTTTATGGGAATAGTTAAAGCTTAATCAACATTAATCATAGATCAATAAAAAATTTATTGTGATAAATCTCATAATTTACTTTAAAACACATAAATCTTTAAATACTTTTTTAGTTACAAAAAAATGTGGCTCTTAAATCATATTTTGCTGAGTTGTTAGGAACCTTTATCTTGGTTTTTATAGGGACAGGTTCAATAGTTACAGCTTTATCAATAGGAAAAGGACTTACTGTTCCTGGAATACTTTTAATAGGATTAACATTTGGATTCACTCTAGCAGTTATTATATATGCTTTAGGAAATATTTCGGGAGCTCATGTTAATCCAGCCGTTTCAATTGCAGTAGTTATAGCAGGGAAGCTTAAAGCCAGACATCTTATTCCCTATATAATTATGCAGTTTATAGGAGCAACACTTGCAAGTTTTTTTATAGTTATAATTGTTGGAGCTTCTTTTGGTATTGGAGAAAATACCATTGGTTCATTTGGTTTACTATCAGCTTTAGTTGCAGAAACTGTTTTAACTGCTTTGTTTGTAATAGTTATCTTAATGACAGCTGAATCTGATTATTCTGGAATTGCTATTGGTTTTTTTCTAGCAGTTAGCCATTTGTTTGCAATACCTATTTCAGGATCTTCTTTAAATCCAGCTAGAAGTTTTGGGCCAGCGATAGTTATTGGAGGACAAGCATTAAATCAGTTATGGATTTATTTTATAGGCCCAATTATCGGAGCCATATTTGGAGCTTTAATATTCATAGCTTTTTTTAAAAGTTCTTGAGTAAATAATATTATTAGTCAACTATTATACTATTTCTCAACACAAATCTTTAAAAATAATTTTTTAGTTATTAAGTAAATAAAACATAAAAAGTAACTTAATAAAATAGATCTAAGAAGTTAAGGTGAAATTAGAGTTTCAAAGTTATCATTCACTTAATAAATACAACTATAATTCAAACATGCCAGAATTAAAAAAAAGAGCGACCGCACATAAAATTAGAGTGGGAGATTTATTAAGAGGAAGTCCGATTTTTGATCAGTCGCAATTAGGAACTCTTGAAAATATAAATCCACGACTTTTGCATATTGAATTAGGAGATAAAAAAATTGTTAGGGTTAATATAATAGCAAATGTTATTGATAAGTTTGAATCACAAGGAAATACTAGATTTGCTTCACTGACTTTAGATGATGGAAGCGGTCAGGTAAAAGTAAAAGTTTTTGGTGAAGATGTCATTAAATTTCAAAATATATTTCAAGGCGATACTTTGCTGGTTATTGGACTTTTAAGATTTTTTAATAATGAGATTTACATTCTTCCAGAAATAATTAGAAAGCAAGATGTAAGGTATTTAGTAGTTAGGAAATTAGAGATAGATAAAAAAAATAAACCATTAATCCAAGCCGATAAGCAAAAGATTAAAGCGTTTAGAGAGCAAATAATTGAATTAATAAAAGCCTCTGAAGTTCGTCAAGGAATTGATAAAGAAGAGATAATAATGAGATTAAGAAATATAAAACCAGAAATAATAAGCCAGGAAATACAAAAATTAATAGAAGACGGATTAGTTTATGAATCTAAGCCCGGGAGTGTAAGGTATCTGGGGTAAAAATGGTAAAATGGTATTTTGCTTCTAGGAGAAAACACGAAGAAAAAATAAAAATCTTGTCTAGAGAACTGAATCGACAATCCCATGAGATTTCTTATGATCGGGCACTAGAAGATTCTCTTGTTCCCTACCATGAAAATTCCAGAAAGTCTGCTGAAGTTTCTTATTCAATTTCACAATCAATTAAAGATTGTGTTAATCAGCGATCCTGAAGGCATAGACATGTTTGTTGAACTGGGAATTGCAATCTCAAACGCATTAGAAAGCGGAAAGCCAAAAATTTATGCAGTAGGAGATTATAATAAAAGATCACTGATGCATTTTCATCCAAAAATAAATCATGTTAATAATTTAGAAGAAATATTTTTAGAAGAAGGTCTAAATATTAATGATATAAAACCACCTAGTTTTGATAACTTTTTAAACCCAGCTTATCTCTAAGTTTTATGGAAACCTACGAAGAACTTTTAGAGCAAGCATATAAAAAGCTTAAACCAATTGAAAAAAGCAGAGAAAGGTTTGAAATACCTAAAATAGAAGGGCATTTAGAAGGAACTAAGACAATTCTCACTAATTTTTCACAGATTTCTTCATATTTAAGACGCGGTCCAGACCATTTATTAAAGTTTTTGCAAAAAGAGTCTGCAACTTCTGGCTATATAAAAAATGGAAGAGTTATACTTCAGAGAAATATCTCTTCTCAAAAAATTAATGAAAAAATCCAAGAATATGCAAAAGAGTTTGTTATTTGCAAGCAATGTGGAAAGCCAGATACAGAGTTAATTAAAGAAAAAGGATTTTTATTTTTACGTTGTTTAGCTTGTGGGGCGAAGCATAGTGTGAAGGCGAGGATTTGATGTAGTTTTGATATTAAAGGGTGAATGTGATAAGACAACATTTGCATACAAAGACGCTTTTTAAAATATTACTTATCAATAATTAAACCTTATTTTCTCCAAAAACCCCAAAAAAACCTTTATAAACCAATAAAACTTGTATAAACCAATTAATATTAAATAAACAGAAAGCGGAGGTAGAAAATGCCAACAGGATATTGTGTTAAGTGTAAAGCAAAAAGGGAAATAAAAGACCCTAAAAAAACGAAGACATCAAAAGGAAAAGATATGATAAAAGGCAAGTGCCCTAATTGTGGGACTACTGTATGTACATTTAAAGTTTAGTTTTTGTTTTTTTATAAATTTTTTATAAATTTGTTGTTAGTTAAGTGTTAAAAACTTCTTTCTTTAGTAAATATACTAGAAGCAGTAGAATACCCTTACCTTTACTTTTAATAATTATATCATAATAATCTTTAAAATAAGAGAATTCTTGTTAATTAATAAATTATTAATAATAAAAGTTATTGATTTAATAAAACTTGAAGTAGGAGCTAGGAGCAAATCAAGAGAACTAGCCCCCTAATTATCTGTTTATCAGTTAATAATATGAGTTAAGTAATAGCAATAAAGATTTTGAAAGAAAAATGCACATTAAAATTCACGAGGCTTATAGAACCATTGTTGCATTAGCTGATAGCGATATAATAGGAAAGAAATTTGAAGAAGGAATTAGACAAATTGAAGTTAGGCCTAGTTTTTTTCAGGGAGAAGAAAAACCTAGAAACGAAGTAATAAAAATCCTTAAAAAAATGGAAAGTGAAGATGCCCTTTTTAATATTGTTGGCAAAGAATCTGTAGAAACTGCTTTAGAAGCAGGAATAATCAAACCTGTTGGAGTTATAGAAATTCAAGGAGTTCCTATTGCATTGGGGTTGCTATAGGTCTTTATAATTTTAACACGACTGTTCTTTATTCTGATAATTTTCCGCTTTTTTTCTAGGCGAAGAAAGTTTATCTTAACTTTTTATTATTAGCAATAGCATTTATAAACCAAGCGGTTATTTTATATATTAATCTAAAACTAATTTCAAAATCAAAATGCAATTCAAAAATAAATACAAAAAGAATGTTCAGAGACAAAACCAACCGATTCAGGAGATAATTAGGGTTAGAACCCCGAGAAATAATGAAGTCGTTGGAATAGTTGATCAGAGAGTTGGAGCAAATAGAATGATTGTAAAATGTTTTGATGATAAAGAAAGAAATTGTAGAATTCCAGGAGCTTTAAGAAGATCGCTTTGGATTAGACCAGGAGATTTTGTTATTGTTAAGCCGTGGGAATTTGAAGGAGATAAAAGAGGAGATATCCATTTTAAATATGCTCCAGCTCAAGTAGAATGGTTAAAAAGAAAAGGTTTCATTAAAGAGATTGCAAGTGAATTTTAAAACAAGAAAAATAAAATTTCCAAATAAAGATGTCGGAAAAAATCCCATTTAACGTAAATGAGCTTGTTGAAAAGCCTTGGAACAAAATGGCAGTATATATTTTAACGGATGAACAAAAACAACAGTTAGTAAATCATAAAAAACTTGTGAAAAGAGAATATTTTTTTAGAAAAGGAAATAAATGGGACGAGCATTATCATAAAGAATCACAAATACTTCTTTTAATAAAGGGGCAGTTAACACATAAAGCTAAGAATATGGATTATGTGCAGAATCCAAATGATTTATTAATAGTACCAGCCAACTTGCCACATAGTGCTTATGCAAATAAAGACCTTCATCTTTATTGGTTTACTAAAAAATAAAATGATAGAGCAATATTAAAGAAATGCAAGAGATTTATGTTGAAAATATAAAAGGAGTTCTTAGCAACAAAAAAAAGTTTGAGAAAGAACTAAAAGTAAGAATTTCAAATAAAGGGAAAAATATTTTTGTTAGTGGAAATCCTGAAAAAGAATATATCGCAATAAGAGTTCTTGAAGCAGTAAAGGTGGGATTTTCGTTGAATAAAACATTACAATTAAAACAGGAAGAAATGATGCTTCAAATCTTGAATATTAAAGATCTAACAAAAAGGCAGGACTTAAAAATAATAAGAAGCAGAGTTATTGGGACAGGTGGAAGAACACTAAAAACTTTAAAAAATCTTACTAATTGCGATCTGTCTCTTTATGAAAATCAGATAGGAATTATTGGAGATGCAGAAGAAGTAGAAGATGCTGTTCAAGCCATCTCTTCTTTAGTTAAAGGAAGTAAACATGGGAATGTTTATGCAAGGTTAGAAAAAAGAAGAAGAGACAAAGGGCTTGAAAGTAGAAAATTAAATTTTGAAGTTAATGAATGAATTTTCACGAAACTTTGGTAATATTTATACTGTAAACCCGCCAGGATCTAAGTATCGCCAGGCCCTATAGCTTTCTTATTCTAATTGATCTTATATTATTAATATTTACGGTACCAAAAATTTGATAAATTAAGGTTGATAACAAATAGTTTTAAAAACAAGAATCTTTTTAGAATATTAAGTCCTGGTAGCTCAGCTGGTAGAGCATGTGGCTGTTAACCACAGGGTCGGAGGTTCGAGTCCTCCCCGGGACGTTTTTACAAACCTTTTTATATCTAGTTTTTCTTTTAACAAAATGGATAAAAAAACTGAAGGCCAAATAACTCTAACACTTGAAATCAAACATTTAGTTAATGAACTAAAAATTGATTATGAGTATATTTCAGAAGAATTAGATAGATGGGGAAGTCACTTTGATTATAACAAACCAAAAACTGGCAAGTGCGAATCGTATGAACTTGTTAGAGAACGCGTAAAAAAATTTGACCAAAAATACTTTCTCGCCATAAATGCTGAGTTAAATAAGCATTTTATAGTTTCGCATATTTTAAATATTGGTAAAGAGTATTCAGATTATATTAAACATGGGAATTTAATTAGGTATCCAACAAATAAAAAAATAGACGACATCATGAAGAAATTAGATCTAATTTTTGAATCTTAAAAATAAAAATGGAATTTCAAAAAATATTAGAAAAAAGAACTTCTGTAAAAAGCTATTTGTCAAAAAAACCAGCTATAGAAGAGATTATTAAAGCCATAGAAGCAGCTAATTCAGCCCCTGCAGCTGCTAATCTTCAACCATTGATTTATATTATTATAGAAACTCCTGAAAAAATAGCAAAAATTGCAGACGTCTGCCAACAGCAGTTTATAAACAAAACCCCATATGTTGTTGTAGTATGTTCAAATTCAAAACAGTTAAAAATATTTGATGAAAATAGAGCAGAAAAATACATAAAACACAACGTAGGGGCAGCAATAGAAAATTTTTTGCTTAAAATAACAGAGTTAGGATTGGCAAGTTGTTGGGTAGGAGCTTTTTCAGAACCAACTCTAAGAAATCTGTTGGATATTCCAGATTCTATTAATATTGAAGTTGTTCTTCCAGTTGGATATGAATTTGTAAAAGGAAAAGCAAAGCAGAGATTTAAGCAGTTGTTAGTAAATAGGATTTTTTTTGATTCATTTGGCAATAAATATTATAAGCCCTTTATAAAAATTAGAAGAACAGACATCTAATTCTTTATATGCCAGCTAATTATTTTCTGAATAAATTTATTTATTTTAGTTACGTATATACAAAAGATATACACATAAATCATTCAAATAAAATTACTAAAAAAATAAAATCAAAAAAAAAGAAAAAATCCTGCCCGAAAAGGGCAGGAAAAGAAAATTAGACGCGAATTTTTCCCCTAATTATTTTACATATTCGATACCAAGTTCGTCAAATTCTGGACTAAATTCTTGCTGATATCCACGGCTTCTTTGTTTTCCTAGTATATATGGGCTTGAAACACCAGTCATTATTGTAATAACCCTAACGCGACCTTCAAAGTCTTTGTTAATTCTGGCACCAATAATGACTTGCGCATCAGCAGAAATATTCTCAGTAATTAGTTTTCCAATTTGGCTGAATTCTTCTAGTTTCATGTCAGGACCACAAGTAATATGAATTAATGATCCATTAGCACCTCTATAATCCACGTCTAACAATGGATGTGTTAGAGCTTGCTTAACAGCTTCATTAACCCTATCACTCGAATCTGATTCTCCAATTCCAATTACAGCAACTTCTCCTTTTTTCATTATTGCTGAGACATCTGCATAGTCTAAGTTAATTAAACTAGGCAAGGTAATTGTTTCAACAATTCCTTTTATCATTGTACTAATTAGTTCATTAGCAACTGCAAATGCTTGTTGAATTGGCAACTGTCCTGCAACATCAACTAGTCTATTATTGTCAATAACAATAGCTGTATCAACGTAATCTCTTAATTCTTGTAAGCCAAATTCAGCCTTGTCCATTCTTGCTTTTTCACACTCAAAAGGCATTGTAACAACTCCAATAACTACGGCTCCTGTATCTTTAGAAAGCTGAGCTACTACAGGCATCGCTCCTGTTGCAGTTCCTCCGCCCTCTCCGCCAATAATAAAAATCATGTCTGCACCAGAAACAGCTTTTTTAAGCTCAGAAAGAGATTCTTTTGCAGCCTCTCTTCCAACTTCTGCCTTACCTCCAGCACCTAAGCCCCTTGTCAATTCCTTCCCTATTAGAATTTTTTCATCTGCTTTAGTTATGCTTAGATGTAGGGCGTCTGTATTAACTGTAAAAACAGTGGCTCCAGAGATTCCTTTATTAAACAACCAAGTTACTGCATTTCCTCCAGCTCCGCCAACACCAAAAACTTTAATGTTTGCTTTACCGGCCTTTAGTTCATCAAAGTTAATACTATGAGTATCTATATTTTCTATGGCTTCTTTTGCAAAGTTAAGTACCATTTAAATTTTTTCCTCCTTTCAATCTTTTATAATACCAATATCTTTAAATACTAGTATTACCATTTATTTATAATAAGTTTAACTAACGTTGAAGAACATACAAAAAGAGGATCACCTCTTTATAAATTTAAATCACCCCAATGATTTAAATTAATTATTATGAAAATAACAGCTTTCTTTTCTTTATAAATTTTTGTGTTGTAAAAAATATAAAACTATTTTTTACTAGATAGTGTCTAATAATCCTTTTTTGACTTTGAAATCAGCAAATTTAGATAAACTCTTTAATTTTTATATATCACCAACTTTTTACGTATACCTCGGACTAAAGTCCGAGGTTTGTTCTAAAGACTTCAATTCGTTAGAGTTGAACGTATCAGAGAACTTTGTTCTCTGAGTTGGGGAGACAGAAAACAAACGACTGCAATTACTCCAGTTTAAAAACTGGAGTTTGTTTTCTGTATCAGAACTTTTTGCATCTTTGAAGTTTCTGAGCCAAAAATTTCTAACAATTTTTTAAAATAAATTTTGGTATTAATAACTAAAAAATTTATGATACTACTAATTTAAACTTTTGAGATTATTAGCAGAAACATCAGTTCTTATTTTTTAGACAGGCCCAGGTTTTTAAGGTTGTTAGAAAGATAGGTGAACGGTTAAATATTTAAAGAAAATTAACGGTATGTTATCTTCATAATTTAAATTTAATTAATTTAATCAGATATATAAAGGACTTTTTTTATTTATAAGATGGCATCAATATCACTAATCCAAGCAATTATCTTAAGTATAGTTCAAGGAATAACAGAATGGATCCCCGTTAGCAGTTCAGGGCACTTAATTTTATTTCAAGAATTGCTTGGTTTTCAAGATTCTCAAATACCTTATTATGTTTTTTTGCATTTGGCCAGCGTTTTTGCTATTATTGTTTTTTTCTGGAAAGATATTTTGGATTTTTTAAAATTAGATAGTAAGAATCTAGAATATTTAGGTTATTTAATTATAGCTACAATTCCAGTAGCAATTTTTGGATTTTTTTTTGCAACTAAAATAGAAGAACTATTTTCAAACATGTTTTTTCTAGGATTATTTTTTATTTTTTCAGGAATAATAGTATATTCTACAAAATTTAGTGTTGAAAAAAAAGAAAAAATTAATTCTTTTGACTCTATTTTTATTGGTTTGTTTCAGGCTTTAGCTGTTTTGCCAGGAGTTTCGAGAATTGGAATGACAATAAGCTCTGCATTATTTAGAGGTTTAAGCAAGAATGCGGCGGTAAAATTTTCTTTTTTAATGGCAATTCCCGTAATTCTAGGAGCTTTTGTTCTTCAGGCAAAAAGTATAATTATTTCTGAAATTAGTTATTCTTTATTAATAATTAGTTTTATAATTACTTTTTTAGTTAGTTTGATTACCATAAAATTAGTTATTAAAATAATCAAAAGTGAGAAATTCTATTGGTTTGGAGTTTATGATATTTTATTAGGAGTTTTGGTGTTGGTGTGGAGTTTTTTTAGGTAGAAGTTCTATTTAGGATTTTTCTCTGGAATTTTAAGTAAAATTTTTGATTAATGATTTTTGTCTGTAATAAAAATGGGCGCGGAGGGAATTGAACCCTCATCTCAAGCTCTGGAGGCTCGCATTCTGCCATTGAACTACACACCCTCAAAAGACCTAAAGAAACTACATTTTAAAGGTTTTTGGATATATAAAATCCGCAAGTTATATAAACAGTAATTACTAATAATTGTAATGGATCAAGAAACAATTACTATAACAAAAGAAGAATTTGAAAAACTGAAGAAGAAATCAGAGATAGCTGATGATGCTATTGTTCAGTTGAAATTAAGTCTTGAAGATATGAAATGTGGGAGAGTTAGCAAGTTTTAAATATTTCTTAATAAATCAAAAAACTCATCTTTATTATCTATTATGAAATCTATACTTTTTTGCTGGTCTTTCTTAGAAGCAAAAGATACAAGTAAAATTTTCTTTCTTTGTTCGTCTACTAAAAAATAAAGCCTTTTGTTTAGGTATTTCTTTTCTCTAAACCAACTAAATCGTAGTGGTTTGCCCGTAACAGATTCGTCCAGGTTTTCCTTTATCTTTTTAATCCAATTTTGTTCATTTCTATCTAATGTTTCAAATAATTTTTTAAAAGAATCGGTTTTATAAACCCCATAATTTTTCATTTTACATCCCACTCATTTCTTCAACTTCTCTCTCTGAAATAGAACAGCCATTAAACTTTAGTCCATATAAAATTGCTTCTAAAGCGCTAGGAGATTTCAAATCAACTAAATTATTTTTATAAGCAATATAAGCAATTTCTACTGATCTTATTATTTTGAAATGTTTAAAAAAATCATAATTGGCTCTATTAGCCTTAATATTACTATGAAGTTTTTTTTCTAAAAGTTTTCTTAAATTTTCTGGATTTTCGCATAACATTCTAGTTGTTCTCTCATCAATAGCTAAAGGTATATTAACGCCGGTTTTAGCTTTTATTATTATAGAAAGAGATAAAGCAGCCGCTTCTCCTTTATCTATTAAATGAATGTCGGTTCCTTTTACTTTAAAAGTTGAATTAGCTATTTGCATTAAATTATCCCTGATTTCTCTTAATTCATTAACATCATTTTTCTTTAAATCTGCATGTTTTATCACTCCTTTTTTAAACAAAGCCTCTAATCTTAAAGCTCCTAATTCAAATCTTTTAATAGTCTTGGGGTCGTCAATTACTTCTTTTCTAACTTCTTTAGTTATTAAAAACTCTACTTTAAATTTTTTATGCAGAGATTCCAATAAATAAAGCAGTCCATTCATTGAAAAATTAATTAAGGGACCTGAATCAAATATTAGGTATTTCATTTTTATTTTTGCCTTTTTTATTTATTAAATCACAAAACTTAGATTGTACCGCACCTTTTAAGGTGCGGTTTGTTTTGGTTTTGGGATTCCCAAAACCAGAGAAAACTTGAAAAGTTTTCTTGGCCGAGAAAATTTTATAATAAGAAATTTTCTCTGGAAATCCGCATAAAAAGATAACTGCAACATAAATGTTGCGGATTTTTTTAAGGATTAAAGATTATTTTTGATGAACAATTTATTTACCATATAAATAATGTAGATTCTGCTTATTGAGAATAGAGGTTTTCACCCAAAAATCCCTTCAGCAATTTTTATTCTTTCTTTGATTGGCATTGTCACAGCTAAATTAATGTCCGCGATACCAGTTCTTCCAGTATATTCTGATAATTCCCATAAACTAATTCCTAGAATTTTGGCTGTTTTTTCCATAGAAATACCATGCTCATAAATTCTAGAAGCTTTGTTAATTTTTGCCTTTCTAAAAACATCATTTATAAAAATCTTTAACCTTCCAGATAATCCTTCAATTAATTTTCTGATTGACTCAACCTCTAGATGAAACTTTTCAAAATCTTTATTTTTCAGGGCTATAATCATGCTTTCTATATTTTTCCTATAATTATTATAAAAGCCGCTCCAATTTTTTTCTGTTTTATAAACTTCTCTTTCAATTAACTTGCTTAAAGCGTATATTATTACAGTTATAGATATTACATCAGGATCCTGATGAATTGATGCATGATGTATAACTCTGTTACTTAAACCTTTAATCCTAATATAATCTTTTTCCCCTAAAGCTTCTCTAACTTTTATAAGGATATCAAGAATATGCTCTCTTTCTTCTATTTTAATCACCTCCTTATAGAAAAGGAATAAGCCTTATTTAAATATTATTCTTTATATAAATATTTAAAAAGATGGTTTGATATATTAAATTATAGAAGTGATTCCTTCAGAAAAAGAGAATTCTTTAGAAAAAGAAATAGATGCTTTTATGGAAAAATTACCATCAATGTTAAAAGATCATGAAGGAAAATACGCTGTTTTTAAGGGAAACGACCGTTTAGGATTTTGGGATTCATACGAGTCTGCTTTACAAGAAGGTTATGAAAAATTAGGACTCGTTCCTTCTTTAATTAGAAAAGTAAATAGAGAGTATGAGATTTTTGGAAGGTATGGAAAACCACTTAATCTTTATTTTCTTTCTGCTTAATTAATTACAATTAACAAAATACCTTTTTATAGATCATCTTTATTAAAAGTATATTATAAGAGAGTTTTAAAAAGTTAATAACATTATAGAACTTAAGATAAACTGGTCTGTATTAATTTAATAAGTTGTTTTAGATTAATAAATGAACATCCCAGCAATAAAAGTCATATAGTGGTTATAGTCTATTAAAAATCAGCGAGAACTGCTCTCTAAAGCCCCAATCAATTTAAGTTACTAATATTAACTATCTAAAGAGTATAGATTTATTAAAAACAATTAAATAAAAGAAACCAAGATTTTAAAATGAAAATAATCCTAGACACAAACTTTTTGATTTATTGTGCGAAAGAGAAACTAGACTATAACGAAGAAATTCAGAATTTGATTAATGAGAGATATGAATTAGTTGTGCCTGAACAAGTTGTTGAAGAACTAAAAAGACTGGCTAAAAAAACAAAAAAATGGAGTGATAAAGAAGCTTCTAATTTAGCCTTACAATTATTGGGAAAAAATAAAATCAAAATAATTGACGTAAATGGTAAAAAAGTTGATGATGTTATTATTAATCTTGCAAAAGAAAATCCTAAAAATATCGTTTGTACATTAGATAGAGAGATGAGAAAAGAACTTCCTAGAGTAATTTTATTGAATAGAAACAAAAAATTGATTTTGACAAGGTAGTTTTTTATTATTAATAATGCAATTAGTTAAAACGTCATCGTTAAATTATTTGTAGATCAATTATATCATTAGTCATTTACATATTTTCTAAAGATTCTTGGTTTTACCTCCACTACTTCAAAATTACCTTCACAAGGTAGATATTTACAAATCTCAACCCCAAATGTTTCATAAGTAAAATAATTGCTTAAAGTTAACATTCCAAACTTTCTTAGTTCTGTAATAATACCTTTAATTAAATTATTCTTATAAGATCTAACAACTATCGATAAGTTTCTATTTGGGATTTCTATTATGTCATTTCCTATTTCTAATTCCCCTAATTTCTTCAAAAATTTCAAAAACCCACCCTCCGTCTTCATTAAAATTTATTTTGCTTACTAATCCGAAATTCCCATTATCCAACTCATGAATGAAATGGGGATTAAATTTTTTTATGTTGTAAGTTTCTTTATACATTTTATTTAATAATTATCTACCTTTTAAAAAACTTTTCAATAACCTTTAAAAACCTCCTTTTTTTAGTAGTTTTATGTTTTATATAGTTGAGGTTGAAGATTATATTCGAGTAGAGCCTAAATTATTTGGACTTATAACTAGCGATGCTGTTGCAAAACAACTGCAAGAAATATACGTTAATTATCATGATAAAGAAATTGGAGAGGTTATTGGAGTAATTTCAGTTCTAGAAGTTGGTAAAGGTATAATAATCCCGGGAGATGGCGCCGCTTATTATAATTCAAAATTTAAATTAATTGTCTGGAAACCAGAACTTCAAGAATTAGTTTATGTAATAGTTGATGAAATAACAAATTTTGGGGCTTTTATGAATTTAGGAGTTATGAAAGGTGTCTTACATATAAGTCAGACAATGGATGATTATGTCAGTTTCTCAAATGCAAATACTCTCGTTGGGAAAGATTCAAAAAGAGTATTAAAAAAAAGAGATGCCTGTTTGGCTAGAATAATTGCTTTGTCGTATAGAGGAGACCAGCCAAAAATAGGACTGACGATGAGACAACCTGGATTAGGAAAATTAGAATGGATAGAGGAAGAAAAAAAGAAAGTTAAAACTATTACTAAAAAATTAAATAAAGGAGAGAAAACACAAAAAACAAGAAAAGTTAAAGACCAATAGAAATAAAGTAGTTATTAAATCACCAACTTTTGCGTATACCTCGGACTAAAGTCCAAGGTTTATTCTAAAGACTTCAACTCGTTAGAGTTGAATGTATCAGAGAACTTTGTTCTCTGAGTTTGGGAGACAGAAAACAAACGACTGTAATTACTCCGGTTTAAAAACTGGAGTCTGTTTTCTGTATCAAGAAAAAGTTATGCGATGATAAAAAAGCTAGAGATGTTAATCTCAAATAAACCTATATCAATTACTAAAATTAAAATAAAAAAATAAACATATTAATAATAAAAAACTTAAACATGAGAAGTCTAGCTTATTTAAGTCACTAGTTATTAAAATAAAATCAGAAAAATAAAGACTAAATAAAGAAAAAATAAAAATGGCAAAAGAAAAGGTTTGTAAATATTGTAAATTGATACATGAGCAAGAAGTATGTCCTAATTGCGGAAAAAAAGAAACTTTAAATACTTTTAAAGGAAAGGTTGAAATAATTAACCAAGAAAAATCAGAAATTTCTAAGCGGCTAAAAATAAATAAAAACGGAGTATATGCAATTAGGATATAAATTTGTACTAATCAGGTGTCTAAAGCGACCTCCTCCATGACCTAAAGATCGTGGCTTCCTGCGCGATGAACTGATCTTTAATTTCAAATAAATTTATTAATAATAAATAAAAGAAATAATTAGCGAGAAAAAGTAAGAAGCAATTCATCCTCATATTAAAGTATGATGGATTTCTTGCTTAGAGATTAATAATTAACACCCTCGATCAACTCATAAGGGCTTTTTTTGGTTATTATAAATCTTGAGCCCGCATGTTCTGAAACAACTGCAGAGATTAGTAAAGAGCTTACTGCCGCATTTAAAATCCCTTCTGACACTGGAATTTTAGCGTTTTTTGAAAAATAATCAATAACATTTCTTATTTCAGGTTCATTTAATGTTATTCTCGTTAGATTAATTTTATTCCTTACTTTAACTAATAGATTTTTTCCAGATCCAGGACACTCTATCATTTGTACAGCTAAATCCTTAATTAAGAAATCTAGTTTTTTTAAAGAATCTGATTCTATAATCGGTTGTTGGGTCTGATAAGCTGGTGCTCTGTTTTGAAAGAATTGTTGAGTTGGCTGTTGCTTTGTTTTTTGTTGTAATGCTAGTTTTAATTTTGGTTTTGGTTGTAAACTTGGCTTTATGACGCGATTGGTGGATGAACTAATAGAAGTTTTGGCTGGAAAAAAACTTTTTTGGTATTGTTCTGGTTGTTGAACAAAGGATTTAAGAATCGGTTGTCTAGGGAATTTTTCAAATTCTGTATCAAAAATAATCCTGCTAAATTCCAGGGGTGTGCTTTCCGGCTTGATATACTTTCTCCTTATTTTTTCTATTTCTATTATCCTCTTTAATTCTTCGTCTTTTATCGAATTTACCATCAACTGAAAAGTAAATTCCTTAAGAAATGAAATTATTTGAACATCCGTTAAATATTTTAGCGACATTTTTATAGTTCTTAATGCTAATTTTAATTTATTATTAATTCTTTTTATTATTTAAGTGTAAGTTTTTTTACTCTCTAAAGCAAGCCTGCCCCTTAAAACAAGACCTAATAAATATCTAATAAATTACCTAAATAGTTTTAATAATTATAAAAATTTATTCTGAAATAGGTCTTGTAAATCCTCTATATGGCATTATTGGAGGTTGCATTCTATTCCTTACTCTATCTTCCATTAACATAATACCTTTAGAAATAACTTTGTTTTGTTCAAGCAAAGAATCTAGTTTTTTAAGAAACTCTTGGTCAATTTCAGGGTTTTTTCCTGGCTTCTCTGCAAGACTTTTAGCTGAAAGTTCAAATAACTGCAATAACTTAGAAATATTATTAGAAAGATCCTCAAATTTAACTGCTAAATTTGTTAAAACTTTTTGTAAATTAATAAAGTTATCAAGTAATACTTGGTTAATGTCAACTGTTTGTTTTGTAGATTTATTTAGTTTTGAGGACATTTTTTAATTTATTGTTGTTTAATTTTTTAGCTTATAGCTTTTATTAATTAAATAACCTAACCGCTCTTGCTCTTGTGATTCTTAAGCCCATCATTTAATTTCTTATTGATTAGTTTTATTATTAATAAAACATTAGAAGTTTATTCTATCGGCCCTTTAAAAAATTTGGCTTAAATGAATATAGGTTTATTAATTATTAATTTCCTCCTTTTTAATTATAAGTTTATTAAGAAAACCTAATTTATAAATATTGGGGTTTTTAGATAGTGTCTAATAATCCTTTTTTGACTTTGAAATCAGCAAATTTAGATAAACTCTTTAATTTTTATATATCACCAACTTTTTACGTATACCTCGGACTAAAGTCCGAGGTTTGTTCTAAAGACTTCAATTCGTTAGAGTTGAACGTATCAGAGAACTTTGTTCTCTGAGTTGGGGAGACAGAAAACAAACGACTGCAATTACTCCAGTTTAAAAACTGGAGTTTGTTTTCTGTATCAGAACTTTTTGCATCTTTGAAGTTTCTGAGCCAAAAATTTCTAACAATTTTTTAAAATAAATTTTGGTATTAATAACTAAAAAATTTATGATACTACTAATTTAAACTTTTGAGATTATTAGCAGAAACATCAGTTCTTATTTTTTAGACAGGCCCAGGTTTTTAAGGTTGTTAGAAAGATAGGTGAACGGTTAAATATTTAAAGAAAATTAACGGTATGTTATCTTCATAATTTAAATTTAATTAATTTAATCAGATATATAAAGGACTTTTTTTATTTATAAGATGGCATCAATATCACTAATCCAAGCAATTATCTTAAGTATAGTTCAAGGAATAACAGAATGGATCCCCGTTAGCAGTTCAGGGCACTTAATTTTATTTCAAGAATTGCTTGGTTTTCAAGATTCTCAAATACCTTATTATGTTTTTTTGCATTTGGCCAGCGTTTTTGCTATTATTGTTTTTTTCTGGAAAGATATTTTGGATTTTTTAAAATTAGATAGTAAGAATCTAGAATATTTAGGTTATTTAATTATAGCTACAATTCCAGTAGCAATTTTTGGATTTTTTTTTGCAACTAAAATAGAAGAACTATTTTCAAACATGTTTTTTCTAGGATTATTTTTTATTTTTTCAGGAATAATAGTATATTCTACAAAATTTAGTGTTGAAAAAAAAGAAAAAATTAATTCTTTTGACTCTATTTTTATTGGTTTGTTTCAGGCTTTAGCTGTTTTGCCAGGAGTTTCGAGAATTGGAATGACAATAAGCTCTGCATTATTTAGAGGTTTAAGCAAGAATGCGGCGGTAAAATTTTCTTTTTTAATGGCAATTCCCGTAATTCTAGGAGCTTTTGTTCTTCAGGCAAAAAGTATAATTATTTCTGAAATTAGTTATTCTTTATTAATAATTAGTTTTATAATTACTTTTTTAGTTAGTTTGATTACCATAAAATTAGTTATTAAAATAATCAAAAGTGAGAAATTCTATTGGTTTGGAGTTTATGATATTTTATTAGGAGTTTTGGTGTTGGTGTGGAGTTTTTTTAGGTAGAAGTTCTATTTAGGATTTTTCTCTGGAATTTTAAGTAAAATTTTTGATTAATGATTTTTGTCTGTAATAAAAATGGGCGCGGAGGGAATTGAACCCTCATCTCAAGCTCTGGAGGCTCGCATTCTGCCATTGAACTACACACCCTCAAAAGACCTAAAGAAACTACATTTTAAAGGTTTTTGGATATATAAAATCCGCAAGTTATATAAACAGTAATTACTAATAATTGTAATGGATCAAGAAACAATTACTATAACAAAAGAAGAATTTGAAAAACTGAAGAAGAAATCAGAGATAGCTGATGATGCTATTGTTCAGTTGAAATTAAGTCTTGAAGATATGAAATGTGGGAGAGTTAGCAAGTTTTAAATATTTCTTAATAAATCAAAAAACTCATCTTTATTATCTATTATGAAATCTATACTTTTTTGCTGGTCTTTCTTAGAAGCAAAAGATACAAGTAAAATTTTCTTTCTTTGTTCGTCTACTAAAAAATAAAGCCTTTTGTTTAGGTATTTCTTTTCTCTAAACCAACTAAATCGTAGTGGTTTGCCCGTAACAGATTCGTCCAGGTTTTCCTTTATCTTTTTAATCCAATTTTGTTCATTTCTATCTAATGTTTCAAATAATTTTTTAAAAGAATCGGTTTTATAAACCCCATAATTTTTCATTTTACATCCCACTCATTTCTTCAACTTCTCTCTCTGAAATAGAACAGCCATTAAACTTTAGTCCATATAAAATTGCTTCTAAAGCGCTAGGAGATTTCAAATCAACTAAATTATTTTTATAAGCAATATAAGCAATTTCTACTGATCTTATTATTTTGAAATGTTTAAAAAAATCATAATTGGCTCTATTAGCCTTAATATTACTATGAAGTTTTTTTTCTAAAAGTTTTCTTAAATTTTCTGGATTTTCGCATAACATTCTAGTTGTTCTCTCATCAATAGCTAAAGGTATATTAACGCCGGTTTTAGCTTTTATTATTATAGAAAGAGATAAAGCAGCCGCTTCTCCTTTATCTATTAAATGAATGTCGGTTCCTTTTACTTTAAAAGTTGAATTAGCTATTTGCATTAAATTATCCCTGATTTCTCTTAATTCATTAACATCATTTTTCTTTAAATCTGCATGTTTTATCACTCCTTTTTTAAACAAAGCCTCTAATCTTAAAGCTCCTAATTCAAATCTTTTAATAGTCTTGGGGTCGTCAATTACTTCTTTTCTAACTTCTTTAGTTATTAAAAACTCTACTTTAAATTTTTTATGCAGAGATTCCAATAAATAAAGCAGTCCATTCATTGAAAAATTAATTAAGGGACCTGAATCAAATATTAGGTATTTCATTTTTATTTTTGCCTTTTTTATTTATTAAATCACAAAACTTAGATTGTACCGCACCTTTTAAGGTGCGGTTTGTTTTGGTTTTGGGATTCCCAAAACCAGAGAAAACTTGAAAAGTTTTCTTGGCCGAGAAAATTTTATAATAAGAAATTTTCTCTGGAAATCCGCATAAAAAGATAACTGCAACATAAATGTTGCGGATTTTTTTAAGGATTAAAGATTATTTTTGATGAACAATTTATTTACCATATAAATAATGTAGATTCTGCTTATTGAGAATAGAGGTTTTCACCCAAAAATCCCTTCAGCAATTTTTATTCTTTCTTTGATTGGCATTGTCACAGCTAAATTAATGTCCGCGATACCAGTTCTTCCAGTATATTCTGATAATTCCCATAAACTAATTCCTAGAATTTTGGCTGTTTTTTCCATAGAAATACCATGCTCATAAATTCTAGAAGCTTTGTTAATTTTTGCCTTTCTAAAAACATCATTTATAAAAATCTTTAACCTTCCAGATAATCCTTCAATTAATTTTCTGATTGACTCAACCTCTAGATGAAACTTTTCAAAATCTTTATTTTTCAGGGCTATAATCATGCTTTCTATATTTTTCCTATAATTATTATAAAAGCCGCTCCAATTTTTTTCTGTTTTATAAACTTCTCTTTCAATTAACTTGCTTAAAGCGTATATTATTACAGTTATAGATATTACATCAGGATCCTGATGAATTGATGCATGATGTATAACTCTGTTACTTAAACCTTTAATCCTAATATAATCTTTTTCCCCTAAAGCTTCTCTAACTTTTATAAGGATATCAAGAATATGCTCTCTTTCTTCTATTTTAATCACCTCCTTATAGAAAAGGAATAAGCCTTATTTAAATATTATTCTTTATATAAATATTTAAAAAGATGGTTTGATATATTAAATTATAGAAGTGATTCCTTCAGAAAAAGAGAATTCTTTAGAAAAAGAAATAGATGCTTTTATGGAAAAATTACCATCAATGTTAAAAGATCATGAAGGAAAATACGCTGTTTTTAAGGGAAACGACCGTTTAGGATTTTGGGATTCATACGAGTCTGCTTTACAAGAAGGTTATGAAAAATTAGGACTCGTTCCTTCTTTAATTAGAAAAGTAAATAGAGAGTATGAGATTTTTGGAAGGTATGGAAAACCACTTAATCTTTATTTTCTTTCTGCTTAATTAATTACAATTAACAAAATACCTTTTTATAGATCATCTTTATTAAAAGTATATTATAAGAGAGTTTTAAAAAGTTAATAACATTATAGAACTTAAGATAAACTGGTCTGTATTAATTTAATAAGTTGTTTTAGATTAATAAATGAACATCCCAGCAATAAAAGTCATATAGTGGTTATAGTCTATTAAAAATCAGCGAGAACTGCTCTCTAAAGCCCCAATCAATTTAAGTTACTAATATTAACTATCTAAAGAGTATAGATTTATTAAAAACAATTAAATAAAAGAAACCAAGATTTTAAAATGAAAATAATCCTAGACACAAACTTTTTGATTTATTGTGCGAAAGAGAAACTAGACTATAACGAAGAAATTCAGAATTTGATTAATGAGAGATATGAATTAGTTGTGCCTGAACAAGTTGTTGAAGAACTAAAAAGACTGGCTAAAAAAACAAAAAAATGGAGTGATAAAGAAGCTTCTAATTTAGCCTTACAATTATTGGGAAAAAATAAAATCAAAATAATTGACGTAAATGGTAAAAAAGTTGATGATGTTATTATTAATCTTGCAAAAGAAAATCCTAAAAATATCGTTTGTACATTAGATAGAGAGATGAGAAAAGAACTTCCTAGAGTAATTTTATTGAATAGAAACAAAAAATTGATTTTGACAAGGTAGTTTTTTATTATTAATAATGCAATTAGTTAAAACGTCATCGTTAAATTATTTGTAGATCAATTATATCATTAGTCATTTACATATTTTCTAAAGATTCTTGGTTTTACCTCCACTACTTCAAAATTACCTTCACAAGGTAGATATTTACAAATCTCAACCCCAAATGTTTCATAAGTAAAATAATTGCTTAAAGTTAACATTCCAAACTTTCTTAGTTCTGTAATAATACCTTTAATTAAATTATTCTTATAAGATCTAACAACTATCGATAAGTTTCTATTTGGGATTTCTATTATGTCATTTCCTATTTCTAATTCCCCTAATTTCTTCAAAAATTTCAAAAACCCACCCTCCGTCTTCATTAAAATTTATTTTGCTTACTAATCCGAAATTCCCATTATCCAACTCATGAATGAAATGGGGATTAAATTTTTTTATGTTGTAAGTTTCTTTATACATTTTATTTAATAATTATCTACCTTTTAAAAAACTTTTCAATAACCTTTAAAAACCTCCTTTTTTTAGTAGTTTTATGTTTTATATAGTTGAGGTTGAAGATTATATTCGAGTAGAGCCTAAATTATTTGGACTTATAACTAGCGATGCTGTTGCAAAACAACTGCAAGAAATATACGTTAATTATCATGATAAAGAAATTGGAGAGGTTATTGGAGTAATTTCAGTTCTAGAAGTTGGTAAAGGTATAATAATCCCGGGAGATGGCGCCGCTTATTATAATTCAAAATTTAAATTAATTGTCTGGAAACCAGAACTTCAAG
>JBBSYY010000059.1:0-1127 GCA_038044985.1 Nanobdellota archaeon
CAAAAAATCTCATTGCAGAAACCATTTTCATTCCAGCAATATTTCCAACAATTCCGGCTAATAAACCAGAGACATTATTTAATTCAAAAAGCTTTATCGGGTAGGCAACCTTAAACATTTTTCTTTCATAATCTAAATCAAAAGCCAATGCCCGGTATTTTTTAGCTCTTGGAATTCCTGATTCAGGGCCATCATAAACCTTTGTCCAGGTTCCTGTTGAGCTTTCTGCAGCAACAGAAGCGGCGGCCTCTTCAAAAACCTGATTTAAATTTTTACTTTTAACTTCTTTTAAAGCAACATCACTTAATTCAACTTTAATTAAAGTAACAAGATAATTGTCATTAAGCTTCCAATTTTTTGGTGCAAGATAATTTAATTGAACTGCCATTTTACTCTTTTACTAAGTGTTAAAATTATAAAGGGTTTTTTAGAACACTTCTTATCAATCTTGAGTTTTGTTCTGTATCAAAAGTCAATAAAAATCTATTCTGAAAGTTTCCCTCTTTTTTCATGATATTTTAAAGAAAACATACCTTAAAACCCTTTCCAAAAGCACCGTTAACTTAACAGCTCACTTTTAATATATTTTAACTCATTATAATTCTTTTAACTAATCGCTCTTAATCAAAGGATTATTTACTAAACCTAGACTTAATCTTATTATGTCAAGAATTCTCAAAAACCACGCACTTTAGTGCGTGGAAATTCTTGAACACCTCAAGAATTCTGACAATTGAATTCTTGATGGTCATCAGGAATTTTATTCCTGAGACAAGAAAATTTCTTACAAAGGAAATTTTCTGTACAGAAAATTCCAAACAACAAAAGGAATTTTCTTGCATCCAAAAATCCAAACAAACCATGCCCTTTAGGACATGGTAAGACGAAAGGATTTTTTGATTTTATTAATAAGGAAAATTGTGTTTATCAAGATAAATATAAGGCTAAAATTAATTTATTCTGCTATTATTTAAAAAAACCTTCTCACTAAAATTATTGCTCCAACTCTTCTATTACCTTATCAATATCTATCTCTTCAATTCCAGAAACAACAAAATCATTGCTGTCAAATATAGAGTTTCTCTTCACTAAACCATTAACAATTAACTCTTTTCCAAGAAAATCAT
>JBBSYY010000060.1:0-7191 GCA_038044985.1 Nanobdellota archaeon
TAAATGGAGCAGGAATTTTTGGATGGCCAAGTAATTATATTACACTAGGAACTACTTTTGAATATATTTTAGATTTTTGGAGGCCGGCGAAATGATAGACAAGATATTTCAAAAATATCAAAACACTGTAAATAATTCCTCTGGGACTGTAATTCAATTCAAAGAACAAATTAGTGGCACTTTATGGATAGAAGGAAGAATAATTTCTGTTTCAGGAAGTCAAATAACCCCCCACCAATTGAGCAAACGAAATTTTCTTTAACACAATTCGATAGATCTGGAGCAATACGAATGAGTGGTATTGATAATCATGAACATAAACCCCTTCATCAACATTCTTCTGGTAGTGAAATAAATATTTCTGGTGTACATACCCCCTCAAGCATTGGCTCTTATGCTTTCTTGCAATTTTTTAGATAGCCCCACTTTCAACAAACTTCTTCATATCTTTTGCAAACTCCGTATTTGATTTAAACCTTGAATTTTTATGTTTTATCTTCTTTAAAGTTTCTAGAGGAATATAACAAAATCCGCCAGTATTTTTGCAATGTTTTTCTATTATTTCAATATTAGAAGCAGTAAATTCTGAAGGCTGATTGAAAAATCCAATCATGCTATCTCCATCAAAAGCTAAACTTCTTGTTCCTCTTTCCCTCAATTTAACATTTTTTACTTCTATCCTGTGTCTTTTCTTAAATCTATCTTTTTTAGGATAGAAGATTATAAAATCTGTTCTCTCTGCTTTTTTATTGTAGTGAACTCCTAATTTTAAGTCGGCTTTTATCAATTCTCTTTCAACACATAATTCTGCTATATTACCAGAGAGAACTTGGAAAGTTTGACTTATTCTTCTTGATGTTTCTTCCATAAAATTACTATATTCTATATCGTCAACTTTAATAGGTTTCAATAATTCTTTTTCTATCATCATTCTTATATCTTTAGGAATGTTAACTAAATCTTCTCCTGATAGTAAATCATCAACCTTGTTCTTATAATACTTTCCTCTGTATTTCTTGATTAACTCAAAGGTCTTAGCATGAATCTTATTAAGGTCGGCTTTAGGATTGTCTTTTTCTGCTTCTTCAACTATTTCTGTCGAAGAAGGTATTATTTTTTCTTTATTTATAAGGGTAGGCTCAAAATCTTACTAACACCTTCTTGCATACTTACTCCGTATAAAATATTAGAGCTTTCTGAGATTATAGAATCGTTATGTGTTATAATTAAATATTGTCCCTGCTTCATATGTTTTTTTAATAAGTAAGCTAATTTTTCAGAATTTCTCCTGTCTAAAGCAGCATCAATTTCATCAAAAATATAAAAAGAGTAAGGATTAAGCTCTTGAATTGCAAAAATAAGAGATAAAGCAACTAAACTCTGCTCGCCTCCAGATAAAGAAGTAACATCAAAATATTTTCCTTGCCCAACCTTAACTATTATGTCTAAACCAGCATTAAAAATTTCTTTTTCATCCTGAAGTTCAATTGTTACAATCCCTTTAGTGCTTAGCTGAGAAAAATTTCTGGAAAATCTTTCATTAATTTGTTTTAAAGTGTCCAAAAAAGTTTTTCTTTTTTTCCTGTCTATTTGCGTAATTATTTTAAGGACATTTTCTTTTTCTCTTTCAAGATGGTCAATTTTTTCCTTTATTTTATCATATTCTGCTTTAATATTATCATAAATCTCTAAAGCCCTTAAATTAACATTTCCGATTCTAAATAAAATAGCCTCAGAGCCCTCAATTTTTTCTTTTAGTTTTTCTACTGGTAAATTAACAAGTTCAACATTATTAAATTCTTGCAATTCTTCAATTAAAGTGTCTTTTTTAGCACTAATCTGGGCCTTTTCTATATTCAAGTTGTTTATATCATTTTCAAAAATTCTCTTTTCATTTTGATGTTTTAATAAATTATGTTCAAAAAACCTGACTTTATCCTGCAGCGAGTTTTTTTGCTCAAACATTTTTTGATATTTTCTTTTAATAATTTCTGCATGATCTTCCTTTTGTTCAATTAGTTCTTCTTTCTCAATCAAGTCTTCATTAAGTTCTTTTAATAGTTCTGAAATATCCTGTTTATCTCTTACATTTTGTCTAATAGCCAGCTTTGTTCTTTCCAATTCTCTTTGTTTTAAAACTATCTCGTTGCTTAAATCTCTTTCTTCAATTCTTTCTAGTTCATTTATTTCTAGTCTAAGTTTTTCATAATCTTCTTCACTAGATTTTGAAACCGAAATTTTTTTCTCTAAGTTTTTTTTATTATTTTCTAAATTTTTAATTTCTTCATTAGTGGTAGTAAATTGCTCACCGATTCTTTTTAATTGTATTTTTTTATCATCAATTGTTTGGATTTTAATAATCAAGATTTTTCTCAAATTAATTTCTGATTGCTGTTTAGAAATTTCATCATTTAATTTATTAACATTAGCTTTAATCTCAACAATATTTTTGTTATTACCATCAATTATTTTACTAGAGCTGTCAATGGTCGTTTTTGTGTAATTAATAATTTCATCAACATGCTCTTTTGTTATTTTAGTTTTACATAAAGGACATATATCCAAGCGAGTAATCTTTTCTTTTAGTTTTTTAGCTTCATTAATCTTATTTAGTTCAACTGCAGAAATTTTCTCTTTTTCTAATAAAAAATTTTCAATTTCAACAATTTTTTCTTTATTCTTTTCTGAAGAATCCTCTAAAATACTAATCTGATTTTTATGTTGGTCTAAGCCTTCTTTTATTTCAATTTGATTTTCAATTCCCTCAATTTGATTTAAAACGATATTAGACTCTTGTTTTAAATTCTGAAGTTGTTTTTCTTTATCATTTATCTGATTATTAATTGAAAATAAATTAGATTTTAATAAATAATAATTTCTTCTTGATTCTTCAATCTCTTCTAACTTTGCTTTTTTGTTTTCCAATTCTTTTTTTCTATATTTTATTTTTTCTTTAGACATAACCTCAATTTCTTGTTCTGTCGCTCTTATAGAATTTTCAAGGCTTAGTTTTCTTCTGTCGAGTTCTGTGATTTGATTTTCAAAATTTTCTTTTCTTGCAGCCAATCCAGCAATTTCTTGTCTTAATGAATTTATTTCTTGCATTAAGGTATCTTGCTCAATTCCTGCGGATTTTTGTATAATTTTTGAAATTTCGTCTATTTTTGTATTTAGATTATCAATTTCCGACTGTGTTTTATTAATTAAAGAAGCAATTTTTTCGATCTCTTTATTTTTTAGTTCAATTTTGTTTAAAATTTCTTTTAATTGTTTTTCTTTTTCCTGTAAATTCTTATTTATTATAGAAGCCCGGCACTTTCTAACTGTCTCTTCAAGTTTTTTAAATTTTAGTGCCTGTTCTCTTTCTTGTTCTAGATTTTTTAAATAGTTCGCTCTTTCTCTCAAAACGGCATTTATTTGTTTTAATTTTTCTTCTGTTTTTTCCAGTTCTCTTAAAGATTTTTCTTTTCTCATTTCATAAACAGAGATTCCTGAAACTTCCTCAATAATTTTCTTTCTTTCTTCTGCGGCCATTTTAACAAACATACTTATTTCTCCTTGGAGAACTATATTAAACCCATAGGGGTCTATTCCTGCCTGACTTAGCAATTCTAGAACTTCTTGTCTAGTTTTTGTTTGACCATTTATTTTATAAATGCTTTGCCCATTTTTATTTACAAATCTTTTAATAGAAACATCTTTTTCATTAATAGCAAACTCTCCTTTTTCATTATCAAAAATAATTTCAACATAAGCTTGATTTGCTGGCTTAAAATTTTTATTCCCTGAAAAAATAAGATGTGCAGCTTTTGTAGCTCTTATAGACTTTATGCTTAATCTTCCTAGTACAAAACATAAAGCATCTGTGATGTTCGATTTTCCAGAACCATTTGGACCTACTACAACTACCGTGTGTCTATCAAAATCTATTGATGTTTCTCGCGCAAAACTCTTGAATCCTTTCATCACCAGTTTTTTTATGTAGGTCATGTTTCCACTTTTTATTTCTTATACTATTTTTATCTCTTATTTATATTAATAATTATTTGTGATTGAGAAGCTTTTAAATTTCTAATTCACTAAACTTATTTTGTTTTAATTAGTATCTATACTTATTAAAGGTTTTATAATAAATTAATAAGAAAACTGGTTTTTTAAGGTTTGTTTGAGCTTTAGATGACATTAATCTTACAAATCCAACTAAATTTATTCTAATTTTTTTAATGGATAAGAACCTTTATAAATAGCATTAATAATTATTTTCAGATTAACACGTCAAAAAACACTATGAAAATAAATTATTTGGAAGCACTTGAGAATCCTAGCCTTAGACAGAATTATCTTGATTATCTAGTTGAATCATCAGAATTGAAGTTTCCTTACGTTAATGAATTTAGGCATATAACCAATGAAGAAGCAGGAAAAATAAAAGATAGACTTTGTCGATCAAATGAAAAAGAGTTAGAAAAAATAACCGCTATTTGTAGCCCAAATGGAGAAATACAAACAAATTCCACAATTTATTTTACTGAAAACAATTTTTCAGATAATTGTGAAAGATTAATCCATCATGCAGTAGTTTCTCAAAATGATTTTGAAACAGCTCAAAGATTAGAACTTTGTTATCACGAAGCTGTTCATTCAGAACATTTTGGTAAAGGAATAGATGGTTTTAACTTAGAAGAATTTAAAATAGAAACTGAAGAAGGAAAAAGATTATTTTTAATTGCTTCAGAATTAGATGCTCATACAAAACATATAAAAGAGTTAGGAAATACTAAAGCCAATTCTTTTTATTTAAGAGAATATCAAAAATTTCTTATCGGAATGTTTAAAAGTTATATGACCTTACTACCGAATTTAGTCCAACAAGGATTCACGAAAGATTATCTAGAAAAATTTTTGAGAGATATAAAGAGTTAAGATACAATCAATTATGATTCTAAAATCCCTCAAGCGTCTTTTGATCTTTCATCTTTTCATGATTTTTAAAAGTAGCCCAGGTTTTTCTAAAAATTTCAGGGTGTCTCTCCCAGTTTTCTTTCACAAATTTTTGGGTTATTGGATTACCTGAATAACCAGGCCCCGTATTTCCATATTTCTTTTTAATTTTGTCCATAACTTGCTCTCTTCTAACTTTTGCTAAAATTGATGCAGCAGAACACGTAGGATATTTTGAATCTGCTTTATGTTCAACTATTAATTCTACATCTTTATTTTTAAGTAAATTTTTTAGATAAGCTTTAAATCTATTGCAATTAGGGCTTGGACAGTCGATAATTGCTTTGTTAGGATTTAGAGAATTAATAATTTCAGCTTGTTTATGAGCTTCTAGCCAGTTTAAATTCATTGATTTATTTTCAGGATCCAGTGCTTTATCAATTTC
This sequence comes from Nanobdellota archaeon, assembly GCA_038044985.1. GTDB lineage: Archaea > Nanobdellota > Nanobdellia > Pacearchaeales > GW2011-AR1 > ARS1285. The sequence continues at coordinate 5,387 of JBBSYY010000060.1, forward strand.
CTGAGGTGAAACTTCAATTATTTTATACTTAGAGTTTAGTTTTATCTTTTTGTTTAATTCAATTCTTTTTTTATGTTGCAATAATTTTGAGTCTTTGACACCATCTATTTTTTTTTCTTCGCCTTCTTCGATCATAACTCCAGCAAGAATTAAAGGGCCTATTACAGGCCCTCTACCAGCCTCATCTATTCCAAGGACTTTCATTAACTTTTTTAGATAGTTAACTTTATAAGCATTCTCATAATTGATTTTTTATATAATGAATTTTATAGCGGGGTGGAGAAGCCTGGAGTTCTCGCCGGGCCCATAACCCGGAGGTCGGTGGTTCAAATCCACCTCCCGCTATTAAAACTTATGACACCAATCATTTTTCTATAATAATATTTAATAATACCTTTATTTTATAAAGATCATGGACAAAAAAAGATGCCAAAGCTGCGGAATGCCACTGGGCTTTCCTTTACCAGAGGAATTTTTGGAACAAATTCAGATAGCTCTATAAATGGAGAATATTGCAAATTTTGTTTTCAAAAAGGAGAATTCATAAATCCAAATTTAACCATGAATGAAATGATTACTACATCAATAAACCACATGATTAATGAATTAGAATTCCCCCGTGAAAAAGCCGAAAAATTAGCGAATGAAATTATCCCAAAATTAAAACGTTGGAAAAAGATTTAATAATTATTTTCTTTTTTTCTTAGAAGCTTTCTTCACTTTTATTTTCTTTCTTAGCAATTTCCTGTTTTTCAAAAAAGCCATTATTTTTCTAACCTTAGATTTTTTACTTTTGTTAGAAGGTCTTCTAGAATGTTTTTTTGCTTTTTTATTATTTGCCCTTCCATATATTTTTTTATCTCTAAATTTCTTCTTGGTTTTCTTAATTTTTTTCATTTTGCCTCTTTTTCAATTTTTAAGGATTTAAAAATAGCTGATAAAGTCGGGCTCAGTGAAAGAGTTCCTCAAACAATTACTAACATCAATCTTAACCTATTAGTTTATTTTAAAGGTTATCTCCTTCGCTCTATAAAAAGCTTAACAGATGTAGATTTCGTACAGAGAGTTATAGCCCGTTCTCTATATTAATAGCCGAACATCTGACAGAGGCATTTATAAAAGCATCCTTTCCAGGACAACTGATATTTATCAGCCTTTAAGAGCAATTATTAAAAATATTTAAAGCTGTCTTCTAACTTAAAAGTAGTAAATGATATAAACTTTATTTATCTTTCTAAACTAAATTTTATTAATATCTAAGCAAGAAATCCATCACACTTTAGTATGAAGATGAATTCTGTTCTTGCCATTACCGATAATTATTTATTATTAAGTTGAACAAGTTAAAGAGTATATTAAGAATTAGTTGCTCTATCATTCAGAAAGCCAATCCTTTAGGGTTGGAGGATGTAACTTAGTTATTTTAATATATACCAGTCATCTAAGTAGATACAAACTAATTACAATAACATTAATAAAAAATAATTCTAATTATTACTAGGTAAGAATTAGTATCTTGGTCTTTTCTTCCTATAACATTCTTGACAAAGAACCGGATCTTTTAAGTATGAAAGAACTTCACATTCTTGTTTGCACTCGTCACAAACTGCTTTGCGCATTTCTCTTGGCCCAAAATTATTACTCCTGAATCCGCCGCTTCTTCTATTATCTCCAAATCTATTCATTTTATCCTCCTTACAATTTATTATTAAAAAGAGAATTTGACCATTCCTTTGATTTATTATCCACTTTCAATATTAATAAATTATTAAATAAAAGTCGATTTATAAATCTATGTTTTATCT
>JBBSYY010000061.1:0-1872 GCA_038044985.1 Nanobdellota archaeon
TTAACAGTTTTCTTAAAAAACTCCTCTGATTTTTCTTGATAACTGTCAATTATTTTTCCGTCTATTTTTTTTATCTCACCATGAAGAATTCTTCTATGCAAATCAAACAAATCTCTGAAATTTGTCACGTCCCTCATTTTTAAAAATCCTTTATCAACAAAATTTTCTTTTAAAAAAATAGAAATATGTTCCGGACTTGGAGGCAAAACTTTGATTGCCATTAACAAAGCTTGTGCAGACTCAACATATGCCCAATAACAGCCTTCTATAGCACTCATTTCAGACACCCTTGATCTAAGAATATGTGCTGGAACTCTGTTTAATATCGTGTATATTGCTTCTGGCGTTGGTTTTATTTTGCCTTCTTGAAGTAAAAGTTTTAAAGGAGCAAAAAATCCTCCAACATCAATTAATGGTTCTCCATATCTTATAATGTTAATTACAATAGGGTCTCCTTTAATTAGATCTTCCCACCATGTTGTAATTTTAACTGTATTAATATGAAGGTCCTTTTTGTAAGGGTTTGTTTCTACAAGGTTTCTAAGCCCTTCTCTGTACCACATAATAAAACTATCATCAAATTTAATTGTAGCGTCATCTATAATTATTACAATATCAATGTCAGAACCTGCAATAGCTTGATTCTTTGCCGTTGATCCAAAAAGAACAACTGCTTTAACAAGAGTGCTAAATTTTTCTAAAACTTTCTGGGCAAAATCCATAGCAATATCTCTTTTATCTTTAAGTTTAAGTGTAGCTGGTTTAGAAAGTTTTTTACTTACCATCTTTTTATGCTAATTAAAAGAAGTAACTATTTTTAAACCTGTTGATGAACACTACTCTTATTTATTAAATCTTCTTGCAATCCTGAAAATCAGATTTATAGCCTTCAGGACATCCGCAAGTAAAAGCCTTCTTTAACAATTCTTTATTATAGCAATAAAATGGCTTTTCTTTAGAACATTCTCTATTAAGAGTTCCATCCTTGCATTTGATATCAGTAGTTTCTAAACCTCTAAAATTAAATTTTTTGAAATAAAAATAAGAATATATATCTATAATTATTATTGCTACAATTAAGATTACTAAAATTGTTATTTTATTATTAGTCTTGTTTTTTTCAACTTGCTTTTTCTTGCTTTTCATTATAATAAAATCTATAAGACATCTTTAAATGCTTTTGTTTTTTCATTTATAATACAGAAATTTCGTGTGAACCACTGCTTTTAGGCAATGGACAATTCTTTTAGAATTGCCCCGAAACTAGAGAAAGCTCTGCTTTCTTGGCCGAGAAAATCTTCTGTAAGAGATTTTCTTCGGTTTCTGGCTCAGAAACTTCACCAACAAAAAGCATTTTCAATTTTTTTAAGATACTAAAATGCTTTTTGTTGAACAAACCGCACACTTTAGTGTGCGGTAAAACGCAAAAAGTTTCTGATTTTTTCTACCTCCTTTTAGATAGTTATGGGAAGAAAAAACGACGTTTATTTAACAGCTCATCTTTTTTAGGGCGCGTCTAATAATTATTATTACCACTAAAATCAATAAATTTAGAGAATTTATTCTTATTAACTTTAGATATTAATAAATTACAAAACCTTGGGTGTACCACACTTTTTAAGGTGCGGTTTGTTTTAAGGATTAAAAAATAAACATTAATAAACTTTTAATATAATTAGCGAGTTCAAGCAAGCGAGAGTAGGATCTTCTATTAAATTTGTGGATTAATTGTTAAAGAAAATTAGTTTATGAGGTACTCAATAAAAAAAGATTATAAAGGGTTATTGTTTATTACATGAAAGCCCTCATAGTTTAATGGATAGAATGCAACCTTGCGGAGGTTGAGATCGGAGTTCGAATCTTCGTGAGGGC
>JBBSYY010000062.1:0-5957 GCA_038044985.1 Nanobdellota archaeon
TCAATAACTCCTCCCAACTCTTCCAACATAACTAGCTTTTTTACCGCAAACAACACATTTTCCTTTTACTTTTTTCTTTTCATCAATATTCAAAACCTTAACTCCTTTTGTTTTAAATTTTAGATTGTCCTCGCAATTTTTTGAATTACATAAACTAGCTAATACAATTTTTTTATTTTTAATTGAAACATCCAATTCTCTAAAATTTTTAACTTCTACTACATTTTCTTTCAACAATTTTTCTGCCTTTTTAAATAAATTTTCTTGAATATCTTTTAAAACTTTCTCAATTTCTAAGTTTAATTTAGTTATTTTAACAGCCTGCTTTTTTCCAGTATCTCTTCTAACAATAATCGCTTGTTTTTTTTCTATGTCATTTGGTCCAATTTCAATTCTAATAGGAATTCCTTTTAACTCATATTCATTAAACTTAAATCCTGGCCTATACTCTTCTCTTTCATCAAGAAAAGCATTACATTTTTTTAAGTTATTTTTAATTTTTCTGGCTTCTTTTAATGTTTTATTTTTATTTTTTTCATTAAAAATAGGTATAATAACAACTTGATAAGGAGCAAGATTTGGGGGAAGTATTAATCCTTTTTTATCTGAATGAACTGCAAACATTACTCCTAACATTCTCGTAGTTATTGCAAAAGTATTTTGATAAACATACTTCTTCTTTCCATCTTTATCTAAAAAACTGATATCGTAAGCCTTTGCGAAATTTTGTCCATCATAATGAAAATCCGGCCCCTGAATTGCTTTTCCATTAGGCATGTAAAATTCCATTGAAATTGTGTATTCAGCTCCCGCAAATTTTTCTTTTTCTGTTTTTTTTCCTATTAAACTTGGCAAAGCTAAAAATTCCTTGCAAATTTTATCATAAATTCTAATAATTTCATCTTTTTCTTTTTCAGCTTCTTCTCTGTTAGCATAAGCTGTATGCCCCTCATTCCATAAAAACTCTCTTGTTCTTAAAAAAGGAATAGGGTGCTTAAACTCCCACCTTACTACATTATTCCACTGATTCAGTTTTAAAGGCAGGTCTTTATAACTTCTAATCCATTTAGAAAAACTAGGATACATTATTGCTTCAGAAGTTGGCCTAATAGCAAGTCTTTCACTTAACTTAGTGTCTCCAACTTCAGTAACCCATGCAACTTCTGGACTAAATCCTTTAAGATGCTGTTCTTCTTTTTTTAAAAATTTTTCTGGTATAAGTAAAGGAAAATAGACATTTTTAATGCCAATTTTTTTAAACTCATTATCAGTAATATTTTTTATTTTTTCCCAGATTTCATAAGCAGTTGGTTTAAAAATTATGCTTCCAGAAACATCGCTATAATCTGCCAGATCCGCTTTTAACATTATTTGAGTAAACCATTCGCTAAATTCATCTTTTTCAACAGTTATCCCTTTTTCATCATTAACCATAAAAAGAATAAGAATGAGTATTTTATAAATTTAAGTGAGGATTTGTTTTATTATATTTTATCAAGGTTTTGTTAAACCAATTAGTGATAAAGCCGTTACCAACAATAACCTCTTTTTATCATTAATAGTCATTATTAAGTGACCCCCTCCACAACATAAAGGTCGTTCCTACGTAATGAACTGATCTTTAATTTCAGATAAATTTATTAATAATAAATAAAAGAAATAATTAGCGAGAAAAAGTAAGAAGCAATTCATCCTCATATTAAAGTGTGATGGATTTCTTGCTTAGAGATTAAAAAATATAGCATATTCTATATATTAGATATCAGCAATCTTTTTAATAAGATAAAAAGATCATTTTTCATGGATTTTGAAAAAAAGGGCTATGAAAAAGAGTATAATGGAAAAAACATAATTATAACTGGCGGGCTGGGGTTTATAGGAAGTAATCTAGCTCATAAATTAGTAGAACTTAATCCTAATAAAATAGTGATTATAGATGCCTTAATAAAAAATCATGGAGGAAGTATAAAAAACATTAGGGGCATAGAAGATAAATTAGAGGTCCCATATGCAAATAATGGATTAAATATAAATGATAGGAGAGTAATAAATTATTTAGAAGGAATTGATTATGTATTTAATCTTGCTGGTTCTGTAAGACATATAGATAGTAAAAACGATCCTTTAACTGATCTTGAACTAAATCTTACTTCTCATGTAGCTTTTTTGGATTTTTGCAAAGATTATGTTAAAAAAGGGAATAAAATAAAAATTCTGTTTAGTGCAACTCGAGATATATATGGAAAAACTTCAGAAAAAGATTTGCCTATAAAGGAGGATTTTCTCACAAGAGATGCCGCAGACCCACAGGGGATTCATAATCATTCTGCCGAGTTTCATCATTTATGGTATGGCAGGACTTTCAATTTCCCTGTTGTCTCTTTAAGACTGACTAATACTTATGGGCCAAGACAAAAAATAAATGACCCATCTCAAGGATTTTTAGGTTATTTTATTTATCAAGCTCTTAAAAATAAAGAAATTCAGCTATGGGGCGGAGGAGAATCATTAAGAGATTTCAATTATGTTGATGATGTTATTGATGCTATGTTAATGTCAATGGTTTCTCAGAAAACAGATAATAAAATATACAATTTAGGAAGTTTTATGAGAAAAAATGGGAAATATCAGGATATTGGAAATAATCTGTGCTCTATTAAAGATGCTACAGAAAAAATAATAAAAATTGCGGGGGCCGGAACCTATAAAAAAATACTTTATCCAGAAGAAAAAAAATCCATTGAACCTGGTCACGTTTATCTAGATGCTACAAAAATTCATAATGATATTGAATGGGAGCCTAAAACTAGTTTTGATGAAGGAATAAGAAAAAATATAGAATTTTATAAAAAAAATAGAGAATATTTAGAATGATACCTTTTTTAGATTTAAAAAAACAACATGAGCTTTTTAGAGAAGAGATCTATAGTAAATTAGAAAGAGTTATTTATGAATCATCTAATTTTATTTTAGGAGAGGAAGTTGATAAGTTTGAGAAAGAGTTTGCTGATTATTGTGGTTATAGATATGGGATAGGTGTTAACTCTGGAACAGACGCGCTTAAACTTGCATTAAAAGCTTATGATATTGGAAAAGGGATTAATGACGAAGTAATCCTCCCAGTTAATACAGCTATTCCATGTGCAATGGCAATAAAAGACGCTGGGGCAGAAGTTTGTTTCGTTGATGTTAATGATAATTATTTAATTGATGTTAATAAAATTGAAGAAAAAATAAATGAAAAAACAAAGGCTATAATGCCTATTCATTTATATGGACGCGCGTGCGAGATGGACAAAATCTTAAAAATTGCTTCTAAATACAATCTAAGAGTTATAGAAGATTGTTGCCAGGCTCATGGGACAAGGTATAGTGGGCAAAAAGTTCCAATAGGAGATATTGGGTGTTTTAGTTTTTATCCAAGCAAAAATCTTGGAGTTTTAGGAGATGGTGGGATGGTAGTTACCGATGAGGAAGAGGTAAATAATAAAATAAGGCTATTAAGAAATTACGGACAATCTACTAAGTATTATGCAGATATTTTAGGAATAAACTCTAGGCTTGATGAGATACAAGCCTCTGTTTTAAGAGTAAAGCTAAAACATCTTGATGAATTTAACAATAAGAGAAGAGAAAATGCGAAAATGTACAATCATTTTTTACAGGATGTTAAAAAAATAAAGATTCCAGACTATAATCCAGAGAACATTTATCATTTATACGTTATAAGAGTTGAAGATAAAGATGGGAAAAGTAGAGATGGCTTAATGAATTGTCTTAAATCTAAAGAAATAGGAACAAGGATACATTATCCTATTCCATTACATTTGCAAAAAGCTCTTTCTTATTTAAATCATAAAGAAGGAGATTTCCCTAACGCAGAAAAATTCGCTAAAGAAATTTTGTCTCTGCCGATGTATCCAGAACTAACTAAAAAAGAGATCTACGAAGTTTGCAAGAATGTTTATGATTATTTTGATTATGATTAATGATTTATTGAAAATTTATAATATCTAAACTCTTTAAATTTATAATTTAATTTTATTCTTAACAAAAGAGCTATCGTCTATTTGAAAATATCATTAATCTTCTTAGTATTTTTGATATGTTCATTAGCATTATTTTTAACTCTAGTTAAAAATTTATCTTTAAATGTTTTAATTATTATTAAATCGCTTCTATCTAGACCTTTCATTAAAAAAAGTAATAAAACATAACTTGTAAAAAAAGTAATTGTAATTAAAATCATTGAAATTAAAGTTATCTCTATGAAAGATTTTAAAATAAATAAAATTGAAATTGGGATTAACGAAATGAAAAAAATCCTGAAAAATTCTTTTCCTAGAGGAACAATTGAAGTATGATATTTCGCATGGAAAAGTAATAAAAGATTAAACAAAATTAGAGAAATGGTAGTAGCAATTGCAGCTCCACTTATTCCATTTAAATTGTCTATGCCAAATATATAAGGCCTTGGCACTAAAATAATGTTTAAAATAAAATTAGCTATTACTGAAATTGACAAATCCATTAGCAGTGTTTTTGTTTTTCCAGCCATTGACAAAAGCTTATCAGAAATTATAAATAAAGAAGAAAATAGATTGCCTATTAAAAGAAATCTTAATGCATTAGTAGCTTCCAGATAATCTGCACCAAAAAGTAAGTTTATTATTGCTCCTGGGAAAAAAATCATTAAAAAAAAGACTGGAAGATTTATTATAAAGATCCATTTACCAATTTGTACGCTTAATTTTTTTATTAAAGATATATTTTTTCTTGCATATTCTTTTGTTATAATCGGAAAGAATAGTTGTATAAATAGTTCTGGAGTAATAGCTAGAAGTACTGCTATTGGAACTGCGGTATTATAAAGTCCAACTTCAAAGGCAGTTTTAAAAAAACCTATCATTATAGAATCCAAATAATAAAAAATACTTGATATCAACCAAAAAAACATAAGTGGTATTGAATAGGAAAAAATCCCTTTTAGAATCTCCTTTTTTTCCTGCTTTCTTATCTCAGATTTAAGAAAAACATCTGAAAGTTTATACCTGCAGTATAAAAAAGTGCTCAGAAAAAAAACAAAAACCCCAAGAAAAAAAGAGAATATTACTGCATTTGTTTTTAATCCAAGGAAAATAAAAAATATAAGGAAAAAAAGCTTTGTGGAACTTTGAAGAATTTTCTCTAAAGCTGTTTGTTGTTTTACTTTTTCATGAGCGATCATAATATTCATGAAAAAAATCGAAAAGACCCAGATAGGTATTAAAATACTAAAAATCTTAATAAATATAATCAAGTTCTCATTTTTAAAAATCGTTAGTGAGATAAAATCGGCTAAAAAAAATGTGATTAAAGCGACAATTATTGTTGAAATCAACAGTAATTTATAACATACACTAAACACATATCTAGTCTTAGAAGGTTCATTTTTTCCTCTATATAATGAAATATATCTTAGTGCTCCTTCACTTAAACCCAAGCCTGAAATAGCCGCAAAAAAAACTATTATAGCTATAGATAATGAATATAAACCATATAAATTTGCTCCTAAATATCTGGCGATTATAATTTTATATAAATAAGAAAAAAGTTTTGAAACGAGAATACCAAATAAAACAAAAATAGATGTTTTAAACATTAATTCTAAGATATTGTTGAATTTTTTTTCGGTTGTAAATCTAGCTTCCCTAGATGCAATTTTCTTAAGATTATTTTTTTTATTTGAATTTTCATTTATTTTTGCCATATTAATAAGCTAGAAAAGAATAGTATAAAAACATTAAGTTTACAATAATTGTTTAGAGTATAATAAAGTTTTTAAAATAGGTTAAAAAAAGAGTATTATTGGTGATATTAATAAATCACAAAACTTTATGTGTACCGCATCTTAAAAAGTGCCGTTTGTCAAACAAAAAGCATTTTACAAAATTAAAGTTGGATAAAAAATGTTTTTT
>JBBSYY010000063.1:0-2909 GCA_038044985.1 Nanobdellota archaeon
TATTGATAGTTTAGCTTATTAAACTTACAATTCTCAGTTTAGTCTGATAATATTTACTCGGTTTTTAATTATAAGTTATTAATTTTATCTTAATAATTTTTATTACAAGTATAACTCAATAGACTTTGCTTTAAAAAGGTTTTTTTTCTTTATTTAGTAATTACATGTTTTTTAAATAAGTTTTCTAGTAAAAAGTAATTGGGTTAGTAAGTATAAATTAATGTAGTGATAAAAGAAAATCATAGGAATTATTAAATAATATAAAAAGGAAATGTCACATGTCAAAGGCAATTAATATACGAAGGGGTCATTTTCTTAGATGGCTTCTAGATTATATATTAGAAGAAAAGATAATTTTTAGCGTTTTCTAAACATTTTTTTAAGAAAATTTATTTCATCTGTTATTTCTTTAAAATGTTCTCTAACCTCTTTATCCGTTACTCGAGTGTACCCCACTAAATCTCTTGGTTCTAATTTTTTTGGTTTAAATCTACCATTCAAAGGATCGCCATAAATTACCTTTCTTTCAAAGTCAACATAGACTAAAAGAGAATCATTGGGTCGGTAAAAACCAGTTTTTCCTGGTTCTCAATGATAATCTACATAATCTGGTAAATTTACCATCCTGACTAAATCAGCATCTGCCATAGAAAGAAAACAAATAGGGGGTCTTTTAAATATTTATATAATATAAAATGATTATTATACCATATAATTTCTAAGTTTATAAGTTTGTTTTAGAATTACTCAATATTAACTGTCTGATAATCTCTAAATGGAAGATTTTTGATAAAGTAATTAACTCGTTATCTTTAAATAATTTTTGATCCTCTTAATCTTGGCCTTTGTTATTGTTAAAGAGCGATTAGCTTTTCTGTCATGTTTATTTTTCTTAACATGCCCTTCTATTTTTTGAGATTTTTTTTCTAAATTTATTAATGACGGTTCTTTAAATTTTTCTTCCAAAACATTTTTTATTTTTAAACCATATAGTTTTACTTTTGGAATTCCATATTGGTCTCTAAGCGCAAGCCCTATTTTTTCAGCTGTTAATCCTTTATCAGCAATTTTTAAAATAATTTTTTGTACCTCTTCTTTTGTATATTTTAACCATAGTGGTTTTTTTAGTTCTTTTACTTCTTGTTTTTGTTTCATGATAATTAGTTTAAATAGTAGTTTTTAAATCTGTTGTTTTAAATGATGAATAGCCCTGCCATCTCGCATTCTCAATTCTTTGTTAGTTTTTAGATGCTAAATTGAAAATGCTCGGAATTCTATAAAAATAAAAACAATACATATTTGATTAAATACTAGAATAAATAAGATTTGCTTTGCAAATCTTAAATAGCCCTGCCAGGATTCGAACCTGGGTCGCGAGGTCCAAAGCCTCGTATCCTTGACCACTGGACGACAGGGCTATTTTAAAAGTAGTTTCTTCAGTTTTATAAGGGTTTCTGTAATTTCCTTAGAATTAATATTTATCTTTATATCTCCCTCTAGACTCAACTCTTTTTAGCTGTTCAAGAATTAAATTACCATTATTGGATTTATAACTATCTAAAATTATCTTTATAGCTTGCTCTGCTATTAAAAAATGTTTTGCTTCAAGAGCTTGTTTTAATAAGTGTAAGTCAACAGCTTTAGCTTCTATTTTATGAGAGTGAAATCCTAAACCAAAATCAATAAGGTAAATTTTATTATTTTTATAAATCATATTACTAGTAGTAAGGTCGCCATGAATTATGTTGTTGTTATGTATTTTTGTAATAACAGAAGCTATTTGTTTGCAGATTTTTTTCCAGTTAAGATTTTCTAAATGCTCAGAAATTTTTTCCCCGTCAATAAATTCCATAACAATGGTTTTATTATTTTCATCGATTTTAATAATTTTTGGGATGGGAATTATTTTTCTTAATTTTTCAATAATCTTTGATTCGTGCCTTGTTCTAGAGCTTCTTAGCTTTTCATCTATAATAGGTAGTCTATAAGATTTTTTAGTTCTGTTTTTGATTATTTGGTTATCTTTTAAAGAGATAATTGCCTCTGCTCCGATTTGAAGTATTTTTGGTTTCATTGTGTTATTGAATTTATTTTGGTAATTTGTTATAAAAGAGATAATTGGTGTTATCCCCACTAATTATTTTTAACTTTTGATATGGATTACTAACTGTTTTATTTATCCAAAAATTAAATTATTTTAGAATTCTAAAAATCGAAAGATATATATATCTTTCTTCTAATAATCCTAAATTTTAAAATAAGGTGTAGAATGGTAAAGGTGCAATTATGGGCAGTTATTGGAGTTGCTTTGGTTGTCGCTGTTATAGCGTCTATAATAACAGCTTCTATAACAGGGAATGTTATTAATGTAAAGGAGAATAGAAGAGGGCCCCAAGTTTATACGAAACAGGAGGTTGATAAAATCTTTAGCAATCAAAAGGAAACATCACTAGATGTTTTTGGAAGATGTGAAATTAAACTGGGAGATAGCGGAGTAAAATCAAAAAATTGTAATGGGGTTTGTGATGTTTACAATCAGAAATGTGTTTTTGGACGGGTAGATTTTAGAGACAAATCATTTTCCGATGAAGTCTTTGAACAAAAATGGGTGCAGTCAATATTAACTTGCAATTCTAATTTTAGTAAGTTTATACATTCAGAAATGAATATAGGTTGTGTTTGCTGTACACCTCTTCCTTTTTAATTTTATCTTCTAAAATCAATTCTCTTAATTTCTTTTATTTCATCAAAGTCAGAATCTGTGCTGACTATTGATATTACTTTTTTTGATTGCATTGATGCTAAATGTATAGCATCCCTTGGATCTAATCTTACTTTATTATAAATCTCTATTGAATTTGAGATAATTTCCTGATTAACTTCTATAAAGATTATATTTGGAGTTGATA
>JBBSYY010000064.1:0-1540 GCA_038044985.1 Nanobdellota archaeon
TAAATTAATTTTTGCTCTCCCAAATTTTTCTCTAATTCTTCCATGACTTTTAACCATTAATCTAGAACTAAAATTAATATAACGTCTTATCCCATGGTCATTTACTTTTATGTTGGAGATATCATAAATTCCAAAAAGCTTAAACTGTTGAGTACCTTCAACAATACTTTTTGGTATTTGTTCTGTTTCTTCAATATGAGTTTCTTCAATTTCTCCAAGTTCTTGCTCTGACATTTTTGTGATTTGTTGTTTTTATTTATTTTAGTAATTAATCTTTGATTTTTTAGTTTTTAAATCGCCATTAATTTATTTTAGTAATCTATGATTTAATAAGCGAGACTTGTTAAGCCTTTCTTGATTTCTCTTGAATGTTATTTATCTCACTTAATTTACTGGTTATTAATATTATCTATTTGGTAATCGATTATTTTATTTATTACTCATTTTAGCTTTTAAAAATTCCTTCGATAATACAATTACATGAAATTAATTGTTTTTTACACAAAGGACATATTTCCATATCACATCCAAAATGATGATAATTCCCTTCTTTATTTAAAATATTACAATCGTGGCATGTTTCTTCTCTACCAAAACATGTATTATTTCTCGGATAAATTTTTCCATCATCTAATTTTATATAATGGTAAATACAACTATTTTCTTCACAATTTTTACAGCCATCAAATAAAAAATCATTGTTTATTTTCCCAAATTTTTTTAAAAGATTTTTTAATTCTTCCATTTTATAAATTCTCCTTCCATTTTAATCAACAAATCTCCATATATCCTCTCCAGAATATAATGCTCAAGTTTTAATACAGTTTTCATAATAATTGTTTAATTTATTATTTAAGTTTCCATTTTCAAATTTTAAGATAGCTTGATTTATATTCGAAGATTTTTCAGATTTTTTTCTTAAATTTTCATAATTACTAATATTGTAAATTTCCATTTTATCTTCTACCCTTTTCAATTTTGCCTTGCCATAATAATGAAAGCGGTTGGTCATTTACTTTAATAACTTGCCATCTAACTCCAGGAATATCTCCTTTTGACCTACCTTGTTTTCCTCCTATTCTTTCAATTATAACCTCATCATGTTCATCGACAAATTTTTGCGCTAAATTTCCTGGAATAAACGCAGTGACTGTTTTAGAGTTTTTAATCAGTTGAACTCTGCAACATTTTCTCATAGCAGAGTTTGGCTGCTTTGCCTCTTTTTGAACTTTTCCAGTAACAATCCCTCTAGCTTGGTTTTTTCCTCCCAAAGGATCTGATTTTTTAAATAAATCAAGAGTTCTAACTTTGTACTTTCTATCGCTCCATCTAAACTTTTTTCTATTTTTTATTAATTTTGCTGCATTCATTAATCCCATTTTAGTGTTTTGTTATCAACGTCAGATTTATTTTTAGTAATGCTAATAATAATCAACCAGATATAAAGCCACCTCATTTTAAGTTTTAGCTTATATTTACTATTATTAGTTATCTTTTTATTAATATCCTAATCAGAACTAAGGTTTTTAAAACTTGCTGA